>JAHLKT010000001.1:0-323519 GCA_020444545.1 Desulfarculaceae bacterium | reverse complement strand
GGAAGAGGCCGAGAAGCTGACCAACAAGGACATCGCCGACTTCCTGGGCGGCCTGCCCAAGGAAAAGATGCACTGCTCGGTCATGGGCGAGGAAGCCCTGCAAGCGGCCATCCGCAACTACCGCGGTTTGGAGCCCCTGCCCCAGGCCGAGGGCGAGGTGGTCTGCCAGTGCTTCGGGGTCACCGACCAGGAGATCGAGAAGGTGGCCCGCAGCAACGACCTGCACACGGTGGAGGAGATCACCAACTACACCAAGGCGGGCGGCGGCTGCGGCGACTGCGTGGACAAGATCCAAGCCATCCTGGACCGCGTGTGGGAGACCACCCCCAAGGCGGCGGCCCCGGCCGCGGCCCCGGCGGCGGCCAAGAAGCCCTTGTCCAACATCCAGAAGATGAAACTGATCGAGCAGACCCTGGAGCGCGAGGTGCGCCCGGCCCTCAAGGCCGACGGCGGCGACATCGAGCTGATCGACATCGACGGCGACAACGTGATGGTGTCGCTCCGGGGCCGCTGCTCCTCCTGCGCGGCCAGCGCGGCCACCCTGGGGCAGTTCGTGCAGAGCAAGCTCCGCGAGTTCGTCAGCGACGATCTTAAGGTGCAGGAGGTAAAGCCGTGAGCGAGCGCGTGGTCTACATGGACAACAACGCCACCAGCCAGGTGGCGCCCGAGGTGGTGGCGGCCATGCTGCCCTACTTCGCGGAGTATTACGGCAACCCCAGCTCCATGCATAACTTCGGCGGCCAGGTGGGGGCCAAGGTGGACGAGGCCCGGGCCCAGGTGGCCGCCCTGTTGGGCGCCTCGCCCGAGGAGATCGTCTTCACCTCCTGCGGCACCGAGAGCGACAACACCGCCATCAGCAGCGCCCTGGCCTGCCAGCCGGACAAGCGCCACATCGTCACCACCCGGGTGGAGCACCCGGCGGTCTTAAACACCAGCCAGTCCCTGGCCACCCAGGGCTACGACGTGACCTTCCTCAAGGTGGACCGCCAGGGCAACCTGGACCTGGAGGCTCTGGCCGAGGCCATCCGCGAGGACACCGCCCTGGTCAGCGTGATGTGGGCCAACAACGAGACCGGCGTGATCTTCCCGGTGGAGGAGATCGCCGAGATCTGCGCGGCCAAGGGCGTGTTGTTCCACACCGACGCGGTGCAGGCGGTGGGCAAGGTGCCCATCAACCTGAGCAGCACCGCCATCAGCATGTTGGCCCTTAGCGGCCACAAGCTGCACGCCCCCAAGGGCATCGGGGTGCTCTACATCAAGAAAGGCACCCCCTTCGTGCCCTTCATGAAGGGCGGGCACCAGGAGCACGGCCGCCGGGCGGGCACGGAGAACGTGCCCTACATCATCGGCATGGGCGCGGCAGCCCGCATGGCCATGGAGCACATGGAAGAGGAGAACACCCGGGTCAAGGCCCTGCGCGACCGCCTGGAAAAAGGGCTGTTGGAGATCGAGGCCACCATGGTCAACGGCGATCCCGACCGCCGCCTGCCCAACACCAGCTCGGTGAGCTTCGAGTACGTGGAGGGCGAGTCCATCCTCTTGCACCTCAGCTCCCTGGGCATCTGCGCCTCCTCGGGCAGCGCCTGTACCTCCGGCTCTCTGGAGCCCAGCCACGTGCTTCGGGCCATGGGCGTACCCTTCACCGCGGCCCACGGCTCCATTCGCTTCAGCCTGAGCATCTTCAACAACGACGCGGACGTGGACCACATTCTGGAGCACATGCCGGGCATCATCGAGCGCCTGCGCACCATGAGCCCCTTCTGGTCCAAGTACCAGCAGACCAAATGCAACACCCCGGGGTACGTGGAGCCGTAAACACCTTTCTCGTGAATGACCTAAATGAAACTCGACTCGCCGTCTCCACGGTCTGGGCCAAGGCCCGGGCCCTGGAGGCGGCTCCTTTTGGCCCGGCGGCCGAGGCCAAGGCGATTCTAAGCGCCCTGGACCCCATCGGCCTGCCCCGCCTGGAGCTGGAATACCGCCTGCCCAGGCCGGTGATCGACCACCTTTTACCCGAGTTCGCGGCGCGTGGCTGGCGGGTGGAGAGTTTGCACAACTTCGTGCCCCTGCCCCAGGGCGTGCCCCGCGACCAGGCCTCCGGCGACCTGTTCAACCTGGCCGCCCTGGACCCCGACGAGCGGGCCCAGGCGGTGGAGTACACCGAGCGCACCCTGGAGATTGCCAGCGACCTGGAGGCCACCGGCGTGGTTCTGCACCTGGGCGGGGTGAGCGGGGCGCGCGAAAAAGCCGTGACCGGCGCGGCGGCCCAGGCCGGGAAGATGACCCCCGAGCTGGCCGCCCATTTGGAGCAAAGGGCGCTGACCGCCCCGCGCCATCTGGACGCGGTGAGCTTCTCCCTGGAGCGCCTGGCCCCCCGGGCCGAGGCCCTGGGGGTGCGCCTGGGCCTGGAGAACCGCTTCCACGCCTTCCAGATCCCCAGCCTGGAGGAAACCGGCACCCTGCTGGAGCGCTTCGCGGGCGCGCCTATGGGCCTGTGGTACGACTGCGGACACGCCTGGGTGCAGGAGCTGGCCGGCATGGGCCCGGCCTCGGAATGGCTGGAGCGCTTCGGCCATACCCTGGTGGGCTGCCATCTGCACGACGCCCAGGGGCGCCACGATCACCAGGCCCCGGGCGTGGGCGAGATGGACTGGCCCCAGTTGACCAAGGCCCTGGCGGGCTCACCGCTCAAGGTGCTGGAGGTGGCTCCCGGCGACGACCCCGGCCCCTTGCGCGAAGGCGCGGCCATGCTGGAGGAGCTGTTCGCGGCGGCCGATAAACCCAAGGAGCATAAGGGGGCGGCATGAAAACGGCCATCGTGGTGGTGGACATGGTCAAGGACAACCTGGAGAGCGCGGCCCACGCGGGCATCGCCCAGCGGGGCAAGGCCATCGTGCCCGCGGTGAACCGCCTGACCGCCGGGGCGCGGGAGCGCGGCTGGCCGGTGATCTTCGCCACGGACAGCTTTCTGCCCGGCGACGCCCTGTTTCGCGGCCGCATGAAGGACCATAGCTTGCGCGGCACCGAGGGCGCCGAGGTCAGCGGCCTGCTCACCCAGGAGCCCGGCGACACCTGGCTGCCCAAGCGCCGCATGAGCGCCTTTTTCAAGACCGACCTGGATCAGACCCTGCGTTTGTGGCAGGTGGAGCGGGTGGCCGCCTGCGGCCTGATGACCCCCTACTGCGTGCTGACCACTGCCCTGGACGCGGTATGCCACGATTTCCACGCGGTCATGGTGGATGACGCCACCACGGCGGTGAGCGACGAGGCGCACACCAGCTGCCTGGAGCTCTACCGCAAGAGTCCGCTGCGGCCCCTGCTCACCGTGCAGACCGTGGACGAGCTGCTGGCCTGATAATCATGCCCCTTGATCCGCACTCACTGGACCAGCGCCCCGAGCCCTGGGAGCGCTACACCGCCGAGCTGCTTTGGGCCGACCCCTGGGTGTCTTCCCAGATGCTGGCCTTCCACCTGGACCCCAGCCATGACATCTCCTCGCGGAGCGGCGCATTCATAACCCGCGCCACCCAGTGGATGACCGAGCGTTTCTACCTGGGGCCGGGCAGGGCGGTGGGCGACTTCGGCTGCGGGCCGGGGCTCTATGCCTCGCGCCTGGCCGCCACCGGGGCCGAGGTCACGGGCATCGACTTCTCGCCGCGCTCCATCGCCTACGCCCGCGGCCAGGCCGAGGCCTTGGGCCTGAGCATCGACTACCGCTGCATGAACTACCTGGATTTCGCCGGGCCGGAGCGCTTCGACCTGATCCTACTTATCTACGGCGACTACTGCGCCCTGAGCCCGGAGCAACGGGGCCGCCTGCTGGGCGTGTTCGCGCGGTCGCTCAAGCCCGGCGGCGCGCTGCTCATGGACCTGTTTTCCACCCACCGCTTCGCGGGCCTGAGCGAAGCCGCCAGCGAGGAGGAGTTCCCCCAGGGCGGCTTCTGGGCCCAGGGCCCCCACCGCGTGCTAAGCCGGAGCTTCCTCTACCCCGAGCACAGCCTGGCCCTGGACCGCTACCACATCGTGGAGCAGCAGGGCGAGCGCGAGGTCTACAACTGGCTGCAGCACTTCGAGCCCCAGGGGCTTGGGGCGGAGCTGGCCGCCCACGGCTGGGCCGTGGAGCAGGCCCTGGGCAGCGTGGCCGGCGACTCCTACGAGCCGGACTCCGACGAATTCGCGGTCATCGCCCGGCTGGTCTAAACCTGATTTCGCGAAAAAACCAAATTCAGAAATAGACAGTCATCGCGAGGAGCGGCGGCGAAAGAGGGTTTTTGAAAAAGGTGTCCCTCCCGCCGCGACGTGGCGATCTTCCTTGGTGATCGTCAAACGGTGGTCAAGGGCTGAGTGAAGGGAAACGTGGGCCGTGCTTGAACTGGGCCGCGCCTGCTCCAGGCGGAGATTGCTTCGTCGCCAAGGCTCCTCGCCATGACAAGGCATTATCTAAAATAGCAGGGTGTCATTGCGAGGAGCGGCCTCCCGGCCGCGACGCGGCAATCTCTGCGACGGGCACGGCGCATGCCTTTCCGATGCGCTTCGCCGATGGTTAACCATCCGCCCCTATTTTAGTTCTCCCCCAAATAAATAAGCCCCCGCCCGGTGCCGGGCGGGGGCTTGCGTGCCTTGTCAGGCGGCGCGAACTACTTCTTGTAGTCGTACCAGCCGGCGCCGCTCTTGCGGCCCAGGTTGCCCGAGCGGATCTGGTTCTTCATGTTGGTGGGCACGTCCCACTTCAGCTCCTTGTTCAATTCCTGAGCGAAGTAGTCGGCCACGAACTTGCAGATGTCGATGCCGGTGAAGTCCATCAGCTCAAACGGGCCCATGGGGTAGTTCAGGCCCAGCTTGACCGCCTTGTCGATGTCTTCCTTGGAGGCCACGCCCTCCTGCAACATGCGGGCGGCTTCCACCATGTGGGGGATCATCAGCCGGTTGACGATGAAGCCCGGGCTGTCCACCATGACCTCCACGGTCTCCTTGCCCATCTTCTGGGCCAGGGCGGTGGTCACGGCCACGGTCTCGTCGCTGGTGGAATAGCCCCGGATGATCTCGCACAGGCGCATGATCTGGGCGGGGTTGAAGAAGTGCATGCCCACCACCTGGTCGGGGCGCTTGGTGGCGGCCGCGATCAGGGTGACGCTCATGGAGCTGGTGTTGGTGGCCAGGATCACCTCGGGGCGGCAGACCTCGTCCAGCTCGCCGTAGACTGTTTTTTTCAGGTCCAGGTCCTCGATCACCGCCTCGATGATGAAGTCGGCCTCGGACAGGGCGCCCATGTCGGTGGTGCCCTTGATGCGGCCCAACACCTCGGCCTTGGCCTCGGGGGTCACCTTGCCGCGCTCCACGCCCTTGGACAGGAACTTGTCGATGGCGCCCAGGCCGCGCTCCACGAACTCGTCCTTGATGTCGCGCATGATAACCGAAGCCCCGGTCTGGGCGGCCAATTGGGCGATGCCGTTGCCCATGGTGCCGGCGCCCACCACGCCGATGGTCTTGATTTCGCTCATTTATCCCTCCTCACAAAATATTGGTGCACGCGGCAAGTCTCGCCGCTGTTCGCGGCGCGCCCCGGGGCCCTCCTTCGGCTGGCGGTTCCGGAAGGGCGCAGCTAGTCCTTGGATTCGCGGTATATCTTAGCGAATTCGACGTGAATGTCCAGAAAGGCTTGCAACACCTGGGGATCAAACCACTGGGGCCGCAGGCGGTGATCGCCGAGGCGGATCACCTCCACCGCCCGCTCGTGGCTGTAGGGCAGTTTGTAATGCCGCGCGCTGCGCAGGGCGTCGTACACGTCGGCCATCATGCTGATGCGCCCCGACAGGGGGATCTCCTCGCCGGAGAGCCCCTGGGGATAGCCGCTGCCGTCCCAATGCTCGTGGTGGTTCAGGGCCACCTCGCGGGCCATGGCCAGGCGGGGGTGCTCGCCCAGGATGCGCGCCCCGAAGAGGGTGTGGCGCTTGACCTCCTCCCACTCGCCGGGGGTGAGGGGGCCGGGCTTGCGCAGGATGTCCGGGTGCACGTGCAGCTTGCCCACGTCGTGCATCTGGGCGGCGTAGCCCAGGGCGACGACATAGGATTCCTCGCGGCCTAGGGCCCGGCCCAGGGCCTCGGCGTAGCGCTTGACCCGCACGATGTGGTTGGCCGTGTCCTCGTCGTGGCTCTCGGCCGCCCGGGCCAGGGACTCGATGGTGTAGAAGAAGGCCCGCTCCACCTCGCGGAGCTGGCCGACGATGGTCTTCATGAAAACGTGGATGGTGGCCACTATGGCCGAGAGCACCTTGGCCTCGTAGTCGCTCACCTCCTTGTTGTTGTCTATGGCCAACACCGCCACCGAGCCCGACTGGTAGGCCACCATGTTGTCCTTGGGGGTGGGCTCGCCCAGGCGCTCCCACAGCGAGGCGTTGACCACCCGCTGGTGGCACTCGTCGTCGCGGTTGCAGAAAATGCTGGCCTGACCCTGGAACATGGGCTCCACCGCCTCGTCGGGCACCAGGGAGCCCAGGTGGCGGCAGTCGATGCTCTCGCCGCCGTTGGAATAGCGCCAGGCCTCCCAGCCGCTTTCGGGGTTTTTGCTGAGCAGGATCACCCGCTGGGGGCGGCTGTGGGCGTTGGCCCCGGAGCCCAGGAGAAATTCCATGAGCCCGCCCAGGCTCTGCTGGGGGTCGAAGCCGCTGGGGTCGAAGCTCCGGAGCAGGTTGTTGGTGTAGGAGGCGATGTCGGCCATGGAGCGGTAGGCGCTCTCCAGCTCGTCGCCCAGCTCCTTCACCCGCAACAGGGCCCGCGAGCGGGTCAGGAGCTCGGAGGAGTTCACCGGCTTGGTCAGGAAATCGTCGGCCCCCACGTCCAGGCCCCGGAGCTTGTGGTCCAGGTCGCCCAGGCCGGTCACCATGATCACCGGGATGCGGCGGGTTTCGTCGTTCTGCTTCAGCTCCCGGCAGATGGCATACCCGTCCACCCCCGGCATCATCACGTCCAAAAGGACCAGATCGGGCAGTTCCCGGCGTGCGATGTCCAAAGCGCGACGGCTGTCGCCGGAAGTAAGCACCTCGGCTCCGTGGGCAAGGTATAGGTCACCCAGAGCCTGGAGGATATCCGGCTCGTCGTCCACAATCAGGACGCGGCTATTTTGCATAACTCTCCACCCCGCCGCGCGGACCGAAACGGCGTGAAGTTGGGCAGGCCGATTAAATCATTTTAGGACAGTAGCCATTCCCAGTCAAAATTTAAAAATCAATAATTCGCCTTATTTTGTCGGCAGTTGTACTGTGGTAGGCTTCGTTGACAGCCCCGGAGGGGTTTGTTAAGTTTTTGGTGTCCCAGTGCCTGGAAAGGAGCTTCGTCTCATGAAACCGCGCCTTGCCGCCCTTTTGGTGCTTTTGGCCTGCCTGGCCGCCTTGCCCGCCCTGGCCCAGGACACCCTCTACGTCAGCGACCAGCTGCGCATCACGGTGCGTTCGGGCCCCAGCCTGAGCAACAAGGTGGTGGCCATGACCGAGACCGGCGACGCGGTCACCCTGCTGGGCAAGGAACGCGACGGCTGGGCCCTGGTGCGCCTGCCCGACGGCAAGGAAGGCTGGGTGCTCACCCGTTTCCTGACCAAGGAGCGGCCCGCCCGTTTGCGCCTGGCCGAGCTGGACCCGGCCAACAAGGACATGGCCCGCCGCCTGGAAGAGCTGCACAGCGAGAACCAGCGCCTGAGCCGCGAGCTCAGCACCGCCCAGGGCCAGCTGGCCGAGCTCACCGCCCGCCACGAGAAGCTCCAGGCCGATTCGGCCGACGTCATGACCCTCAAGAAGCGTCATAAGGCCCTGCAAGCCCGCTACGAAAAGCAGGACAAGGAGCTCAAGGAGCTGGTGGTGGAGAACAAGTCGCTGAAGTTCTCCTCCAACCTGAAGTGGTTCCTGGCCGGGGCCGGCGTGCTGGTCATCGGCTGGCTCATGGGCCTGGCCCTGCACCGCCGCAAGAAGCGCTGGAATTCCTCGATCTATTAAAAAGCTGATGCTCCGCTGGCTTCTGGCCCCGGCCCTGCTGTTGGCCCTGGCCACGGCCGCCGTTGCCCAGGCGCCGGAGCCCCGCTCCCTGACCCTGCTGCGCGACACGCCCCTGATCGGCCTGGACGGCGGCTCCGCCGGGACCGCCGCCGCCTTCAGCGCCTGGGAGCTTTTGGGCCAAACCCCCGAATACTTTCTGATCGCCCGCTTCGGCCCGCAAGGGCGGCCCGTCCCCGGCCGCCTGCTGGAGCGCCGTGCATATCGCGCCCACGAGGCCCTGTGGCTCTTCGCGCCACGGGGGCGGCCCGGCCCCTGGTGGGTGCCCGCCTCCGCGCTGCAAAAACCCGCCGATCCCGCCCCCGGCCTGGAGGCGGTGGTGGGCCTGGAGGCCCTGGGCCGCCTGCCCCGCGCCGCCGGGGTGCCCTTGCCCGGACCGGCCGCGCGCCACGCCGACCGCCTGGCCAAGCTCAAGGCCGCGGACCTGCCGCCCGCGCGCAAAGCCCGCCTGGCCGCGGGCCACATCGAGAAAGGCGACGACTTCTGGACCGTGGAGCTGGCCTGGGGACGGCCCCAGCGCTCCTTCATGGTCAACTACCTCTCCGACGAGCAGCACTACGTTTACCTGCTTCCCACCGGCCCGGTGCTCTTGCGCTTCAAGGGCGGACACCTGGCCGAAACCCCGCCCGCCGCAGCTTCGATCCCGGCCAAAGTTGCAAACCCCCCGACTCAACGATAAAATTCCCTCAACTTTCCCGGCTGGCAACCACACAAAAGAGGAAGCGATTCGTGCCGGTAGAGTCCTTCTCACCAGAGCTGTACCGCAAGAACCTGGACGTCCTGGCCATGGTGTCGCCCGAGGTGGCCGCCTGGCTGGAGCGTAGCGGGGTGGGGCCCCTGGCTCCGCCGGCGGTGGGGTCCGTGCAGAGCGAGGGCCCCGGCCTCAGCGGCCTGAAGGCCCGCGCCGGGGGCATCACCCTGGTGGTGGGCGGCGGCCTGATGGACGAGGTGGCGCTCTTGCTGGAGCGCATGCCCGCCGGGCACCAGGTCTTCTGCTTGCAGCCCCGCGCCGAGGTCTTGGCCGCCGCCCTGGGCCGCCACGACCTGGGCATGCCCCTGGGCCAGGAGGAGCTGGTGCTCTTGGCCCCCTCCGAGGCCGCCCTGGAAGAGGCGCTGAGCCACAATCCCCAGCTGAGCCTCACCGGCCAGATGGAGATGGTGCATCTGCACTCGGACACCGACCCCGAGGCCGCCGCGGCCCGGGCCCGGCTCTACCGCGTGCTGGGCCACGCCCTCAGGGCCCGCGACCTGGCTCTGGACTGGGAGATGCAATCCGGAGCCAACCTGGTGGCCAACCTGATCCACGCCGTGTTCGCGGGCGCGGCCAACGGCCTGCCCGCCTGTATGCCCGGACGGCCCGCGGTGCTGGCCCTGGACGGCCCCTCCCTGGAGCCCGCCCTGGAGCGCTTGGCGGGCAATATGGGCGGCGCGGTGTTCTTCTGCTCCGACCGCGCCCTGCCCCGGGTGGCCCGCATGGGCATCGAGCCCAGCGGGGTGGGCCTGGCCGGTCCGGCCCTGGGCCCCCTGTTCGCCTTCAGCCATCCAGTGTTGGAGCGCACCCCCCTCATCGCCGAGGAAGTGGCCCACGCACCGACGATCCGGGCCCATCCAGGCCCGGTTTTCATGTGCCTGGGCCCCCGGGGTACCGCCCTGGGCCCCCTGGCTCCCATGGCCGAGTATCTCACGCCCCAGCAGCACACCTTGGGCCGTTTGGCCGAGCTGGCCCTGGTCATCGGCTGCGACCCCATCATCCTGGTGGGCGCGGACATGGTGGACCCCCGGGGCGAGCTGATCATGCCCGATATGAACGGCGGCACGGTGCAGGCCACCCTGTACCAGGCGGCCGGGGCCTGCGCCCTGGGCCGGGTATTGGCCCGGCGCGGAGCCAACGCCCTGAACACCAGCCCCCACGGCCTGGGCCTGCCGGGCACCCGCTACGTTTCCCTGGAGAGCGTCCTGCCCGGCCTGGGCGGGCCGGGCCAGCCCTTGCAGGTGCCGCTGTTGCACCAAGAAACCTGGCTGGAGGCCGATGCCCTGGAGCAGTACGCCCTGGGCCTCAACCGCGCCTCCACCGCGGCCACCCGCCTCTGGCAGCGCGCCGCCGCGCCCCTGGCCGACTACCAGGAGCTGTGCTCGGTGCGGGCCTCGGATTGGCTCTACGCCTCGGAGGCATTGTTCCTGGCCCTGGCCGAGCAGGCCGCGGCCGACGCCATGCTGGCCGCCTTTTTGGACGGCTGCCTGGTGCGCTCCTTTAGGCGGCGGCACCACCTGGTCTGCCGCAGCCGGGCCCATCAGATCCAGATCAACGACTGCTGCGACCAACTCCGCCTCTGCCTGGCCGAGCTGGAGGGCCGGGCCGGGGAACTGGCCGCCGGCCTCCGGCGCACCGCCACCGAAATGAACGAGCTGGCCCAGGCCCGCCGCGACAACGACTCCGCCTTCCTCAAACACTTCGCCCATTCCGCCGGACACACCCAGGCCACCTTGGCATGATCCAAATACTCAATCCGCTGCTTTGGCCGGCCCTGGTCAAGGTCCTGGCCGTATTCGCCCTGGTGGTCACGGTAAGCCGCCTGAAACTGCACTTGGGGCTGTGCCTGGCCCTGGGGGGCCTGCTCCTGGGCCTGGGCATGGGCCTGGGCCCGGCCCAGACCGCCGTCGCGGCGGGCAAGGCCCTCATCGCGCCGGTGAGCCTGCGCCTGGCCCTGGCCGTGGCCCTCATGCTGGTGCTCAGCCATCTTATGAAGGAGTCGGGCCAACTGGAGCGCATCGTGGCCACCTTCGGCAAGCTGGTCAGCTCGCCCCGGGCCACGGCGGCAGTGATGCCCGCCATCATCGGCCTGCTGCCCATGCCCGGCGGGGCCCTGTTCTCCGCGCCCATGGTGGAGGCCTCCTGCCCGGCCAACGGCGCGGGCGGCAAACAGGGCGCGCTGCTCAGCTCGGTGAACTACTGGTTCCGCCACCACGGCGAGTACTGGTGGCCCATGTATCCGGGCATCATCCTGGCCATCAGCCTGTTGGGGGTGGGCACCATCTCCTTCATGCTGGTCATGCTGCCCATCGCCCTGGTGCACCTGGCCAGCGGGGTGTGGCTCCTGCTGCGCCGCCTGCCCGAGCCGCCCCAGGCAGACCACCGCGCGGCGGGCTCCCTGGGCGCTTTCCTAAAAGAGCTGGCTCCCATCCTGGTGATGATCGCGGTGGTGATCCTGGTCAGCGGGCTGGAGAGCCTGTGGCCCGCGCCCGGCCCGCCCTGGCCCGGGGGAGCCCCGCTGATCAGCGGCCTGGTGGCAGCGCTGGTGGCCGCCGCCCTGGCCAACCGCACCCCGCCCGCCAAGGTGCTGGCCATGTTCGCCCGCCGCGAGGTGCTCAGCCTGCTGGGCCTGGTGGTGGGCATCATGATCTTTCAGGGCCTGATGAAAAGCTCTGGCGCGGTGGGGGCCATCCAGGGCGAGCTGAACCATTACGGCATCCCGCCCCTGGTCATGGTGGCCCTTTTGCCCTTTATCAGCGGCCTGGTCATTGGGGTGGGGGTGGGCTATGTGGCCGCCAGCCTGCCGGTGGTGGTGCCCCTGATCAGCCACTACACCGGCACCCACTATTTGGCCCACGGCATGTTGGCCTTCGCCTCGGGCTTCTTCGGCATGATGCTCTCGCCCCTGCACTTGTGCTTCCTGCTTTCCCGCGACTACTTCAAATGCACCCTCAGCGCCTGCTACCCTTATCTGTATGGTCCCATTGCGGTGACCGCCGGGTTCATGGTGGTGTGGTTTCTGATCCTTCGCTAAGGAGAGCCGGATGAGCAAACGGGAATGGAAGGCCGAGGATTTCATGCGCCTGGCCAGCGGCTATTGGCCCACCGCGGCCCTGCACGCCGGGGTGCAAACCGGGCTGCTGCCCGAACTGAGCCGGGGACCGGCCACGGCCGAGGAGCTGGCCGCCCGCCTGGGCCTGGATGCCGACGCAACCCAGCGCCTGGCCGGGTCCCTGGCGGCCCTGGGGGTGCTCTCGGCCGAGGGCGACACCTTTCGCCTGCACCCGGACCTGGTTCCCTTCCTGGACCCGGACGGGCCCCGCAGCCTGGTCAACTACGCCCACCACATGGCCGACATGATGGCCACCTGGGCCCAGCTGGCCGATTGCGTGCGGACCGGCAAGCCGGTGGAGCGCGAGGAGCTGCCCGATTCCAAGGAGTCGCCCGGCCGCACTCACTTCTACCTGGCCATGCGCGACATCGCGCGGGGACAGGCGCCGGGCCTGGCTGAGCGCCTTGGCCTTAAAGCGGGCCAGAGCCTCCTGGACCTCGGCGGCGGGCCGGGAGTCTATGCCCACACCTTTGCCGAGGAGACCCCGGGCCTCCAGGCGGCGGTGTTCGACCTGCCCGGCGCCCGGCAGGCCTTCGATGAGGAGGCTTCCCGCCACCCTCATGGCGGCGAGGTGGGCTTCATCACCGGCGACTACCGCCAGGACCCCCTGGGCGGGCCCTACGACGTGATCTGGATCAGCCAGGTGCTGCACGGCGACGGCTACGACAACTGCCAGGCGCTGATCGACAAAGCGGCGGCGGCGCTAAAGTCCGGCGGCGTGCTTTGGGTGCAGGAGTTCTACGTGGGCCCCGAGGGCCCCAAGCACCCCTGGCCTGCTCTGTTCAGCCTGAACATGCTCCTCAACACCCCCGAGGGCCGCAGCTACACCGTGGCCGAGGTCTGCGGCTTCATGGAACAGGCGGGCCTCATTGCCTGCGAGTACGCCGGCCCCACCAAGGAGGGGAGCCCGGCGGCGCTGGTCAAAGGCATCAAGCCCTAAAGCAATGGCCGGCATAGCCAGACGCGGCTATGCCGGGAATGGTCGTGAGGCGGAAAAATCAAGGGCCAAATGTAAAGGCGGGGTTCATTCCCGCCTTTTCTTTGTTCAGCAACAGCCGTCATTGTCATTGCGAGGAGCGCCCTCTGGGCGCGACGCGGCAATCTCTGTGCGCCAGGAGAAGCCATGCCCCGGCACTGAGGCGCGTTTGGCGGGCTGCTTGATGATAGGACAAGTCAATCCACAAGTACGATTTAAATCGTATTTGCCGATATCTTGGACAAGCAAAAGTGAAGCTTGAGAAGGGGAGGGGAGCGGAGCGGGCCTAGATCGTGATGACCTTGCCGGCCACCTGGAGCGAGGTCACGATGTCGAGCATGTTGGTGGTCTCGCCCACCTGTTTCTTCTCCAGCAGGCCGAAGAAATCCAGGCAGGTGCCGCAGACCAGGATGCTCACGCCGGACTCTTGCAGCTCCTTGAGCGCCTCGAGGCTCTCGGAGCCTTCGCAGCAGAGCTTCACCCCGGAGTTGACGAACAAAATCCGCCACAGGGCCGGGCCCATCTCCTTGAGGGTGAGGATGAAGTTCTTCATCAGGCCGGTGCCCAGCTTGTCGTCGCCGCGCCCCATGGTGTTGGAGCGGATGAACACCAGCTGGCGGGCGTCCTCGGGGGAGCAGGTGAACACCTCGGGCGGTATGTCCTGGGCGGCCTTGTCGGGGTCGCGCTGGCCGCTGATCAGCCATTCGGCCCCCTGGCGGCTCACCGTGGCCTCATAGCCCTGGGTGCCCATGAAGCGGCTCACGTTCTGGCTGGCCGCTTCGTTGTCCACCAGCACCTCGATGCTGTCCGGAGCCTCGCTCTCGATAAGCTCCTTGGTCCGTATCACTGGCTGCGGACAAGCCAATCCCTTGCAATCGAGCATGGGGCCTCCTTGCTTGTGCGGAGCAAGCCCCTAGCAGGGCTTGCGGTAGAACTCGATGGTGCGGCTCAGGCCCTCGTCCAGGGGAGTGGTGGCCTTCCAGCCGATCACCTTCTCGATGCGGCTCACGTCCGGAATGCGCCGGGGGATGTCCTCGTAGGACGGGCCGAAGACCTCCAGGTGGGGTTTGAACACCAGCTCGTTGTCGAAGCCGCCTACCCGTTTCATGGCCTCGGCCAGCTCAAGGATGCTGGTCTCCACGTCCGAGCCGATGTTGAAGCACGAGCCCACCGCCGCGTCGTTGAGCGAAAGCTCCACCACGGCCTGGGCGGTGTCCTCGATGAAGGTGAAGCAGCGGGTCTGCTTGCCGTCGCCGTGGATGACCACCGGCTCGCCGGAGAGGAAGCGCTCCAGGAAGATGGGGATCACGCGCCCCTGGCCCAGGTCGTCGCAGCGCGGGCCGTAGACGTTGAAGAAGCGCATGATGACGAAGGGCAGGCCCTCCTGCTGGCCGTAGGCGTAGAGGTAGTGCTCCACCAGGGCCTTGCCCGTGGAGTAGCACCAGCGGTTGATGGAGGGCGGGCCCAAGACGCGGTCGGCCTCCTCGTTCCAGGGCACGTTGGGGTTGCGGCCCAACACCTCGCTGGTGGAGGCGAAGACGAACTTCTTGCCGCCGCGCGCCGCGGCCTCCAAGAGGCCCAGCGAGCCCTTGAGGTTCACGTTGAGCACGTTCAGGGGCTCGGTGACGTAGCGCTTGGGGTCGGCGATGGCCGCCAGGTGCACCACGATGTCCACCCGGTCCACCAGATGGTCCACCACCTCCTTGGAGAGCACCGAGTCCTGCACGAACTTGAAGCGGCCCGAGTCGAACAGGTGCTCCACCTTGCGGGAGGGTCCGTTGTCCAGGGCGATGACCTCGTGGCCCCGCTGGACCATGACCTCGCAGATATAGGATCCGATGGAGCCGGCACCGCCAGTCACCAATACGCGCGACATGCTTCTCTCCTAAACCTCGTCCAACCAGAGGTGGAAGGTTAAATCACCAGCCAGGGGCCGGGCCCCCAGGCGGCTCCAGGCCCTTATCACCGCCCGCTGGCTGGTCTTGGTGCGCACCCGGGCAACCGAGGCGCCCTCTTGAGCCAGCCAGGCCAGGCCGTGGGCCAAAAGCAAATTATACAGGCCCTGGCCCCGTTTTTCCGGGGCCACGGCGTTTAGCACCACCCAACCGGCCCCGTCGTCGCCGGGGCGCTTTAGGGTGATGAAACCGGCCAGATCGTCACCAACCAAAACCAGCACCTGGTCTGCCTGCTCGCCGCCGAGGCTGTTGGCCATCCAGCGGGCGTAGAGCTCCGGGCAGCCGGGGCTCAGGCGCGGGTCCAGGGCGAAGCGGTCGGCATAGGCCTCCCGGTCGCAAAAGGCCGAGGCCGCCAGGGCCTTCAGCCCGGCGCGGTCGGCCTCCTGCCAGGGGCGCAGCACCAAGCCGCCGGGCAACGCGGGCGGCGCGGCCAGCCCGGCCAGGCTCGCCTCCCAGGCCACGCTTACGTCGGCCAGGATGCCTCCGGCCGTTTCCAGGGCCTGGGCGGCCAAAAAGTCGTCGTCGCCCACCCGGCAGCTCAGCCCGGCCAGGCCTTCATTGCGGGCCTCCCGGAGCAGGCGGCCGATCAATTGCGCGCCCTGGGCGCGGGCCTCGTCCCGGGGCCAGGCCTCGGCGTGCAGCAGCCCGGCTTGCCCCAGGGGCAGGCCGAAGACCTCGCTGTCAAAGGCCAGCTCGCGCCAGGCGGCCAGCCAGGTCCAGGCGCCGTTTTCTTCCAGGGCCAGCACCCGGTCGCCCGGGCGCGGCGGCCACTGCCCGCCCCGGGTCGCGGCGGCGGCCAGCGAGGCCCCTTCGGGCCGGGCGGCGGCTTGTTCCCCGCTCAGGGCGATGATGGGCATGGCCATGCGGCTCCTTGCGAAAAGGCTAATCTACCCCAGTGCTTGAGGGCGGTCAAGCAAGGCGGGGCGAGCCTTGCTACAATAAGGGCGCACACCACAAGGAGCCACCATGAGTCCGGAGCACGAGCTGCGCGCCGAACTGGAGAGCATCCTGAGGCAAGGCGGGGCCGCCCTTTGGGGCGTGGCCGGCCTGGAAGGCCTGGTGCCGCCCGAGCTGGGGGCCTTTGACCGCGCCGTGTCCTTCGGCCTGGCCATGGACCCGGAGATCATGGCCGGTATCGCCCAGGGCCCCACCCAGGTCTACTGCGACCTTTACGACGAGGTGAACCGGCGCATCAACGGCCTGAGCGCCGCGCTGGCCTCGGCCATCAGCGGGGCGGGCCACACCGCCCGCTTGGTGCCCGCCTCGGTGCGCTCGGACCCGGTGAACATCCGGGGCGACTTTCCCCACAAGACCGCGGCCACCCGCGCGGGCCTAGGCTGGATCGGCAAGAACTGCCAGCTCGTCACCCGCCAGCTGGGCCCCTGGCTGCGCCTGGGCACGGTGCTCACCGACGCGCCGCTTGAGTCCGACGCGCCCATGGAGAAGAGCTTTTGCGGCGAGTGCGCCGCCTGCGTGGAGGTCTGCCCGGCCGGGGCTCTCGCCGGCGCGGCCTGGACCCCCGGCCTGGAGCGGGCCGCGATCCTGGCCCCGGCGGTGTGCGACGCTTACAAGAAAGAGCACTTCATGGCTTTTCACCAAGGCCACAATTGCGGCATCTGCACCAGTGCCTGCCCCTGGGGGCAAAAGACCCTGCGCCGCGCCTAAACCCGCCGCAGCTCCAGGTGCAGCAAGGGAAAGGGCCGTCCCTCGCCGTCCAGGGGCGAGCGCCCCACCACCCGGAAACCCAGGTGCTCGTAAAAGCCCAGCGCCTGGGGGTTCTGCTCATTTACGTCCACCCGGACGGCGCCCAGCTCTTCGGTGGCGTGGGCCGCCAGCAGCCTGCCCAGTCCCCGGCCCAGCTGCTCGGGGGCGATGAAGAGCATTTCGATCTTGCCCTGGGCGGTGCCCAAAAAGCCCAGGGCCCGGTCTTGTTCATCCACCAGGCAACATAGCTCCACCGCGTTGAAGTAGCTTTCCAGGATCAGGGGCTTCAGGCGGACGATGTCCTCCTCGCCCAGGAAGTGGTGGGTGGTGCGCACCGAGGCCTCCCAGAGCGCGAGCAGCTCGGGGTGGCGTTCTGGCCCGGCGGTTACGATCCGGGGCATCAGCGGCAGAAGTTTTCGCAGTGGAACTGGCTGTAGGCCGTGTAGACCCTGGCCGCCTGGGCCGCCTGCTTGGCGCTGGGGCTGGTGGGCGGGCGGCTGGCCAAGAGCCGGTCCAGGGACTCGGGGGAGGGGATGGCCGCCAGGCCGGTGGCCATCACCTCGCCGCTGGCCGTGTCCATGAGCTCGGCATCGTGTCCGTTGACCGCTACGGCCAAGGGGGCCCAGCGCGGCGCGATGAGGCGGGCGCAGGCGATGGTCTCTTTTTCGCGGGTGACGATGGAGCCCCGGGCGCAGCGCAGAACCATGGCCGCGCGGCCCTCCCGGCTCACCAGCAAATCGGCCACCACCAGCAAATGATCGTAGTCCGGGCCCAGGCCCCGGCTGGCGTCCACCGCGATCTCCTCGCGGGTGTAGCCCAGCTCCAGGAGCAGGGCCTCCACCTTCTGGCGCACCGGTTCGTCTTCGCTGGATGTAAGGGGGAGCCCGGTTATAAGGTCCAGGGGTGCGCTCATGGCCGATGCCCAAGCAGTGTGGCCCCGGCGTGGGGGCAAAAAATAGGTGCCGCTAAGAATAAATATAGCCCGTTCGCGCGCCGGCGAACAGGCCGTCAAGAGGCACTGATCCCACACCCTCGCCGTCGGGCCGGGCAGAGAGCTCCGGGAGGAAACATCCCCGTGGCCAGCCGAACTGGTCCCGGGGATGCGAATTGTGTTGGCTGCTCCGGTCCCGGCGCCGAGGGGCGTCCCGGCCGGAGAGCCGAAGAGAGCTAGCTAGGCGAGGATTACTTCTTCTTGGGGTTCAGAAGATCCTTCACCGCCGAGCTGGGCTTGAAGACCATGCGCTTGCTGGCCTTGATCTTGATGGGCTCACCCGTGGCGGGGTTCACGCCCTTGCGCGCCTTGCTCTTCTTCTGCTGGAAAGTGCCAAGGCCGGCCACCCGGAAGGGCCTTCCCACCTTCACCTCTTTCGTGGCGAAGTCGACGAAGGACTCCAGGGCTTGCTTGGCGGCGACTTTGGAAATTCCGGCGTCCTTTGCGATCTTGTCGATCATGTCCGCCTTAGTGGCAGGTTTCTTAGCCATGCCTACTCCTCGGTCTCAATAGTTTCTAACCTATGCATTTTCGCCCCCCCACCTTGGGGAAGCAACCTTGCCTTTTCTAAGCTGGCGCTATAACCGCTCGCAGCTTTGATTTGGCGGGTGGGGGACGAGTCAACTGACTTAGCCGCCGGTTACACGCGCGCCAACGTGCAACAAATTAGGGGCAGGATAGCACCACGCAAACGCGCCAGTCAATATGCATTGCGCGAAAAATGCTTTATCTTCACGCCCATGGTTAGGGGCTCTCCCGGAAGGCGGCCGCGCGTTTTGGGTGCCGATCCGGTGACGCGCCGGCCTTGGACCGGCAAGTGTTTCCCGCCCCCGGCCGGGCCTGTTCCCCACTCCCCACCACCGATCCGCCTCCCCCACCGCCACCCACCGGGAGGGCCGCGAAAGGGACCCGGGAGGGTCCTCGAAGCCGTCCCTGGGGCGCGCCGCCCCGCGGTAGGCATGAATAAAGGCCGAAATGAGAGCGGCTCATAAAAATAGGGGCCTGTCCCTGGCCTTGAAAAGGGGTGGGGCGAGATGGCCTATCTCAGCGGGTAAACCCGTTTTTTTCTTGTTTCTTTCTTGACATGCGCCATGCCACTTCGTTAATGTGGTGTCCAGTGGGTAATGGTGGGGAATCGTGGGTGAACCCCCCCGAAAGGAGTCCAGGTGTTCACGGGTTGGTCGGTGCACAATCTCGATGCCAAGGGACGGGTGGCTGTGCCCGCCTTGTTTCGCGATGTGCTAAAAGCCAAGCGCGACGAGCGGGTGGTCATCACCACCTCGCACCGCTGCCTTGTGGCCTACCCCGTGGAGGAATGGCGAGCCATCGCCGATAAGATCGGGCGGCAGTCTCAGGTCGACCCCCGCGTGTTGGCCTTCCGCCGCTACTTTATCAGCGGCGCCACCGAATGCACCCTGGACAAGCAGGGCCGTATCCTCATCCCCCAGCCCCTGCGCGAGCTCGCCGGGCTGGAGGGGCAGGTAATGCTGGTCGGCATGCAGAGCACCTTCGAGCTCTGGGACAAGGACCGCTGGTTCGAGGAACGGGACCGCATCCAAGAGAATTTCAGCGACCTCAGCTCGTTCATGGCCGAGCTGGGGATCTAGGCAATGGACCAGAGCCACCGGCCGGTGATGCTGGCCGAGGTGGTGAGGGTCCTGAACCCCCGCCCCGGCTGCCTCTATGTGGACGGCACGCTGGGCGCGGCCGGACACGCCGAGGCGGTCCTGGCCGCCAGCAGCCCCGACGGGCTTCTGCTGGGCCTGGACCGCGACCCCCGAGCCCTCTCCTTGGCCCGGGAGCGGCTGGCCGGATACGGCGACCGGGTGCGTTTGGTGCAGGCGACCTTCGATCACATGGGCGAGGAGCTTCAGCGCTGGGGCCGGGGATCGGCCGACGGCGCGCTGTTGGACTTGGGGGTCAGCTCCATGCAGCTTGACGACCAGGGCCGCGGCTTCTCCTTCCGCCGCGACGAGGCCCTGGACATGCGCATGGGCCAGGACGGCCCCACCGCCGCGGACCTTTTGGCCTCCCTGGACCATGGCGAGCTGGCCTCGCTGTTCAAGCGCCTGGGCGAGGAGAGCCTGGCCGGGCGCATCGCCACCGCTTTGGTGCGGGCCCGCGCCGCCGAGCCCATCGCCACCACCGGCCGCCTGGCTTCGCTGGTTGAAGAGGCCATGCCCATGGCCGAGCGCAGGAAGCGCAAGACCCACCCGGCCACCAAGGTCTTCCAGGCTTTGCGCCTGGCGGTCAACGACGAGCTGGGCATGTTGGATCGATTTTTGGACCAGGCCCCGCGCCTGTTCAACCCGGGAGGCCGCTTGGCGGTGCTGAGTTACCACAGCTTGGAGGACCGCCGGGTGAAACGGGCCATCAGCGCCTGGGCCGACCCCTGCACCTGTCCGCCCGAGATCGCGGTGTGCCTCTGCGGCAAGAAGCCTCTTTTTAAGCCCCTGGGCAAGCTGGGCCGCCCCGGCGAGGAAGAGGTGGCCTCCAACCCCCGGGCCCGCTCGGCTCGTCTGCGCGCGGCGGTTCGCACGGAGGCCACGGCATGAACGTCAGCGTGCGCGCCGCCAACCGCCGCCCCATGGGCCAAGAGCGGGCGGCGGTGGTCAACCTGCGCCAGGGCCTGGTCATCCTGGGGCTGGTCACCATCAGCGCCCTGTTTTATCTCTACACCGGGGTGCGCGGCATGAGCATCAGCTACCAGCTCAGCCAGGCGCGCTCCACCCAGGAGGAGCTGGTGGAGACCGGCCGCCGCCTCAGGGTGGAGCTGAACAACCTGCGCTCCCCCGAGCGGCTGGAGCAGGCCGGGGCCCGCCTGGGCCTGGCGCCGGCGCCCGCCGCGCGCACCAGGGTGCTGCCATGACCCCGCGCAAGCAAAAAGACCCCCGCCGCTGGATGCGCCTGCGTCTGTGGATGGTGGGCGGCTGCTTTGTCCTGGCCGGCGCGGTGCTGGCCGGGCGGGCGGTGGATTTGCAAGTTTTCCAAAGCAGCTTCCTGAGCGCCAAGGCCCAGAAGGAGATCATGCGCGAGGTGGAGGTGGCTCCCAACCGGGGGATCATCTACGACCGCAACCAGGTGGAGCTGGCCCTGAGCCTGGAGACCGATAGCGTGTACGCCCGGCCGGTGGACGTGAAAGACCCGGTCAGCGAGGGCCGCCAACTGGCCAAGGCCTTGGGCCTGCCCCCCAAAGGGGTGATCAAGCGCCTGAAGGGCAAGCGCCACTTCGTGTGGATCGAGCGCCAGGTGGACCCGGCCCAAGCCGAGGCGGTCAAGGCGCTGGGTTACAAGTCCGTGGGCCTGGTGGGCGAGCCCCGCCGCTTCTACCCCTACACCAGCCTGGCCAGCCATATCATCGGCTTCGCTGGAACCGAGGCCAAGGGCCTGGAGGGCCTGGAGCGCCAGTACGACAAGGCCCTCACCGGCCAGGGACGCCGCATCACCAAGGCCCGCGACGCTCTGGGCCGCCCCTTCTGGCTGGCGGGCCAGCCCCTGACCGCCTCGCCCCAGGGCGTGGACCTCATCCTGACCATCGACAAGTCGCTGCAATACCAGGTGGAGAAGATACTGGCCGCGACGGTGAGCCGCTGGAAGGCGGCGGGCGGCCAGGCGGTGGTCATGGCCCCGGCCACGGGCGAAATTTTGGCCCTGGCCTCGGTGCCCACCTTCAATCCCAACGTGTACCAGGACTACCCCCGCGAGAACTACCGCAACCGGGTGGTCACCGACCCCTACGAGCCGGGCAGCACCTTCAAGCTGTTCATGGCCGCCGCCGCCCTGGCCTCGGGCAAGGTGACCCTGGACCAGCGCTTCGACTGCGAGAACGGGGCCTGGAGCGTGGGCGGCCGGGTCATCCACGACACCCACCCCCACGGCAAGCTGAACCTCGGCGAGATCGTCAAGTTCTCCTCCAACATCGGCGTGGCCAAGGTGGCCGAGGCAGTGGGGCCGGAGGGGTTCTACGCCACCCTCAAGGGCTTCGGCTTCGGCCGGTCCTCCGGGGTGGACCTGCCCGGCGAGTCGCGGGGCATCCTGCGCCCGGCCCGCACCTGGAAGCCGGTGGAGATGGCCAACATCGCCTTTGGCCAGGGCGTGGCGGTGACGCCCTTGCAGCTCACCGCCGCGGTGGGGGCCATCGCCAACAACGGCGTGTTGATGCGCCCCTTCGTGGTCAAGGCCATGGTGGACGGCTCGGGGCACCTGGTGGCCGAGACCCAGCCCCAGGTGCGGGGCCGCGCCCTGGCCCCCACCGAGGCCCGCCTGCTCACCCGGATGATGGTCGGGGTCACCGAGCCCGGCGGCACCGGCGAGCGCATCAAGGTGCCGCCCTTCAAGGTGGCCGGCAAGACCGGCACCGCCCAGAAACTCAAGCCCGAGGGCGGCTACAGCCACAGCGAGTACATGTCCAGCTTCGTGGGCTTTGTGCCCGCCGACGACCCCCGGGCGGTGATCCTGGTGGTGATCGACACGCCCAAGGGCCGCCACTACGGCGGCACCGTGGCCGGTCCGGCCTGGGCGGCCATTGCCAAGGCCGCGCTCAAGACCCTGGGGGTGCACCGCGCCCCGGAGCAGCCCGAGCTGATTCAGGTGCGCCGCGAGGCCCCCGCCCCGGCCGCGCCCGCCGCGCCCGGCGCGGAGACCGCCAAGGCCCTGGCCCAAGGCAAGGCCCCGGATTTGAGCGGGCTCACCCTCAGGCAAGTGCTGGCCCTGGCCGGCCGCGCGGGGCTAAAGGTCGAGGCCTCCGGCTGGGGCCGAGTGGCCTCCCAGAGCCCCCCGCCCGGCGCTTCCCTCAAGGGAGCCGAGGCGCTCAAGGTGCGCCTGGCCCCGCCCACGGGAGGCGCGTGATGAAGCTGGAGCGCCTGCTCAGAGCCTTGCAGCCCAGCGAAGTGCGCGGCGCGCTGCCCGATGCCGAGGTCAAGGGCCTGGCCTACGATTCGCGCCGGGTGGAGCCGGGCTTCGTCTTCGCGGCCCTGCCCGGGGTAAAGGCCGATGGCCACGCCTACGTGAAGATGGCCGCCGCCGGCGGCGCAGTGGCCGCCTTGGTGGAGCGCTCGGTGGAGGCCGAGCTGCCCCAGATCGTGGTGCCCGCCGCGCGCCCGGCCCTGGCCGCCCTGGCCAACGAGTTTTTCCGCACCCCCAGCCGGGGCATGTGCCTGGTGGGCATCACCGGCACCAACGGCAAGACCACAGTGAGCTATCTGGTGGAGGCGCTCTTGGCCCTGCGCGGCCCGGCCGGGCTCCTGGGCACCGTGGAAACGCGCTTCGCGGGCCACGCCTGGCCCTCGGCCATGACCACCCCCGAGTCGGTGGATTTGCAGGCCACCCTGGCCGCCATGCGCGCCGCCGGGGTCAAGGGCGCGGCCATGGAGGTTTCCAGTCACGCCCTGGAGCAGGATCGGGTGGCGGGCAGCCTGTTCGACGTGGGGGTGTTCACCAACCTGTCGCGGGACCACCTGGACTATCACGGCGACATGGACTCCTACTTCCTGGCCAAGCGCCGCCTGTTCGACGACCTGCTGCCCAAGTCCCGGCGGGCGGGCAAGGACCCGGCGGCGGTGATCTGCGCCGATGACCCCAAGGGGGTCAACCTGGCCGCCGCCGTGGCCGGGGATCATCTGCGCACCCTGAGCTACGGCTTCGGCCCCCAGGCCCGGGTGCGCGGGGTGGAGCCCCAGTTCGACCTGAGCGGCGGGCGCTGCACCGTGCAGACCCCCACCGGAGCCTTCGAGCTGAGCACCCCCCTGGTGGGCGGCTTCAACCTGCTCAACGCCCTGGCCGCCGCCACGGTGGGCCTGGCCCTGGACTTCGAGCCCCGGGAGATCAAGCAGGCCATCGCCTCGCTGCCCGGGGTGCCGGGCCGTTTGGAGCGGGTGGCCGGGCCGGAAGGCGGCCCCACCGTGCTGGTGGATTACGCCCACAGTGACCGCGCCTTGGCCACCGTGCTGGAGGCGCTCCGGCCCCTGACCCCCGGCCGGCTGATCTGCGTGTTCGGGGCGGGCGGCGACCGCGACCAGGGCAAGCGGCCCCTCATGGGCCAGGCCGTGGGCGCGGGCGCGGACCTGGCGGTCCTCACCAGCGACAACCCCCGCTCCGAGGACCCCCTGGCCATCATGGCCATGGTGGAGCCCGGCCTCATCGCGGCCGGGGCCCAAAAGACCGGCGACCCGGCCGCCAAGGGTCCGGCCTATGTGCGCTCGCCCGACCGGGCAGAGGCCATCGAGCTGGCCATAGACGCGGCCGGGCCGGAGGACGTGGTGCTCATCGCGGGCAAGGGGCACGAGGACTATCAGATCGTGGGCAGCGAGCGGCGGCACTTCGACGACCGCGAGCAGGCCGCGCGGGCCTTGGGCGCGGGAAGGGAGGCGGGCCATGCCAGTGCTTGACGCCTCCTTCGTGGCCTCGGCCGTGGGCGCGCCCCTGCCGCCCGCCTGCCCGGAAGCGCCTTTCGCGGGCGTGAGCACCGACTCGCGCAACGTGGGCCAGGGCCAGCTCTTCGTGGCCCTGAGCGGCCCCAACTTCGACGGGCACGACTACGTGGCCGCCGCCCTAAAGAGCGGCGCGGCGGGCGCGGTGGTGCGCCGGGGTTTCTCCCTGCCCGAAGGCGACGCCTGCCTCTTCCCGGTGCCGGACACCCTGGCCGCCTTGGGCGACCTGGCTTCGGCCTGGCGGCAAGAGCACAGCGCCCTGGTGGCGGCCATTACCGGCTCCAACGGCAAGACCAGCACCAAGGAGATGCTGGCCGCCATCCTGGGCCAGCGCCATCAGGTATTGGCCACCAAGGGCAACCTCAACAATCTCATCGGACTGCCCCTGACCTTGCTGCAACTCAATGCCTCCCATACCGCCTGCGTGGTGGAGATGGGCATGAACGCCCCGGGCGAGATCGCCCGCCTGGCCGAGATCGCCGCGCCCGAGGCCGGGGTCATCACCAACGTGGGCCCGGCCCACATCGGAATGCTGGGCTCCCTGGAGGCCATCGCGGCCGCCAAGGGCGAGCTCTTCGAGGGCCTGAGCCCGGCGGCCACGGCGGTGGTCAACCTGGACGATCCATTCCTGGCGCCCTACGCGGCCAGCCTGCCCTGCCGGGTGGTGAGCTTCGGGATAGACAGCGCCGCCGACGTGCGCGCCGGGGGCGTCACCTCCCTGGGCAATGCCCAGAGCTTCGTTCTGGACCTGGCCGGGGAGCAGGTCAAGGTGCGCCTAGCCGCGCCGGGCCGCCACAACGTGATGAACGCCCTGGCCGCGGCAGCCACGGCCCACGCCCTGGGGCAGGGGGCCGAGGCGGTCCGGGCCGGGCTGGAAAGCTTCGCGCCGGTGCCCGGCCGCCTGAATCTGCTGGGCGGGGCAGGGGGCCCGGCGGTGGTGGACGACACCTACAACGCCAACCCCGCCTCGGTGGCCAGCGGCCTGAGCGCGGCCACCGCCCTGGCCCAAGGCCGCGCCCTGGTGCTGGTGCTGGGCGACATGAAGGAGCTGGGCGAGTACGCCCCCCGCCTGCACCGCGAGACCGGACGCCTGGCCGCCGAGCTGGGCTGCCGCCTGGTGCTGGCCGTGGGCGAGCGCTCCGAAGACGTTATCGCCGGGGCCCGCGAGGGCGGCCTGGCCAAGGACGCGGCCCTGGCCTACGCGGCCATGGACGAGCTGCTGGCCTCGATGGCCGGCCTGCTCAAGGACGACGACCTGGTGCTGGTCAAGGGCTCGCGCTCCATGGCCATGGAGCGGGTGGTGGCGGCCTTGTCCGGGCGGGGAGAGGAGGCGGCCTGATGCTGTATCACCTCCTGTACCCCCTGGCAGACCTCTTCGGCGGCTTCAACGTATTCCGCTACATCACCTTCCGCACCATCTACGCGGCGGTGACCGCCCTGGCCATCGCCTGGGTCATGGGCCCCTGGATGATCCGCAAGCTGCAAGAGCTGCACGCGGGGCAATACATCCGGGAGCTGGGGCCCGAAAGCCACAAGGCCAAGGCGGGCACTCCCACCATGGGCGGGGTGCTCATTCTGTTCGCCATGGGCGTCTCGGTGCTCTTGTGGGGCGACCTGGGGAACTTCTACCTCTGGCTGGCATTGGGGGTGACCTTATGCTACGGCCTGATCGGATTCGCGGACGACTATCTAAAGAAGGTGAAGAAGGCCAACGAGGGCGGCCTGAGCGCCCGGAGCAAGTTCCTGGCCCTGGCTCTGGTGGCCTTGGCGGCGGGCACGGCGTTGTACCTGCACCCCGGCTACAGCACCAAGCTCTCCGTGCCGTTCTTCAAGTTCGTGGTGCCGGACCTGGGCTGGGGGTACGTGCCCCTGGCCATGTTCATCCTGGTGGGCACGGCCAACGCGGTTAACCTCACCGACGGCCTGGACGGCCTGGCCGCCGGTCCGGTCTTGATCGCGGCCGGGGCCTATCTGGTCTTGAGCTACCTCACCGGCAACTTCAAGGCGGCCAGCTATCTGCAGATCCTCTACGTGCCCGGCGCGGGCGAGCTGGCCGTGTTCTGCGGCGCGGTGGCCGGCGCGGTAATGGGCTTCCTTTGGTACAACACCTACCCCGCCCAGGTCTTCATGGGCGACACCGGGTCCCTGGCCCTGGGCGGCGCCTTGGGCATTACCGCGGTGAGCACCAAGCACGAAATATTGCTGGTGCTGGTGGGCGGCATATTCGTGGTGGAGACCATCAGTGTCATCCTCCAGGTGGGCTTCTTTAAGATGACCCACGGCAAGCGCATCTTCCGCATGGCTCCCCTGCACCATCACTTCGAGCTCAAGGGCTGGGCCGAGCCCAAGGTGATCGTGCGTTTCTGGATCATAGCCGTGCTGCTGGCCCTGGTGGCTTTCAGCACCCTGAAGCTGAGGTAGCCGTGGAGCTGAAGGGCAAAAAGGTTTTGGTGGTGGGTCTGGGGGCCAGCGGCAGGGCGGCGTCCCTGCTCTGCCTGCGCCAGGGCGCCCTGGTGCGGGCCACTGACAACCATCCCTCACCGGCCACCGCGCCCGAGCTGGCCGAGGCCGGGGCCGAGCTTTCCCTGGGCGGCCACCAGGAGGCGGATTTCGCCTGGGCCGAGCTAATCGTGCTCAGCCCGGGGGTGGACCACCGTTTGCCCGAGGTGCAAAAGGCCGTGCAGGCCGGCACCCCGGTGATCGGCGAGCTGGAGCTGGGCTGGCGCCTCACCCGTTGCCCCTCGGTGATGATCACCGGCACCAACGGCAAGAGCACCGTCACCACCCTGGTGGGCGAGATTCTGGAGCAGGCAGGCTTACGCACCCTGGTGGGCGGCAACCTGGGCCGCCCCCTGTGTGACATGGCCGCCGAGAGCGACCAAGTCGACTGGGCGGTGGTGGAGGTAAGCTCCTTCCAGACCGACACCATGGACCGGATGCGGCCCCGGGTGGCGGCGATCCTCAACATCTCGCCGGACCATCTGAACCGCTACCCGGACTTCGACTCCTACGCGGCCAGCAAGTTCCGTTTGCTCTCCAACCAGGCCGAGGACGACGTGGCCGTGCTCTGCGCCGACGACGAGGCCACCTGGCAACGCCGCAAGCTGGCCCCGGCCAATGTGTGGGGCTACGGCGCGGTGGGGCCTTACCACCCCGGCGGCTGGCTGGACGGCGAGGCCCTGGTCCTGGAGACCCCGGCGGGGCAAGCCGCCCTGAGCCTGGGCGAAGGCCCCCTGGCCAGCGGCTTCAACCGGCTCAACGCCCTGGCCGCCTGCCTGGCCGCCACCGCCTGCGGGGCGGACTTCGAGGCCATGCAGCGGGCCCTGGACGCCTTCTCGGGGCTGGCCCACCGCCTGGCGCGGGTGGGCGAGCGCGACGGGGTGATCTTCTTCGACGACAGCAAGGGCACCAACGTGGGCGCGGTGGCCGCCGCCTTGGCCGCCATGGAGCGCCGGGTGGTGCTCTTGTTGGGCGGCCAGGACAAGGAAGGCCGCTTCGCCGAGCTGGGGCCCCTGCTGGGCCGCCGGGCCGCGCGGGTGGTGTGCTTCGGCGAGGCCGGGCCCAGCATCTATCAGCAGGTGGTGGGCTATGCCCCGGCCGAGGTGGCCCCGGACCTGGCCTCGGCCTTCCGCCTGGCCCTGGAGCGGGCCCAGACGGGCGAGGCGGTGCTGCTCTCGCCGGGCTGCGCCAGCTTCGACGCCTACACCGGCTATGCCCAGCGGGGCGACCACTTCCAGAGCCTGGTCAAGGGGGTGTGCCATGAGTGAGGCCGTGCTCAGCGGCTCCAACGCCCCCGAGGCCCCGGTCTCGCGGGTGGGCGATCCCTGGGTGCTCCTGGCGGCCCTGGCCTTGGCCGGGGTGGGCCTGCTCATGGTCTACTCCGCCGGCAGCGCCTTGGCCGCGCGGCGCTATCTGGACGGCCACTATTTCCTCAAGGCCCAGGGCCTGCACATGACCGTGGGCGTGGCGATCATGATCGCTCTGGCCTTGTTCAACTACCGCCGTCTGGAGCGCCTGGCCTATCCCATCTTGTTCGCGGTGCTGGGTCTGTTGTTCCTGGTGCTGGTGCCCGGAGTGGGCCACGAGGCGGGCGGCGCGGTGCGCTGGCTCCGGTTCGGCGGCTTCTCCCTGCAACCGGCCGAGCTGGCCAAGCCGGCCCTGGTGATCTACCTGGCCTACTCGCTCTCGCGCCACAGCGACCAGGTCAAGAGCTTGTCCCACGGGCTGCTGCCCCATCTGGGGGTCACCGCGCTGCTCATCCTGCCGGTGCTCCTGGAGCCGGATCTGGGCATGAGCGTGATCCTGTTCACCCTGGCCTGCCTGATGCTCTTCGTGGCCGGGGTGCGGCTCAGCTACCTCCTGGGCCTGTTGGCCCTGGCCGCCCCCCTGGGCTGGTTCATGGTTTCCCACTACGCCTGGCGCTTCAAGCGCATCCTGGCCTTCCTGGACCCCTGGAGCGACGCGGGCGGCGCGGGCTTCCAGATCATCCACAGCTTCTACGCCCTGGGTTCGGGCGGGCTGTGGGGCGTGGGCCTGGGGGCCAGCAAGCAAAAGCTCTTCTATCTGCCCGAGCCCCAGACCGACTTCATCTTCAGCGTGCTGGGCGAGGAGTTGGGCCTGTGGGGCGTGCTGCTGGTGGTGGGCCTGTTCCTATTGATCATCGTGCGGGGCGTGAAGATCGCCCTGGAGGCGCGGGAGCTTTTCGGCACCTACCTGGCCATGGGCGCCACCCTGATCATCGGGTTGCAGGCGTTCATCAACGCCGGGGTGGTGATGGGCCTGCTGCCCACCAAGGGCCTTACCATGCCCTTCATCAGCTACGGCGGCTCCTCGCTGTTGGTCAACTTCTCCTGCGTGGGCCTGCTCCTCAGCGTGGCCGCGGGAAGCCGGAGGAAGTGTTGAGCGCCACGGTGCTCATAGCCGGGGGAGGCACCGGCGGGCATCTGTTCCCGGGCATGGCCGTGGCCGGCCGGATGCTGGCCCAACGCCCCGGCCTGGAGCTGGCCTTCGTGAACGCCGGGCGGCCCCTGGAGAGCAAGGCCCTGGCCGCGGCGGGCTACGAGCAGGAGGTGCTGCCCGCCAAGGCCTTCAGGGGCAAGGGGCTCATGAGCCGCCTGTCCGCCCTGGCCGTGGTGCCGGGCTCGGTGCTCCGGGCCATGGGGCTCATCTCCCGGCGCAAGCCAGGCCTGGTGCTGGCGGTGGGGGGCTACGCGGCCCTGCCCCTGGGCCTGGCCGCGCGCCTCAAGGGCGTGCCCCTGGCGGTGCAGGAACAAAACGCGGTGCCCGGCCTGACCAACCAGGTCTTGGGCAAGGCGGCCAAGAAGATCTTCGTGGCCTTCGAGGCGGCGGCCAAGCACTTCCCGGCCGGGCGCTCGGTGTTCACCGGCAACCCGGTGCGCCCCGAGCTCATTGCCCAGGCCGAGGCCCAAGAGCGTGCGGCAACGGGAGAGCGCTTCACGGTGCTGGTGATCGGGGGCAGCCAGGGCGCGGCCAGCCTGAACCGCGCCGTTATGGGCGCGCTGGAAATTTTGGGAGAGCGCACCAAGCGCATGTTTTTCATCCACCAGACCGGCGAAAGACAAGCCGAAGAAGTGCGCGACGCCTACGCCAAGGCGGGCGTGGCCGCCGAGGTGGCTCCCTTCTTCCCCGAGGTGGGGCGCTGCTACGGCCAAGCCCACCTGGTGCTCTGCCGCTCCGGGGCGGGCGCGGTGAGCGAGGGGCTGGCCACCGGCCGGGCCATGCTCTGCGTGCCGTACCCCTTCGCGGCGGGCGATCACCAGATGCTCAACGCCCTGGCCCTGGTGGAGCAAGGCGCGGCGCGGCTCATCCCCGACGCCGAACTGACCCCCGAACGCGCCGCCAGCGAGATCGCCGGGCTCATGGACGACCCCTCGGCCCTGGCGGCCATGGAATCCAAGGCCCGCGAGCTGGCCCGGCCCGACGCGGCCCAGGACATCGCCACGGCCTGCCTGGCGCTCATGGAGGAGGCGGCCTGATGTATCAACGGCACCAGCGCATCCATTTCGTGGGCATCGGCGGCATCGGCATGAGCGGCATCGCCGAGGTGCTGATCAACCTGGGCCACCGGGTGAGCGGCAGCGACCTCAAGGAAAGCGACACCACCCGCCGTCTGGCCGAGCTGGGGGCCAAGATCAGCCTGGGCCACCACGGCGACCAGGTGGAAGGGGCCGACGTGGTGGTGGTTTCCTCGGCGGTGCACGAGGACAACCCCGAGGTGATCGGGGCCCGCGAGCGCCTCATCCCGGTGATCCCTCGGGCGGAGATGCTCTCCGAGCTGATGCGCCTGAAGTACGGCATCGCGGTGGCCGGGGCCCACGGCAAGACCACCTGCACCTCCCTGGTGGCCACGCTCCTGGCCGCCGGCGGCCTGGACCCCACGGTGGTGGTGGGCGGCAAGCTGGCCGCCCTGGGCTCCAACGCCCGCCTGGGCTCGGGCGAGTTTTTGGTGGCCGAGGCCGACGAGAGCGACGGCTCCTTCACCCGGCTAACCCCGGTGGTGGTGGTGGTCACCAACGTGGACCGCGAGCACATGGAGCATTACGGGGCGGACGATGTCCTGGACGAAGCCTTCGTGGAGTTCATGAACAAGGTGCCCTTCTACGGCGCGGCCATCCTGTGCCTGGACGACAACCGCCTGGCCGGGCTCATCCCCCGGGTGAACAAGCGCACCGTTACCTACGGGCTCTCCTCCCAGGCCGACGTGCAGGCGCGGGACCTGAAGCCCGATGGCCTGGGCTGCTCCTTTGCGCTCTATTTGCGCGGCGAGGCCGCCGGGCGGGTGAGCCTGCCCCTGCCCGGCCGCCACAACGTGCAGAACGCCCTGGCCGCTCTGGCCGTGGCCCGCGAGCTGGGGGTGGACCTGGCCAAGGCCATGCCCGCCCTGGGCGAGTTCGAGGGGGTGGGGCGCCGCTTCGAGGCCAAGGGCACCACGCCAAGCGGGACCCTGGTGGTGGATGACTACGGCCATCACCCCAGCGAGATCAAGGCCACCCTGGCCGCGGCCCGCGAGTGCTGGCCGGACAAGCGCCTGGTGGTGGCCTTCCAACCCCACCGCTACAGCCGCTCGCGCGATTTGTTCGACGAGTTCACCACCGCCTTCTACGGCGCGGACGAGCTCTTGGTGCTGGACATCTACGCCGCCGGCGAGGCCGAGGACCCCTCGGTGAGCGCCGAGGCCATGGCCGAGGCCATCCGGGCCCACGGCCACCGCTCGGTGGAGTACGTGGGCGGCAAGGAAAAGGCGGCCCAGCGCCTGGGCAAGCTGCTGGGAGAGGGCGACGTATTGCTTACCATGGGCGCGGGCGACGTTTGGCGCCTGGGCGAGGAGATGGTGACGGGCCATGACGCCTGAGCTCAAAGAGCAGATCATCGCCCGCCTGGGGGCGAGGGCCCGCTTCGGCGAACCCATGAGCCGCCACACCACCTGGGGCGTGGGCGGCCCGGCCTGGTGCCTGGCCCGGGTGCGCGGCGCGGACGAGGCCGCCTGGCTGGTCACCGCCTGCGACGCGGCGGGCGTGGCCTGCAAGCCCCTGGGGCGCGGCTCCAACCTGCTGGTGGGCGACCAAGGCTATCCCGGCGTGATGATCCGCCTGGGCGGCGAGCTGGGCAAGCTGATCCTGGAGGGCCCGGTGATGCGGGCCGGGGGCGGCGCGCCCCTGCCCGGCGCGGTGCGCCTGGCCGCGCGCCAGGGCCTGGCCGGCCTGGAATGGGCGGCGGGCATTCCGGCCAGCCTGGGCGGCGCGGTGGCCACCAACGCCGGGGCTCACGGCGGGGACATGGCCGAGCTGACCAGCACGGTGAGCCTCCTGCTGCCCAGCGGCGAGGTGGTGGTTAAGCCTGGCAACGAGCTGCCCGCTGGTTACCGCCGGCGCGGCCTGCCTCCGGGCAGCATGGTGCTGGGCGCGGAGCTTCGGCTCAAGCCTTCCACCGCCTCCGAGGTGGAGCGCCGCCGCAAGGCGCTGTTGGCCCTGCGCAGCACCCGCCAGCCCATCCGGGCGCGCACCGCGGGCAGCGTGTTCAAGAACCCGCCGGGCGACCACGCCGGGCGGCTCATCGAGGCGGCGGGCTTGAAGGGCCTGGCCGTGGGCGACGCGGTGGTCAGCCGGGTGCACGCCAATTTCATCGAGAACCGGGGCCGGGCCAGCGCGGGCGATATCCTCAGCCTGATCAACACCGTGGCCATCAAGGTCATGGAGGCCTTCGGGGTGCGCCTGGAGCCCGAGGTGGAGGTGTTGGGTGTTTAAGCGGCGGGTCAATAAGCGCGCCGCCACGGCGCGGCCCAAGCGCGGCCAAGCCTGCAAGGGCAGTCTGGATGCCCAGCGGGTGGCCCGGCGGCGTCCGGCCGTGAAGACCGACAAGCCGCTGAACACGGCGGCCCGCTCCCTGGCCCGCACTCTGGCCTGGGGCCTGGGCATCGTGTTGCTGGTCAGCGCGGCCCTGCTCACCGGCTGGGGGCTGTTGTCCACCAGCCGGGCCCTGGCCGTGCAGCGGGCCGACGTAAAAGGCACCGACCACCTGAGCCGCCTGGACGTTTTGCAGGCCGCCGAGGTGGGCTCGCACAGCAATCTGTTGGCCCTGCCGGTGGGTGAGATCGCCCAGCGGGTCAAGGCCCTGCCCTGGGTCAGCGACGCCTCGGTGCGCCGCCAGTTCCCGGGCACGGTGATCATCGAGGTCAGCGAGCGGCGGCCCGCCCTGCTGGCCCTGGTGGAAGGCCGGATCGTATACCTGGACCGCGAGCTGAGGCCCATCGCGGCCCACGACAAGCGCGCCCTGCCCGACCTGCCGGTGATCACCGGCCTGAGCCGGGCCGACCTGGCCGCGCCCGACGACGAGGCCTTGGGCCTCATCGCGGCGGGCCGCGCCGCTTTGGCCGCCCTGCCGCCGCAGGACCTGCGCCCCGGCGGCGGCCTAAGCGAGATGCACCTGGACCGGGTGTGGGGGGTGAGCCTGGTGTTCAACGGCCTGCCCCCGGTGGTGCGTTTGGGCTTCAAGAATTTCCCCCGGCGGCTCATGCGCCTGGGCCGGGTCAAGGCGGACCTGGCCCGGCGGGGCGAACTGGGCCGGGCCCGCTTGATCGATATGGAGCCCCGGGGCCGGGTGGTGGTGCGCCTGGGGCGGGAGAAAGCATGAAAAAGGGCGGCGAAATAATCGTGGGCCTGGACATAGGCACCACCAAGATCTGCGCCGTGGTGGGCGAGGTCACCGCCGAAGGCGTCGAGGTCCTGGGCATGGGCAGCCATCCCTCCGAGGGCCTGCGCAAGGGGGTGGTGGTCAACATCGAGACCACGGTAGGCAGCATCAAAAAGGCGGTGGAAGAGGCCGAGCTGATGTCCGGGGTGGAGATAACCACCGTGAGCACCGGCATCGCCGGGGGCCACGTCAAGGGCTTCAACTCCCACGGCGTGGTGGCGGTCAAGGGCGACGAGGTGAGTGCCAAGGACAAGGAGCGGGTGGTGGACAACGCCCGGGCGGTGGCCATCCCCACCGACCGCGAGGTGATCCACATCCTGCCCCAGCAGTTCACCCTGGACGGCCGCAGCGGCATCACCGACCCGGTGGGCATGAGCGGCCTGCGCCTGGAGGCCGACGTGCACTTGGTCACCGGCGCGGTGGCCAGCGTGCACAATCTGATCAAGTGCTGCAACAGCGCCGGGCTGGACGTGGGCGACATCGTCCTGCAATCCCTGGCCAGCGCCGAGGCGGTGCTGACCCCCGAGGAACGCGACCTGGGGGTGATTCTGGTGGACTTCGGCGGCGGCACCACCGACCTGGCCCTGTTCGCGGGCCAGGCCATCAAGCACACCGCCGGGGTGGCCTTGGGGGGCAACAACCTCACCACCGATTTGGCCATGGGGCTTCGCACCCCGGTGGCCTCGGCCGAAAAGCTCAAGCGCAACTTCGGCTCCTGCCTGATCTCCCTGGTGGGCCGCGACGAGGCGGTGACCGTGGAGGGCGTGGGCGGGCGGCCGCCGCAAAAGGTGAGCCGGGCCATCATCGCCGAGATCCTGGAGGCGCGGGTGGAGGAGATCCTCTCCCTGGCCCAGGTGGAGCTGGAGCAGGTGGTGGACGCCCCGGCCCTGGCCGGCGGCGTGGTCATCACCGGCGGCTCCTCGCTCATCGAGGGCATGGAGGAGATGGCCGAGCAGATTTTCAACATGCCTTCCCGCCTGGGCTTCCCCCTGGGCGTGGGGGGCCTCAGTGACGTGGTCAACAATCCGATGTACGCAACTGCGGTGGGCCTGCTGCTCTACGGCGCGCACAACCGCGACGAGGAAAAGTTCCGCATACGCGACCAGAAGATCTTCAATCGGGTCACCAAGCGTATGCGCAAATGGTTCAAGGAAGTCATCTAGGAAACCTCACGGGGGAGGTTGTTATGAGCATGGAAATCCAAATGATCGATAACCTCGACGGCAGCGCCAAGCTGCGTGTGGTGGGTATCGGAGGCGGCGGCAACAACGCCTTGAACAACATGATCACCGCGGGTCTCAAGGGCGTCGAGTTCATCGCCGCCAACACCGACCTGCAGGCCCTGGAGCATTCCAAAGCCAGGGTCCATCTCCAGCTGGGCCAAAACCTCACCCGAGGTCTGGGCGCCGGCGCCGACCCCGAGGTGGGCCGTCAGGCCGCCTTGGAGGACCGCGACAAGATCAAGGAGCTGCTATCGGGCAGCGACATGGTCTTCGTCACCGCGGGCCTGGGCGGCGGCACGGGCACCGGCGGCGCGCCGGTGATCGCCGAGGTGGCCAAGGAAGTTGGCGCGCTCACCGTGGCCGTGGTCACCAAGCCCTTCGACTTTGAAGGCAAGCGGCGGCTGGTACAGGCCGAGAACGGGGTGGAGGAGCTCAAAAAGGTGGTGGACACCTTGATCGTGATCCCCAACATCCGCCTGCGCTCCCTGGCCCCCAAGAACGCCCGCTTCGCGGACATGCTGCAAAAGGCCGACGAGGTCTTGCTATACGCGGTCCGGGGCATCAGCGATTTGATCATCACTCCGGGGTTGATCAACCTGGACTTCGCCGACGTGCGCACCGTGATGAGCGAGATGGGCGTGGCCCTGATGGGCACCGGCGAGGCCAGCGGCGACGACCGCGCCCTGCAAGCGGCCACCCGGGCCATCAACAACCCCCTGTTGGAGGACATCACCATCGACGGGGCCCGCGGGGTGTTGGTCAACATCACCGCCAGCGACGAGATCACCATTGACGAGGTGAGCGAGGCCAGCACCTTCATCCAGGAGGCGGCCCACGAGGACGCCAACATCATCTGGGGCACGGTCATCGACAAGAGCCTGAACGAGAGCATGCGCGTGACGGTCATCGCCACGGGCATCGGCCAGATGGAAGAGACCTGCAAGGTCCAGCGCGTCGCCGTGGGCGGCGGCTCGGCCGAGCTGGACATCAGCGAGATCGACGAGAACAACGTGCGCAAATTCAGGCGCGGCAGCGTTTCCTCGCGGGGAGCTTCCTCCCCCGGACCCCGGCAGGGGAGCGCGGGCCGCGACAGCAACGACCTGGATTGGCCCGCCTTCCTTAGAAGGCAGGCCGACTAGCACGGACTTTACCTAAGCACCCCAACCACCGGTCCCCAGCCCCGCGCCTTCGGCGCGGAGGGGGCCGGGACACCATGCCCATGGCCGCCGGGGCCGCACCCTCGGCTCCGGCGGCCCCCACCTTCCGAAGCAAGCTATTTTTTGGGGAACACGGCCAGGGCCGCGGGCAAGGAGCGCCTGAGCCAGGGCAGGTCGCCGCCCGGTATGGGCCGCCCGTAGTGGGCGTAGGAGAAGTCGCCCCAGCGCACCTCCAGCTGGGACTCGGCCCCGCCGTCCATGGTCATCACCTCGCGGAGCCCCAGGCCGCTGTTCTTCAGCGCCTGGGCCAGCTCCCAGAGGGTGTGGCCCCCTTCGCTGACCACCACCAGGATGCGCCCCTCGTTGTCGCTGGCCAAGGCGGTGCGGCTGGCCACCTTGGGCGAGCGGCGCACCCGCACCTGGCCGAAACGGTCCAGGAGCATCAGGGACTGGGCCGCCTGGGTGTAGGGGCTGAACTTGGGGTCAAAGGAGGTGTAGCGCAGGTCGATGATGCGGGCCGGGAGATGCTCCTGGTCGCGGGGGCCGGCCAGGAACAGGCCGTCCTGTTGGGGCACCATGGGGCTCAGGCACTTGCCGTCGGCCATGAGATAGCCCAGGTGCTTGCCGTCGGGGGTGTAGAGCCCGGCGTTGAATACGGCCAGGGCCTTGCTTTGCTCCAGCCACTGCTCGGCGGTCTGTCCGTCCTCGCCCTCCGGGGCGGCCAGGACGCGGAAGGCGTAGCGGCCGGGGTCCACCCGCAAAAGGGCCAACAGGGAGCTGCCGCTGCGGGCCGGGGCCAGCTCCTCGCTAAGGGCGAACTCCAGGCCCGGGGCCAGGGTCCGCCACTCTAGGGCCGGTGGCTTGGCGGGCTCGGCAGCCCAAAGAGCCCCGGAGCCGGCCAGCAGCCCGGCCAGCAGGGGAACCAGGGCCATGGAAACGATGCGAAGCATGAAGAATCTTAGCCCTACTCGAGCGCGATGACAAGCTCATCAAACGTTTAGCTTAAAATTCCTCGAAGCCCTTCAAATCGTCGTCGCCGAAGAAATCCTCGCCCTTGGCCGGGCGGTTGCCTTTGGCCGGGCGCTGGGCCGCGTCGGGCTGGGGATTGGCCGGACGCGGAGCCGGGGTGGGGGCCGGGGCCGCCTCGGCGCCTTGCACCTTGAACTGGGCCATCTGGAGGCGCAGCTCCTCGGCCACGGCGGCCATGCTCTCCGAGGCGCTGGCCGCCTCTTCCACCAGGGCCGCGTTCTGCTGCACCGACTGGTCCATCTGGGCCACGGCCCGGTTGATCTCGTCGATGCCCTGGGCCTGCTCGCTGCTGGCCGCCGAGATCTCGGCCATGGTGTCGGCCACCTCCTGCACCTTGGCGATGATCTCTTCCAGGAGCTTGCCGCTCTGCTGCACCAGCTCCTCGCCTTGCTCCACCTTGCTCGTGCTGTCGCCGATGAGGCCCTGAATCTCCTTGGCCGCCTGAGCGCTGCGCTGGGCCAGGTTGCGCACCTCGCCGGCCACCACCGCGAAGCCGCGCCCCGCCTCGCCGGCTCGGGCCGCCTCCACCGCCGCGTTGAGGGCCAACAGGTTGGTCTGGAAGGCGATGTCGTTGACCACGCTGATGATGTCGGCGATCTTGGCGCTGGCCTGGCTCACCTCGTCCATGGCCTTGATGGTGTGCTGCACCACCTGGCCGCCCTCTTGGGCCCGCTCGGCCGCCTGGTGGGCCAGGTGGTTGGCCTGCTGGCCGTTGGCCGCGTTCAGCTTGACCGCGCTGGTCATCTCCTCCAGGGCGCTGGCCGTCTCCTCGATGGCACTGGCCTGTTGCTGGGTGCGCTCGCTCAGATCCTGGTTGCCCTGGCTTATCTGGGCCGCGCTGCTGGCCACGGTGTGAGAGGCGGCGGCCACCTCGTTCGCGGTCACGGCCAGGATGTCGGTCATCTGCTGGGCGTTCATGGCCATGTGGCCCAGCTCGTCGCCCCGGGCCAGAATCTCTGGCGGTATATGGCCGGTGAGGTCCTTTTGGGCCGCGCTTTCCAGGGCCTGGTTGGTGGAGCGCACCACCTTGAGCAGGTTCATGGAGAACCAGCGCCCCAGCCACAGGGATAATAGCACCGCGCCCAGAATGATGATTCCGAAGCTCATGGTGGCCGAGTTGACCGTGTGCACCGAGCGCAGGCTGGCCGAGTCGATGAGGGCCATGGTGCCTTTTTTCAAGGCGCGCACCGTGCCGGCGAAGGCCTCCGAGGTGATGGAGATGGTCTTTTCCAGCTTGACCCGCTCACCGCTAAGCGAGTTGTAGCGCAGCTCGGCATAGGTCTGGGCCTCGCGCAGCACCTGAATGAGCTGGCTGGAGAGGGCCTGGGCCTGGTGCATCTGCTCGGCCAGCCCCAGGCTGTCCCCACCCTTGGCGAGCAGGGCGTTGATGCGCGCCGCGACCTGGTGGGTCTCCTGGTGCACTCCCTCGGCCCGGCCCAGGATATCCTTGAGCTTGGGGGCGGCGATGGAAGCGTTGTAATACCATTTACCGTAGGCGCATTTGCGGGGGTCCAGCTCCCCCCGGAAGGGGGTGCGGTTCTCCACCGCCTGCTTGAGCTGACCGGTCCAGATCAAATGGTTGAGCATCGCCCCTTGCAGGAACTGCCCCACCGGCAGGGGCGGCTCGCCCGGCTCCGGCCGGACCATCAGGCGGTTCCGGGCCGATTGCAGGGCGAAAAACTGGCGCTGCTGCTGCTTGAGTTGCTCGGCCTCGCGGTCGGCCCGGTCCAAAAGGTTCTTGAGCTCCTGAGCATGGGGGGCTTCGCGGCCTTCCCGCAGGGCAGCCAGCTCGTGGCCCATATGCCTGAGGGCCTGGTCCACGCTTTCCCAGTAGCGGCTCACCGCCACGGTGTTTTGCTCGGCGCCGTCCTCGTGCCAGCCTCCCAGGTAGCGCAGGGTGCGCACCCGCAGGCGGTAGAGGTCCACCACCGCGCGGCTGGCCGCCTCCAAAAGAGGCAGCTCATGGTTGCGCAGGTCGGTGGCCGTGGTGCGAATATTAAAAAAGATGATGGTGGCCCCGGCCATGCCGCAGAAGGCGATCAACAGGGTCACTCCCACGAAGATGGTGGCCAGCTTGCCTTTGAGGCCCATTCGGTTGATCCATCCCATGACTAACCCTCGGTATGCCCGGGGCCCGGCCCCGGCGGGTGATTAGGCTCGCGTCCGCGCGTCCCCGGTCTTGGCCCGGGTGAAGATGATCTTTAGCCTGGCGGCTGCCTCCGGCGAGCCGAAGCAGGCGGTGCAGCCTCCTTCGGCCGCGCAGGCCGCCGGGTCCACCGGCTCCAGGAGCACCTCAAAGCCCAGGGCGCGGTAGCTCTCCACCGCCTCGCTCAGGCGCGGCTCGTCGGCGGTGAACTGCCTGGTCCAGCCCTGGGCCTTCAGTTCGGCCTCTCTTTGGGCATGGCAGATCATGGCCCTCCCGCGCCTCCGGCTCGCTGTGGTCTCGGCCGGGCGCAAGATAACCCGGTCCGGACGAACCACCCTAATATAACGTTGCCTGGTGGTGAAGGTCTAGGACTTATACGGGGTTGCGGATATGGCCCCCGAGGCGCGCCCGGCCGCGCCCCGGGTGGGGGCAGGGGGGCGGCCCCGGCGGCGGCTCAGTCCACGCGGATGATCTTCACGCTTTTGCCCACCCACTCCGAGGGCAGATACACCCGCCCGGAGTTGGAGCTGCGCTTGACTTCTTTTTCGATCATCTCTTGTCCGAACACTTCGAACTTCACATGGACCTGGTCGGGTAGGCCCGTCTTCAGGGGACGGGGCTCGAGGCTGGCTGGTTTTCTTTTGAGCTGATTCATGGGTGCTGACGTTCCCTGCCGTTGATCGGGGGGCCCGATGCATGGGCCCGGTGAACAGGCTATAATGTGAATACATTATAGCTATATAATATCCACCATACGGCCCTGCCGGGTGGCCGTCAAGATTAATCCGGCCCCTGGGCGGCGCCAAGGGCAATTATGTTTTTTTTAGCATAGGGGCCGGGGAGACCAATCCCGACCGCCCTGGCCGGGAGCCGGGAACGATTGGCTGCTTGCGGCTGGAGGCGGCGAGGGGCCGGGCCGGGACGGCTGAGTTGTCAATCAGCCCTGAGATCGTAGTAGATATCGGCCCATATTTCCCCTCCCCGGGTGCTGCCCACCAGGACCGAGAGCCATATTTCCAGCCGGGGCGGCGTGAAGCGCGACCGGCCCGCCGCGGTGCCCCGGCGTCCGCCGTATAAAATGTTCACCGAGCGGCCGGTGGTGTACAAGCCGGCGGCAACGCCGTCCAAATACTTGACCTCCCAACGCACATCGCGGGAGCCCCTGGTTTCGCGCATAATGACCGGGTAATGAGTGTTGGGCAGGATGAACTTGAGATCGTTGGGGTTGTCGGTCTCGAAACGGACCACCACCTCCCGCTCGCCAACCGGCTCGTCCAGATAGAACTCGTCAACCGCACCCCCGGAAGCATCGTGGGTCACGGTGCGGGTTCCCCGGAAGGTGCTGCCCAGGAAATCGTTGAATTGGGATATCCCGTACACGATCGGCAGGCTCCAGGTGCCCACCATGCCCCTTGGAAGGCAGTTCCCGGTAAGCGAGTGGTACCGGTAGAACGGCGAGTTGGTGCCCTCTTCGGGCAGATCCTCCCTGCCGTAGAGCGAGTCGTAATCTTGATACACCCCCCCGCAATAATTCCAGGAAGGGTGCACCCCGGGGATAATCGCGGCGACCAAGCCGGGGTCCAGGAAGTCCCACAAGGTGTTGTAGCTGATGCCGCCGCGCCACTCCTGGGTCAGGCGGAAGTCATAGCCCGCGGCGTGGGGCCAGGGGTCCAGGGGTATGACAAAGCAATCGCAGGTGGGGTGGCCCGAGGCCAGGCAGACGCGGTTGCGCCGCTCCACCGGCTCGCCGTTCATGGTCAGGCTCAGGTTGGCGCAGGAGCTCTCATGCAGCATGGAAGGGCGGGGCGGGGTGTAAATAAGCAAGGTTGACGGGGCGGTTACCGGCACCATGATCCCGGTTTCCTCGTCCAGGCGCACGGCGAGGACGTTAGGGAAAGGCTCCTCGAACATAAGCGAGAATTCCAGCGCCCGCCCCGGATGCTCGCCCCAGGTCCACTCCACTCTCAGGGCGCCGATATCCACCACCGGATAACGCACGCATCGTATGGTCACCGGGTCCGAGGCCATATCCACCGGCTGCCGGCTTTCATCGCAGGGAACGGTCCTGATCCGGCGCACTATCTCCGGATTCAACCCGCTGGGCGGCTGTATGGTCTCGGAGGCATCCACACCCCTTAATAAATCGATATTTTGGGCGGATATGAGCGTGCCCGCGGGCGGAGGGCCGTAACTGGTTTCAATCTCATCGTAGCCGCAGGACACGCGGGGAGGCCCCCAATAGTAATTGATGACCCCGGCGTCCTCCAAAACGTTGCCGCCATTGGGTTCGCTGAAGCCATCCGGCCCGCTGACCTGCAGAAGAACCCATTGGCAGCCGTCGATGTAGCTCAAGTCCCAATGAAGGCAGGCGTTGCGCGCAAGGAAAAAAGGAAGGTACACCTCGCCTGCCTCATGGCCCCACACCATGGCCAGGGGTTCGGTGGCGCCGGGGACCTCGGGAGGAGCCTCGCTGTCCCCGGAGCTTGCCTCCCCACGCAGGCGGATCTTCACCGGCTTGCCCCAGGCCACTGGCGCGGGAGGGACCATGTTCTCCCGCAGGGTGGCCCAAAGGGGCGCGGCCAGGGCGGTGCCGATCTCGGCGGTCACCAGGCCGCCTTCGGGCAGGCGAAACTCGCCGCCGATCTCATGGACCGGGGTGGAGATTTTTCGCACCTTGAAGCGGCGCTTTTCGCTCATGGCCGCCACCTGGCCGCTTTGGTCCAGGGCCTTCACCTGCCACCAGTAGGTCCGGCCGGGCTTGAGGCCTTTTTCGCGGATAGGCAGGTCGAAGTAGCCGCGCGTCAGTTCCTTGCTGGTGAACAGGGGCAGGGGCTTGCCGCGGCGGCCGGGCCGGGGGCCGGGGCGGGTGGCCAACACCTGCAAGACGTAGCGCAGGGGCCGGGTCCCGTCGGAGCCGCGCACCGGCTCCCATTGCAGGCGGCGAGAGGTGGCGGAAAGGGTCGCCTGGTCTTGCGGATGGGTGAGGTGGATTTTTTTCATGAAACCCCCCTGGGGGCTTGAAGGGTTCTTGTGCCTTTTCTCCGGGTGGGTGCTTTGGCTTGCCGGGCTGAAACCCCTATGGCCATACTGTTTTAATTGTAACCAAGCTTGGGCGGCAATTGCCATGCCTGCCCGAGGGGGCAGAGGCGGCGGGCCTGGCCCCAAAACAAACCATCCGTGGCCGCCCCTTGGGGACGCCACGGATAATTCAGGGGTTTTGCCTGGATCGCGCAAGGGCCGGGCAGGGGCCCTTGGCCGAAGACGGGTCTATTTCATCATGCGCAGGTTGATGAAGTTGCTGCGGTCGAAGCCGAGCTTCTTGAAAAAGGCCAGCATGTCGCCGGAGTCCCAGCGCACGGTGGTGTAGATATTGGCCACGCCGCGCTCGGCCAGGGTGGCGAAGAGCTTCTCGGCCAGGGCGGCGCCCACTCCGGCGCCCATCTCGCCCGGCTCCACTCCCACCAGCTCCAGCCAGCCCGAGAGGTCGGTGCCGAAATGGCCTATCTTGATCTCGCCCAGGATGAAGCCCACCACCGAGCCGTTCTTTTCGGCCACAAAGCCCAGGCGGTACTCGTTGTCCACATGCTTGGCCAGCATGTCCATCCAGGGTTGGGGGACCTCATGCCGGGTCACATGACCTTGGATGCGCTTGACCTCGGCCAGGTCCTCGGATTTCATGGCGCGCAGATTCACGGGTTCTCCCTCGCCTTGCCGTTAATCGATGCGGATGATCTTGACGTTCTTGCCCACCCACTCCGGCGGCAGGTACACCCGGCCGGAGTTGCCGCTCTGCTTGACCTCCTTTTCGATCATCTCCTCGCCGAAGACTTCGAACTTGGCCTTGTGGCGGCTGTCGGGGGCGATATCGCCGGGTTCGGGCTTGCCCCTGGGGCTGCTTTTGTCGCTCTGACTCATTAGAGAGGCCCTCAAGGTTGGTATAGACCGGCACGGTGCGGGTCCTTGGCGTCCCCGGGGCCGTGCTTGTCGGTACTTAAAATGTAGCTACATTGTGACTCTAGGCCACGGCTCGACGCCTTGTCAAGGAAATTATCAAGCGGTCCAGAAGCGATGGGGGTCGAAACGCCTAATTATTTCGAGCTCTTCCGTCGTGGGTTCCGGCGTGGTTTCCAGCTCCGCAGCCACAGCCAGCTCCCAGCCGGTCTGGTCGGCCACCTGCGCCCGGCTCACCCCGGGGTGCAGGCTGGCCAGCACCGCGCGGCCCTGCTCGAAGCTGAACACCCCCAGAGAGGTGATGAGCGCGTCGGGCCCGCCTTGGGTGAGCCCCTGGCCGCCGCGCCAGCCGGGGCCGTCGCCCCAGCCCGGCGAGGTGATGTAATCCACCCGGGGCACCAGGCGGCGGCGCTCGTGGTTCATGATGATCAGCAGGCGTCCGGCCAGGCAGGCGATGTCCGCCCCGCCTCCGGAGCCGGGCAGGCGCACCATGCCCCCCGGCGTGTCCACCCGGTGGGTGTTCACGTTGCCGAACTGGTCCACCTGGGCCCCGCCGATGAAGCCCAGGTCCACCCGCCCCCCGGACAAGAGGCTCATCACCTCGTCCAGGCCGCAGACCTTGAGCGCCCGGGCCTGGTTGGGCGTGTCGCCCATGGTGATGATGGGGCCCTGGGCCGGCTGGTCGCGGAGCACGCCGTTTTCGAACAGGCCCACCGCATTGGGGGCGTGGGTCTGTTTGGCCAGCATGAAGGCCAACAGCGGCAAACGCATGCCCACGAAGACCACCTCGCGGTCGGCGATGCGCCGGGCTGCGGCACAGACCATGATCTCGCCGGGGGTGTAGCCGCTCACCAGCCGTACTCCACCGGCGCGGAAGGCAGGCTGTGTTGGGTCATGAGCCCCCGCAAACGGGCGCTGCCCAGCTTGGCCAGATAGTCCTCCCGGCCGTTCAGGCCGAAGACCCACTCCTCCAGCCAGGCCTGGGCCTGGTCGGGATCGCGGGTAGCGGCCGCGTAATCAAGATAAAAGGGGTTGTCCAGGTCGTAGTAGCCCTGCACCGGGGCGGGGTGGGCCCCCCAGGGCACCTCGCAAACGTGATCCACCAAAATGCCCGGCACCAAGGTGCGGTCCGGGTCGCGGCGGATCACCTCCGTGTCCACCAGCTCCTCGCAGGTCAGAAGCACCTTCTTGCTGGCCATGGCCGCCTGGCGGGTGAAGCCGCTGGCCCCCCACGCCTGGCCGTTGCCCTGGGCATCGGCTCGCTGCACGTGGATCAGGGCCAGGTCGGGGTTGAGCGCCTTGATGGCCAAGAGCTCCTGCCCGCTGTGGGGGCAGGTCATTTTCTTGAAATGGGGGCTGTCCTTCACCATGTCGCTGCCCAAGGGCGAGCGCCCCACGGCCATGGGCAGGCCCCGCGCCCCGGCCTCCAGGGCCAGGGTGATGGAGAAGTTGCTGTGGTCGATCACCTCCAGCGGCCGGGGCAGGCCCTTTTCCACCGCGCGGCGAAAGTTGTAGCCGATGCCGGTGGACACGTTGCCCACCCAGGCGGCCACCACCCTCCGGGCCAACCCGGCGGCGATGATTTGGTCGAAGCTGATGTTGGATATGGGCGCGATGAGGGTGAGGTTACCGATACGCTGGCGGATCAGCTCGTGGGCCGCGGCATAGGGGATCATGCCCTCCAGGCCGCAGGACAGGGCCACGCTGTCGCCGGGGCGCGCCAGGCGCTCGATGGCCTGGTCCAGGCCGCATACCTTGTCCGCCGGTTTGGCCATGCCCTCCCGCTCCGCTGTGCTCCGAATTCAATAGCAGACCGGCGCGGCCGGCCACAAGGCGCTTTAGAGGAACTCCCGCCCCGCCTCGGGCTTCTTGCGCACGATTTTTTTCATGAGCGGCGCGGCCTCTTTCAGCACCGTGCCCACCGGCCGGGGCCGGGGCCCGGGCTGGTCCAGGCCCATCTTGGCCGCCTTGAGGGGCTTGAAGGTCAGGGCCTCGGCGCTGAGCATCTTTTCCTTGGCCGTGAAGTTCACTCCCAGGATCTTGCGCCGTTGCAGCTCCACCGGGTCCAGGGAGCGCAGATACGAGGCCAGCATCATCAGGTCGTGGTTGGCCTCGAAGGTCAGGATGTCGCGGTTGACCTCTTCCATGAGCTCCAGGGCCTTTTGGCGCTCCGCCTCCAGGGCCTCGGCTTCGGCCACCAGGCCCTGGTAGAGCCCCTTGATCAGGCTGGCGTAGCGGGCGCTCTTGGTCAGGCCCCGGATGCGGGCCAGCCCCACCGCCGGGGCCGCCTGGCCCACTCCCCGGGGGGAGGGCGGGTCCACCCCGGCGATGGCGAAGAACTCCTCCCACGCCGCCTGGGCTCCCAGGGCCCGGCCCAATAGGGCGCGGTGGCGCTCCCACAGGCTGATGCCCCCCAGCCAGGCGCTGGCCGCCTCGGTGACCAGGAGAATCTCCTCCTCCACGATGCGCCGCTCGCGGAAGTAGTTCTGGATGACCTCTTGCTTGACCGCTTGTTGCAGAGCTTGGATGTATTGTTCGTCAGGCATGGCTTCGCCGGGGGTTGGGGCCTATTAGCTTGTTAGGCGGGGCGCCTTTTGGTAGCTTTCCCTCATGGAGTACACCATGCCCCACGTAAGCATAATCTGCAAGGCCAAGACTCCGGCCGCCCGGCAGCAGGCCGAGCGCCTCGCCGCCTGGCTGAGCGAGCGCGGCTCCAGCTCCCTGGTCCTGGAGGCGCGGGGCGGAGAGCCGGGCGCGGGCAACGGCCCGGAGAGCCCCCTGCCGCCCGAAACCGGGCTGGTGGTGGTCCTGGGCGGCGACGGCACCATGCTGGGCGCGGTGCGCCAGGTGGTGGCCAGCGGCCTGGAGCAGGTGCCGGTCCTGGGGGTGAACCTGGGCGGCCTGGGCTTCCTCACCGCCCTGGGGCCGGAGGAGCTTTTGCCGGCCATGGAAAAGGTGCTCCAGGGACACTACGCCGCCCCGCCCCGCCTGATGCTCGACGCCGAGGTGCGCCGGGGAGGCGAGACACTCGACGGCTTCACCGCGCTCAATGACCTGGTGATCAACAAGGCGGCCCTGGCCCGCATCGTGGAGATGAAGGCGGCGGTGGACGGCCACGGCCTGACCACCTTCAAGGCCGACGGCCTGATCATCTCCACCCCCACCGGCTCCACGGCCTACAACCTCTCGGCCGGGGGCCCCATCTGCCATCCGGCCCTTAACTGCATCGTACTCAGCCCCATCTGCTCCTTCGCCCTTACCAACCGGCCCCTTCTGCTGGGCCCCTCCATGGAGCTGTGCGTCACCCTGGGCGAGCGCTCCGGGGACACCACCCTGACCTGCGACGGCCAGGTGGGCCTGGAACTGGAGCCCGGCGACGAGATCCGCATCAAGCGCTCGGCCCATTCGGTGCGCCTGGTGGAATCGCCTTTCCGCGACTACTTCGAGATTCTCAGAACCAAACTGCGCTGGGGGTAGCCCTAGTCTTCCTGGGGCAGGATCAGGCGGAAGGTGCTGCCCTCGCCGGGCGTGCTTTCCACCTGGACATGGCCGCCGTGGGCCAGGACGATCTTGCGGGCGATGGCCAGGCCCAGGCCGGTGCCGCCGCTCTTGGTGGTGAAAAAGGGGAAGAATATCTTCTCCAGCTCACCGTCGGGGATGCCCATCCCATGATCGCGCACCTCCACGATCACGTGGTCTCTATCCCGGCGGGCCTCCACCAGCACCTCGCCGCCCTGGGGCGAGGCCTGCACCGCGTTGTTGATCAGGTTGATAAGTACCTGCTTTAGCCGCCCCGCGTCCCCGGCCAGGCCCAGGCCGCCCTCGGGCAGCTTGGAGGCCAGGCCCACCCCCTGCTCGCTGGCGCTGGAGCCGGTGAGGGTGAAGACCTCGGCCAGGAGCTCCTCCAGGGCCAGGGGCCGCCGTTGCAGGTCCAGGGACCGGGAATAGTCCAGCATCTGGCGCAGCAGGTTCTCCATGTGGCGCACCTGGTCCACGATGATGTTGAGCTGGCCCCGGTAGGGGTGGCTGGGCTCCAGGTCGCGCTGGATGCGCTGGGCGAAGCCGCCGATGGCGATGAGCGGGGTCTTTAGCTCGTGGGCCACCGCCGCCGCCGCCTGGCCCAACAAGGCCAGGTTCTCGGCCTCCTTGACCCGCCGGGCCTCGCGCCGCTCCCGGTCCACCAAAAAGCCGGTGAGCCCGCCGGTGATGAAATACAGGGCCATCTCCGCCGCGCCCAGGAGCATGTGGTCGGCGCCAGCCCCGGCTCCCCACCACAGGTCCAGGTAGTTCAGGGAGACCAACGCCGCGCAGATGAGCCCGCCGGTGAGGCCGAAGAGCAGGCTGGACATGAACAGGGGCAGGAACAACAGGCGCTGCACCAGGGCGGCCAGCTCGGGCCGGGTGGGGGCCAGGTAGTGGTTGGCCAGGCTTAAGCCCGCCAGCAACAGCACCACCGGGGCCACCTTGAGCCAGGTGGGGATGATGCTCCAACGGCGGCGCATTTCGTTGAACAAGGGGCCGGCTTCTCCTTGCGGATCGGAGGGGCAATGGCGCGAAATTGCCCTCAGCATATCACCTGGCCTCGGCCCAACCAAGCTGCCGGGAATTCTTTTTACTTGGCGGTTGGGGCCGGGGCGTGCTACCAAATTCATTAGCGAACTTTTGCCGCGCCCAAAGCGCGGAGGTCTATGTTGCGAGCCCTGCAAGGAGACTCATCCATGGTGCGCCTACACCGCGTTTTGGCCCTCACGGCCCTCGTCGTCACCCTGCCCCTCATCATGGCCATGGGCTTCGGCGGCAGCGAGGCCCCCACCCGGATTCCCGAGCCCAAGGTCAACTACCTGGTAACCCTGACCGATCAGGGCGGCACCACGGTCGAGCTGAGCCACTTCTCCATCGAGGGCGTGGGTTTCGTGACCGGCGAGATGGGCCGGGGCGATCTGGCCGTGCCCCTGGACAAGGTGAAATCGGTCCAGATCCGCCGCCTGGACGGCGAGACCAAGGCCACCCTGGGCATGGCCGACGGCAAGACGGTGAAGGTGATCCTCAAGGGCGACCTCAAGGCCACCGGCAAGACCGCTTTCGGCAACTACCGCATCCCCCTGGACGAGGTCAGCTCCATCGTCATCAAGGGCATCGGCCGCTAGGGCCTTCCCCCTCAGCCGGAGGGCGGCCGCCGGGGCAAAAACAGGCGCACCAGCACCAGGCCGATGACGAAGCCGCCGATGTGGGCCATCCAGGCCACCCCCGGCCCTCCGCGACCCACCACCTGCAACAGGAACCAAACCCCCAGCACCACCACCGCGGGCACGCGGATCAGCTGCACGTAGAACAATAGCCACAACAAGACCACCACGTTGGCCCGGGGGTAGAGCAGGAAATAGGCCCCCAGCACCGCCGCGATGGCTCCGGAAGCCCCCACCATGGGCAGCTGGGAGCCCGGCGAGGCGATGACGTGGGCCAGGTTGGCCAACACCCCGCCCAGCAGGTAGAACAGCCCGAAACGCACCGGCCCCAGGCGGTCCTCGATGTTGTTGCCGAAAATCCACAGATAGAGCATGTTGCCCGCCAGGTGGAAAAATCCGCCGTGCAGGAACATGCAGGTGAGCAGGGTGAGCGGCTGGGGCAGCCAGGCCAGCATCTGGGGCGTGGGCTGCTCGCCGGTGAGCCAGGCGGGCACCACCCCGTACTGGTATAGGAATACGTACTCCGCCCGAGGGGCCAGGCTCAGCTGGTACAGGTAGACCAGGACATTGAGCCCGATGATGCCCAGGGTCAGGTAGGGGATGCCCTGGGTGGGGTTTTCGTCCTTCAGGGGCAGCAAGCCGCATCCTCCGGGTGGGCCGGGCCGCCCTTGCGCGTTGGGCGGACCTGGGTATAGGTTTTAGCATAAGCGTCAACCAGGGGGACAGGACAGGGCACGGCCTTGAGCAAGAACGCCCATATCGCCACCTTCGGGTGCCAGATGAACGCCTACGATTCCGAGCGCATGGCCGGGATGCTGGCCAAGCTGGGATACGGCCGGGCCGAAAGCCCCGAGGCGGCGGATCTCATCGTGATCAACACCTGCTCGGTGCGCCAGCGGGCCGAGCAAAAGGTCTACTCCTACGTGGGCGAGCTAAAGCGGCTCAAGGCGGCCAACCCCGAGTTGATCATCGGAGTGGGCGGCTGCGTGGCCCAGCAGGAAGGCGACAAGCTGCTCAAGCGCCTGGCCCATCTGGACTTCGTGTTCGGCCCCGGCGCCCTGGAGCGCCTGCCCGAGCTGGTGGACCAGGCCGCCCGGGGCCGCCGCCTGGCCCTCACCGACCTTAAGGTAGTTCCCCCGTCCCAGCTCATCGTGCCCGCCGACCCCGGCCTCAAGGCCCTGGTCACGGTGATGACCGGCTGCGACAACTTCTGCTCCTACTGCGTGGTGCCCCACGTGCGCGGCCGCGAGAAATCGCGCCCCGCCGGGGAGATCGTGGAAGAGGTGAGCGCCCTGACCGAAGCCGGGGTGCGCGAGGTGCAGCTGTTGGGCCAGAACGTGAACTCCTACCGCGACCCCGGCGAGGGCCTGGACTTCGCGGGCCTCTTGGCCCGGGTGGCCGAGGTGCCCGCCCTGTGGCGGATTCGCTTTACCACCAGTCACCCCAAGGACCTGGGCCGCCCGCTCATGGAGGCCTTGGCCGGTATCGACAAGGTGATGGAGCAGCTCCACCTGCCGGCCCAATCGGGCAGCGACCGCGTGCTCAAGGCCATGAACCGGGGATACAACCGGGCGCAGTATTTGGAGCGGGTCGCCGAGCAACGGGCTCTGGTGCCCGGCCTGGCCCTGGGCGGGGACATCATCGCGGGCTTCCCCGGGGAAAGCGAAGAAGAATTCAATGAGACCTTGAGCCTGCTGGCCGAGGTCCGCTACGATTTTCTATATAGCTTCAAGTATTCCGACCGGCCTTTCACCCGGGCGGGCAAGATGGGCCGCAAGCTGAGCGAAGCGGCCAAGAGCGAGCGTTTGGTGCGCTTGCAGGCCTTGCAGCGGGAGATCGGCCTGGAGGAGCACCGGGCCCAGGAGGGCCGGGTGGTGGAAGTGCTGGTGGAGGGGCCGGCCAAAAAAGGCGAAGGCCTGATGAGCGGGCGTTGCCGGGCCGGAAGGGCGGTGAACTTCCCGGGCGGCCCGGAGCTGGCCGGGCGGCTGGTCTCGGTGCGCATAACCCAGGGGCGGGAGAACTCGCTGGTGGGCGAGCTGGCCGAGGCCGGAGAGTGAGCGAAGCCATGATCCCCATGACAGTGCAAGGGCTGACCATAGACCCCGCGTCCAACAGCCCCATCCTGATCCTCCAGGAGATGACCGGCGAGCGGACCCTGCCCATCTGGATCGGGCTCCTGGAGGCCACGGCCATCGCCAGCGAGCTGGAGAAGGTCTCCTTCTCCCGGCCCATGACCCACGACCTGACCATGAGCCTGCTGGGGCACCTGGGCTGCGCCATCCGCAAGATCGAGGTCACCCAGCTCAAGGAAAACACCTTCTACGCCTTGATCCATCTCGAAGGCCCCCAGGGGACCAGCGCCATCGACTCGCGCCCCTCGGACGCCATCGCCCTGGCCCTTCGGGCCGAGGCGCCCATCCTGGTGGCCGAGGAGGTGCTCATCGCCGCGGCCGCCTCGCCGGACAAGGGCCGGGTCCGCCAGGGCAAGGACTGGAAAGATGTCCTGGAAGGCATGGACCCCGAGGATTTCGGCAAGTACAAGATGTGAGGCCCCTGGTCCGCGCCGCCCCAGCGGCCGGACGGCAAGAGGGCTGGGCAGTTCCTGCCCGGCCCGCTCTGGGGTATACTGAGCGACCGGGCAACAGGGCCCGGACAAGCTCGCCGGCCGGCGGGCGGGGGAAATTTCAGCCTTCGGCTGCCTCGCCACGCCCCGCAACAATCAGGTTCTTTGCCCTCCCGGAGCCCGGCCGTCGGCCCAGCCGGGAGGTCTGGTCAGAGGAATCGCCCTCAACCGCCTGCCCCGCGGAGAGACATGCTGGAGAACGGACCCATTATACTGATCGTCGACGACAGCCGTCTGGCCCGCGCCGCCACCTCCGCCAGCCTGCGGGCGGCGGGCTACCAGGAAATCCTGGAGGCGGGCAGCGCCGAGGAGGCCATGGCCCTCCTGGAGGATGGCGGCCCGGGGGTGGACCTGGTGCTGTTGGACATCGTGCTGCCCGATGCCGACGGCATAACCGTCTGCGCCCGCATCAAACAGAGCAAAGAGCTAAAGGGCATCCCGGTGATCATGGCCACCGCCCAGGACGACCAGGAAAGCCTCAAGGATGCTTTCAAGGCCGGGGCCATGGACTACATCACCAAGCCCATCAAGGAAGTTGAGCTCACCGCCCGGGTGCGCTCGGCCCTGGCGCTCAAGCTGGAGATGGACCAGCGCAAGGCCCGCGAAAAGGAACTGCAAAGGCTCACCCGCCAGCTGGCCAAGGCCAACCAGGAACTGCGCCTGCTCTCGGGCCGCGACGGCCTCACCGGAGTGGCCAACCGCCGCTTCTACGAGGAGCAGCTCGCCCGGCAGTGGGCCCATTGTCAGCGGGAGCAAACCCCCTTGGGTATGCTGATGATCGACATCGACCACTTCAAGGGCTACAACGACCGCTACGGCCATCTGGCCGGGGACGACTGTCTGCGCCGGGTGGCCCAGGCGTTGGAGGCGGGCCTCAATCGGCCGGTGGACCTTTTGGCCCGCTACGGCGGCGAGGAGTTCGTGGCCATATTGCCCTACACCGACGACCAGGGGGCCATGGTGGTGGCCGAGGCCCTGCGCCGGGCGGTGGAGAAGCTGGGCCTGGATCATGCCGGAGCGTCCACCGGCATAGTGACGGTAAGCGTGGGCGCGGCGGCTTGCCTGCCCAACGCGGAACTGGCCCCGGAGGCGGTGTGCGCCGCCGCCGACCAGGCCCTCTATGCGGCCAAGCAGGCGGGCCGCAACCAAGTGAGCCTGGGGAGGGTGGAAATCGCCGCCTGAGGCTGGCTAGCGCCGGGAGAGAAAACTGTGATCGATCTGCACACCCACACCCTGTTCAGCGACGGCGAGCTCTTGCCCTCGGAGCTGGCCCAGCGGGCTTCGGTCCTGGGCCTGGAGGGCCTGGCCTTCACCGACCACGCGGACATGAGCAATTTGGAGACCGCCCTGCCCGCGCTCCTGGCCGCCGCCCGCGCTCTGGACGAGCAGCACGCCATGCGCATAATCGCCGGGGTGGAGCTGACCCATTTGCCGCCCGCGCTCATCGGGCCCTGGACCCAGAGGGCCCGCGCCCTGGGGGCCCAGATCGTGGTGGTGCATGGCGAGAGCCCGGTGGAGCCGGTGGCGCCGGGCACCAACCGCGCGGCGCTCGAGGCCGGGGTGGACGTGCTGGCCCACCCTGGGCTCATCACCCCGGAGGAATGCGCCCTGGCCGCCGAAAAAGGCGTCATGCTGGAGATAAGCGCCCGGGGCGGGCACAGCCTGGGCAACGGCCGGGTGGCCCGTCTGGGCCTGGCCGCCGGGGCCTCGCTGGTCATCAACACCGACGCCCATGCCCCCCGCGACCTCATTGATCACGCCTTCGCTCTCAAGGTCGGCCTCAACGCCGGGCTGGAGCCGGAGCAGGTGGAGCAGTGCTTCACCAACGCGCGGCGCCTGCTGGACCGGGCCCAGGGAGCGGCGGTCTGATTCCGCGAGGCCATGCCTGAGGATTCCCCACTGATCATGCGCCTGCAAGCGGCCCTGGCCCAAGGCCCCGCCGCCCTGCTGGCCGTGTGCGCGGCGGAGCTGAGCACCCGCCGGGGCATTGATGATCCCGGCGCGGCCCGGGCCGTGGCCAAGGACGCCGAGCTGGGCCGTCTGGCCGCGCGCCAAGCCCCCGCCTCGGAGCTGGCCGCGCGCATTGCGGTCCTGGCCGGGGCCGACCGCTGCCTGGGCTGCGGCTCCTGCTGCCGGGTAAGCAGCCCCACCCTTTACGCCGAGGATTTGCCCCGTCTGCAAGAAGCCGGGCTGGGCCATGAGGCGCTGATCACCCTGCGGCCTGGCGAGCGGGTCTACTCGGCCCGTTTGGGCCGCTTCCAGGTCTTGGCTGAGGAACTGATAAAGCTACGCGAAGAGGGCGGGGCCTGCTCCCGCCTTACGCCGCGCGGCTGCGGAATTTATGAGCAACGGCCCTTGCAATGCCGCTGGCTGGAGTGCTGGTCCGGCCGCAACGCGGGGCAACTGACGGAGCGTCCCCGCCTGGGCCGCGCCGAGCTGCTGGCCGATGACCACACCGCCCGAGCCCTTGCCCGCGAGTACGAGGCCAAGGTCCCGGCGGCACAGCTGCACGCCGCCTTGGCCGCCGCCGCCGAAGGCGACACCGAGGGTGCCGAGCAAGCCCTGGCCTTGCTGGAGCTGGATCACCGCCTGCGCGCGGGCATCAGCGCCAAGTTCGGCTATGCGCCCGAAACGCTGCCTCTGATCCTGGGACGGCCCGCCCTTGAGGTCGCGGCCAACTACGGCCTGGAAGTGGCCTTGGAAAACGATCAGCCGATTCTGCGCCGAAAAGCCTAAGGCCCGCCTTTTTCGGCCCACAGCCCCCGTTTGGCTTTGCGTGCCTCTCTCTCCGCTCGCCGAAAATCGGCCTTGTGGCGGTAGTTGAAGCGCCGGTACACCCGCGCCCAGCCGCCCGCGATCATCTCTTGGTTGAGCATACGGCCATCGGGCAGATACACGAAGGCCAGCAGCCGCCCGTAGCGGTCGCGGTAGTCGCTTAGGGGCCGGCCGTCCACCAGCTTGACCATGTCCCCCACCTTTACGAGCGCCCGCGCGGCCTGGCGTGCCGCCTGGCCCGCGGCCGCCTCCTGTTCCGGCGTGCGGTGGTGCCGCCGAGCCCGGCGGGCCAGGCCCTTGCTGTGGCCGGTCTCGGGCGCGTCCACTCCCAACAAGCGCACCAGCTCCTCGCGGCCCTTGATGCTAACCAGGATGGTGTCCCCGTCGTTAATGTAGACCACCTGGGCCGTGCGGCTCCCTGCCTGGGCGCTCAGCGCCAGGCAGAGAACCAGGCCCAGCGCGGCCAGAAGGCGTGCCGGGCGCATGGCTACAGGCTCACCCGCAGGCCGTCGTGGGCCACGGTCACCGGCATGGCCAGGCCGTGCTCCGCGAAGGCCCGCTCGGCCAGGGCCTGCCAGGCGGCGTGGTCGTGGGGGATGGGGTAGGGCGCGCCGTCCGCGCCGCAAAGGGGCTCGGCTGGCGCGTACTTCTTGAGCATGGCGTTGGCCGGGTCGTCGCCCGGTATGTGGTCCTGGCAGGAGAGATGCGCCAGGTACACCCGCCCCGGCTGCCAGCGCTTGAGCTGGGGCAGGGCGTTTTGCAGGCTCAGGTGGTTGGCCCGGTTCACCTTGGGCTCGTGCACGAAATGGCTCTGGCACACCAACAGGTCCAGGTCCGCGAAGGCGTCTGGATCCATCGGGCGCACCATGTCGCTGGTGTAGCCCAGGCGGAATGGGCCTCGCGGGGTGGCCAGGGTGATCACGTAGCCCACCGAGCCTTTGGGGATGGGGCCGTGGTCGGTCTTGACCGGCGCGCAGCCCAGCTCCAGGCCAAAGGGCGCGCCTGCCAGCTCCGTGCCCGGCTCGGCCAGGCGCTTTTCCAGCAGGCTGCCCAGGAGGTAGCCGAAGCGAATCTCGATCTGCTCCCAGGCCGTGGGGCTGGCATAGACCGGAATGGGCGACCAATCATCGGGCGGCAGGTTGCGGCGGTAGCAGAGCAGCTCGTCCAGGCCCAGGTAGTGGTCGCCGTGCTCATGGGTGATGAGCACCGCGTCGGGCCGGGGCAGGTCCTCGCGCACCAGCTGGGCGCGCAGGTCCGGGCCGGGGTCGATGAGCAGCCGGGCCGGGCCTTCCAGCCACAGGCTGGTGCGGGTGCGGCTCTGGCCGATAGCCCTGAGATGGCGGCAAGTGGCGCAGGGGCACTGGTGCTCGGGCAGGCCCCAGGCCCCGCCGGTGCCCAGAAAAATCAGCTCCATGCTATACTCCCTTGCACGGGGCTCGTCCCCGAAAGGCCCACTTTAGCATCCCGCTAATCGCGAGGAAACCATGCCCCCGGAGCAAGCAACCAAACGTCCCGCCCCGCTCAGGGTCTCGGCCACCGTGGTGGTGGACGCCGCCACCCTGGAGCGGGCCCGGGCCAAGGCCGTGGAGCACGAGATGAGCTTTTCCAGGTATCTGGAAAAGGCGGTGCGCCTCTACGGCAAGGTGCTGGACAAGAAGGTCTCGGTGGTGCCCCGGCCGCTCTAGGCCAAAGGCCGCTCGGCCACGTGCAGCCAGGCCACGCCCTTGGTCAGGGCATGGCTGCGCGCGCCTAGCAGCCCGGCGGCCTCCATCTCGCCCCGGAACTCAGCCGGGGTGGGAAACTCCCGGATAGTCTCGGCAAGGTAGCGGTAGGATTCCTCGTCGCCGCTGATGAGCCCGCCCACCTTGGGCAGCAGATGCATGAGGTAGCGCGTGTAGATGCGCCGCACCCAGGGCTTCTGGGGGGTGGTGAACTCCAACACGTAGACGCGGCCGCCTGGTTTGAGCACCCGGCGCATCTCGGCCAGGGCCGCGCCCCGGCGGGGGATGTTGCGGATGCCGAAGGCGATGCTCACCGCCGCGAAGGTCTGGTCGCCAAAGGGCAGGGCCGTGCCGTCGCCGGCCAAGAGGCGCACCCGCGCCCCTCGCTTGGCGACCTTTTTTACCGCAGGCCCCAGCATGGCCGGCACCAGATCCAGGCCCACCACCAGGGGATTGGTGGGCAGGGCCGCCTCGGCCAGGGCCAGGTCGCCGGTTCCCGTGGCCACGTCCAGCACCTTGTCGCCCGGCTGCAGGCGCATGGCCAGGGCGGTGAAGCGCCGCCAGTGCAAATCCTGCCCCGCGCTCAAAACATGGTTAAGCAGATCGTAGACCGGCACCACCTGGTTGAAGATGCGCCGCACCTGCCCGATCTGGGTGGCCTCGTCCCTCATGGGGCCAGCACCAGCCCGGCCACGAAGCGCGGGTCCACCTCGGCCTTGGGGTCCAGGCGGCCCAGCTCGTCCCGCAGGCGCGAGAGCAAACCGCGCAGGGCCCGCCCGGCCAGGGCGGCCTGGCCCGGATCGGGCAGGGCCTTGAGCGAGGCGGCCAGCTCTTTTTCCAGCTCCCCGGCCAGGCCCTTTTGCAGGGCCCTCACCGCCTCGCCCAGGCGATCCAGCGGTATGGGAGCCAGGCCCTCCAGGTCCATTTCGCGGCGGGCCAGCCAGGTGCCGATGAGGTGGCTCAGCTTGATCTCGGTGACGTCCACCGGGAACAGCGCCTCCTCCATGAGCCGCTTGATCGCCTCGGGCTCGATGCCCATCAGGTCCAACAGCAGCACCCCCCAGAACTCGGCCTGGTCCAGGGCGCTCCCCGCGGCCTCCAGGTCGGCCAGGCTAAGGAAGGCGCGGTACTCGCGGCCCTGGTCCATGGTGGGGTCGTAGCAGCGGGGGCGCGGGTAAAGCATCCCGGCCAGCCAGCGGTCCAGGGGCGGCTCCAGCAGATGCAGGCCCGTGGGGGTCTTGCTCAGCCAGCCCTCGCTGGTCAGCTCCCAGGCCCGCTTGTTCAGGCGGCGGATGGCGCCCGCGCCCTGGCGGGCCAGGGCGGCCAGGCCCAGGCGGGCCACGATCTGCGAGGCCTTGGCCTCGTCGCCACCGCTGAGCACTCCCAGGCCCAGGTTGACCAGGCCCAGGCTCTCCTTGGCCGCGCGGGCCACCTCCTCGGGCGAGGCCGGGTCGGCCTCCAGGGCGGCCACCCCGCAGGAGGCGATGTAGGCCACCTCGGAGCGCAACAGGTCCGCCGCCTCGCCGCTCAGACGGCTGGCGGCCACGGGCAGGGACTCGCCCTCGGGCAACAGACCGGCCATGCGGTCGCCCCGGGGCGCGCCGGGCTCCCCGCCTCCCGCCTTGGGCGAGAGCTTGTCCCAGACCGCCTCGCCGGGGGCGGGCTCGGCCCAGAGCTCCAGGGCCTCCAGGCGCGAGGGGAAGCCGTGGTCGGCCATACGCCCGTTGCGCCAGCGGGTGGCGTACTCGTCCAGCTCGGTGAGCCCCTCCCAGAGCACCGCCTCCAGGGCGCTGCTGTAGGTCTCGGGCTGCTCGCTCTTCATCAAGACCAATATCTGGGCCACGAAACCCTTGGTCTTGGGGTTGATGAATTCGATGAAGTACAGGCCGTCCAGGGTGAACTCGGGCAAATCGTCGGGCGGCTCCTGCTGCTCCTGGCTGGGCAAAAACTTGACCACCTTGATCCAGGAGTTAAGGAGCAGGGCCAGCACCTCCAGATCGGCGGCGGCCAGCCAGCGCTTGAGGCGCTCGGTCCCGGCGTCCATGATCAGGGGCAGCCACACCTGGTAGCGGGCCGGGTCGAAGCTCTCCTGCCACCAGCCGGTGAGGTCCAGCAGGTAGGCGAGCTGCTCGTCGCCGCACAGCTCGATCAGCTCGCCCGCGTCGCCCGGCCCCACCTCCAACACCGTGGCCGCGAACTCGTCCACCGGCAGGGCCTGAGTCAGGGCGGCGCTGTCCTGGGCCAGGATGATGAGCTTCTCGCGCTCCAGGCCCCGGGTGTTGAGCACCGTGCGCAGGCGCTCCTCTTCGCTCAGGCCGTGCCACAGGGCCTCGGCCTGGCGGGGGTCGCGCTTCTCCAGCTCCAGGATTTCGCCGGGCTGGGCGATGATGCGGCTGATTTCGTGCTTATCCATGATTCCTCAGGAGCAGGCGCCGCAACGGCGGCAGGTCTCGGGCGCGCAGGGCGGGCTCTGGGCTTCGCGGCGGGCCCGCGCCGCCTCGGCCCAAAGATAGTCCCGGCTCACCCGGTGGTCAACAATCTCCCAGGGGAAGGCCTCGTCCCGGCCCCGCTCCCGGTGGGCGTAGAACTCCGGGTCCACCCCGGCTTCCACATAGGCCCGCTCCAGGGACTCGCCCCGGGCCAGCACCTCCAGGAGCGGGGTGATGCGGCGGTCGCCCCGGGCCAGCACCGCCTGCAAGCGGGCGAACTTGGGCACGTCGCTGGTCACCTTGAGGTTGGCCCCGGGGGAAAGCGCCTTTTTGATGCGCTTCATGCGCTGGGCTATCAGCTTGAGCGGGGCCATGGCCTCCCACTGGAAGGGGGTCCAGGGCTTGGGCACAAAGGCGCTGAGGCTGGCGGTGACCCGCCCCAGGTGCCCCTTGGCCCGTGAGAAGCTGACCACCTGGGAGCGCACCCGCCCCACCAGGGCGATGAGCTCCTCGATGTCCTGGTCGGTCTCGCCGGGCAGGCCCACCATGAAGTAGAGGCGCAGATTGGGCACCCCCGCGTTGATGAGCGTTTCCACCGCGCGGGCCAACTCGGCCTCGTTGAGGTGCTTGTTTATCACCCGCCTGAGGCGCTCGCTGCCCGCCTCCGGGGCCAGGGCCACGGTCTGGTGGCGGCTGGCGGCCAGGGCCTCGGCCAGGCCCGGAGTCAGGCGGTCGGCGCGCAAGCTCGACACCGACAGCGAGCCGCCCGCGGCCACGATGTCCGAGGCCAGGCCCTCCACGCCCTCGATGTCGCTCACCGCGGCCGAGACCAGGCCCAGCTTGCCGCCCTCGGCGGCCACGGCCAGGGCGCGCTGGCTGAACTCCGGCCCCGCGCCCAAGCGGGGCGGGCGGTACACGTGCCCGGCGGCGCAGAAGCGGCAACCATGGCCGCAGCCCCGCCCCACCTCCATGAGGGTCATGTCGCCGAACTCCACCCCGGGCGCGGAGATGACGCTGCGGGCCAGACCCGAGGCCGGGCCCAGGTACTTGGGGGCCGCGATGCGCGCGGGCAGGCCGGACGCGGGGGTCACGTCTTGCAGGGTGCCGTCGGGGAGGTAGGCGACTTCGTAGAGCGAAGGCGCGTAGAAGCCCACCACCTCGCGGTTCAGCCAGGCCAGGGTCTCGGCGCGGGTGCCGCCGGGCAGGCGCTCCAGGGCCTCCAGGAAGGGCGTGAGCACCACCTCGGCCTCGCCGAGCAAGAAGGCGTCCACCACCTCGGCCAGGGGCTCGGGGTTGAGCATGGCCGCCACCCCGCCCGCGATGACCAGGGGGCCGCGCCGATGCGCCGCCCGGGTGCCCAGGCCGGCGTGGTCCAGCATTTTTACGAAGTTGGGCGCGTCGTTTTCAAAGCACAGGCTGGCCAGCACCAGGTCGAAGGAGGCCACCGGCCGCGAGGACTCCAGGGTGAGCAGCGGCGCCCCGGTCTTGGCGTAGAGCGGCTCCTCGGCCCGGCCGGGCAGGAAAGCCCGCTCGCACAGGGCGTCGGGCCGCGCATTGATGATGCGGTAGACGGTGTGCAGGCCCAGGTTGGCCATGGCCACCTGGTAGGTGTTGGGGAAGATCAGGGCCACGTTCAGGCGGCCGCCGGGGTCGGAGCAGACCGATCCGGTCTCCTGGGCCAGGAGGCGTTGATGATGCTCCACCAGGGGCCAGTTGGATGAGGCCAAGCTAAAATTATCCTTTGGTTACGCCCAGTAATCAGAGTTGGGCCAAATATAGCACAATCCCGCGCCCTTGACCCGGCTGCCCCGGCGTGTCAGGATTGGTTTCCAGCGCGCCTGCCGCGCGCCCCAGGCCGGGAGGGCCCATGGACGACAATACCAAGCTGGAATTCCTCAAGGCCGTGGCCGCGGCCGGCGACAAGGCCAACATGTGGAGCGTGGGCGAGGGCCTGGGCCTGGAGCGCACCCCCACCGAAAACCTGGCCGTGGAGCTGATGGAGATGGGCTATCTGGAGATGGCCAGCCTCAGCGGCGCGGTGCGCCTGACCGCCAAGGGCGGCGAGGAGCTGGCCGGGGCCGAGGGGGCGGAGAAGGCCCCGGACCTGGAGCAGCTTCTGGAGCGCATCCTCGGGGCCGGGCTGGACCTGGGCCCGGCGGCCAACGCGGACCTCAAAGTGGACATCGCCACCCTCAAGGCCGCCCTGGGGCGCAGCCGCCCCCTGAACCCGGTGGTCAAATCCTGCCTGGCGGCCATCGACGGAGCCTTGGAAAAAGCGGGCCCCCCGGCGGCCAAGCTGCGCGCCCAGCTGGCCGCGCTCAAACCCGCCTAGAAAAAACCAATCGCCACAAAAAAACGGGGACGGGCAAGCGCCCGTCCCCGCCTAACGCTGTATTGAGGCCTAGGAGCAGCTGCCGCTGCATCCGCTGGTGGAGCAGCTCGCGCCGCTGCCCAGGGGGTTTTCCGCGTTCACGGAGAAGCCCTGTTGCCAGCCGTTGTCCACGAAGTCCACGGTCACTTTGCCGCTGGACTGGGACAGTTCCTTATCGATGAGGTAGGTCAGGCCGTCAACCTCGTACTTGTCGTCATTGTCTTTTGGTTCGTCCAGAACCAAGCGCAGGGAAGGACCGCCTCAGCCGCCGGACTGCAAGAAGACCCTGAGCGGCTGGTCCAACCCCTTTTCCTTCATAAAGCTCTGGATGGCCTCACTGGCCGCGGGGGTTACTTCGACCATGATAATTCCTTTCTGCCCTGCAATCGGGAAGCTTATCTTCTCTGTTCCCATAGAATATGGCAACTAAAGTGGGCTTGTGCAAGTGGCGAAAGCGATTTTTCGGAAAAATTCCTAGGACAACGACTGGGTAATTGGGCGGGTATCGGAGGCCACTATCCCCTTATCATAAGTGGGTTAATATAATTTAAGTATAAATTAAATATACAATATAAAATTAATAAATAAGCAATAACCGCCAAACTAAAAGAGCCCGCCCGGGACCTCTCCCGCTCTCCGCGCCTAGTCCTTCCAGACCGGTTTACGCTTTTCAAAGAATGCCTTGCGGCCCTCGATGGAGTCGGTGGTCTCGCTGAGCAGCACCACCATGTTGCGCAAATAGGAGATGGCCTTGGTGTACTCCAGGTCGCCGATGTGGTTGAAGGCCTCCAGGCCCAGGCTCATGATGGAGCGGCTCAGGCCCTTGAGCTGGTTGGCCAGGGCCAGGGTGGTCTCCAAGAGCTCACCGCGGGAGGTCACCTGGTTGATCATGCCGATGCGCAGGGCCTCGCGGGCGTCGATGCGCTCGCCGGTGCAGATCAGCTCCAGGCCCTTCTTGCGCCCCACGGTGCGGAAGAGGATGGCCATGACCATCATGGGCCACACCCCGATCTTTATCTCCGGCACCCCGAACACCGAGTCGTAGGTGGCGATGGAGAGGTGGGGCAGCATGGCCAGGCCGCAGCCCCCGGCCAGGGCGTAGCCGCTGATCATGGCGATGGAGGGGGTGGTGATGCGGTTGAACACCAGGCACAGGTCCGCGTAGCCCTGGAGGTTCTCCTTGCCGGCCAAGACCGACTCGGCCCCGAAGTCGCCGATGTCGCCCCCGGCGCAGAAGGCCTTGCCCCCCTCGCCGGAGATGACGATCACCCGCACCCCCGGGTCCTGGTCCGCCTTGTCCACGCACCGGGCCAGCTCGCGCATGTTGGCGAAGTCGAGGCGGTTCATCTTTTCGGGCTGGTTGATGGAGATCCAGGCGATCTGGTCCTCCACGCGGTACAGGATCGGTGGGCCGGCCATGACTAGCTCCCCTTGCTGCCTGGTGTTACCGGAGCGGATACCCCTGATGCTCGATCACCTAGTATACTGATGCCGGCGGCAATGATCAAAAGCGCATCGCCCCGCCGCCGCAAGCCGCCGAGCAAATAAAAACGGCCCGCCCGATGGGGCGAGCCGTCTTCATTTTTGGGGTTGGTCGGGACGACTGGATTTGAACCAGCGACCCCTGCGTCCCGAACGCAGTGCTCTACCAAGCTGAGCCACGTCCCGACTGGGATAGAATATCTACCGCAGGGGCAGGCGCTTGTCCACCTATTTTCCTTCGGCCAGGGCGGCTATCTCCGGAGAGGCCCCGCCCACCGCATCCAAAAAGTTGAGCAGGATGCGCATGGTGGCGCCCCAAATCATGTCTCCGTCCTGATACAGGGCCACCTGCCGAAGCGGCATGCCCTCCCACATCATGTCCACGGTCTGGTAGGAAGCCCGGTCCAGCATCCGCGCCAGGGGCACTATTACCAGGTGATCCACCTCCACCGGATTGGGCTCGAAACGCGCCGCCGGGTCCACCAGGCCCACGAAGGGCGTGACCAGAAAGCCGGTGATGGTCACCACCTGGTCCAGGCGGGTGATCAGCTCCACCTGGTCCGGGGGCACCCCCACCTCCTCATGGGTCTCGCGCAAGGCGGTGGACTTGGAGTCCTGGTCCTCGGGGTCGCGCATCCCGCCCGGAAAGGAAACCTGGCCCGCATGGGAGGGCAAATGCTCTGTGCGCTTGGTGAACACCACCTGCACCCGGTCGCCGTCGTCCCACAGGGGCATGAGCACCGAAGCCGGGCGCACCTCGTCCAGGCGCTCGCGGGCGGGCCGGTGCTTGGCCAGGGCCGTGCAAAGGGCCTGGCTCACCGCCGCCTGTCTGGGGGTGAATCGGGTGTCCATAGAATTAAAAAAATACCTTAGCCCGGCGCGCGGGGAAAGCCCCTGGCCCAAAAAACCTGCCCCGCCGCTCGGCTTGACCGGCCTCGGCGGACAATGGCAACATGGCAAAATCCCAACCACCCCGCCAAGCGAGGCAAGGAAAATGATGCGAACCACCGCCCGGCTGTTGTTGCTTGCGGCGCTGGCCCTGGCCCTGGGCCTGGGCGCGGCCTGCGGCATCGCCCCCAAGGTGCCGCCCTCCGGTTTCCTGACTAACTACGACGCGCTCCAGCCCGACCCCGAGGTGGAGGGCCTGTACTGGTGGGCCAAGAAGGGGGTGGACTGGGCCCAATACCACGCCCTGTTGATCGACCCGGTGGAGGTCAAGGTGGCCAAATCCTCGTTCAAGGACTCCCTGGAGCCCGGCGAGGCCCGCATGATGGCCGACAAGCTCCGCCAGACCGCCATGAAGGCCTTGGTGGGCAACTATCCCCTGGCCAGGCGGGCGGCCCCGGGGGTGCTGCGCCTCTCGGCGGCCCTGGTGCACCTCAAGCCGGTGCAGCCGGCGGTGAACGTGGTCTCCGCGGCCCTGCTCATGGTGCCGGTGGACGTGGGCGAGGCGGCGGTGGAGGTGAAGTTTAGCGACAGCGTCAGCGGCCGCGTGCTGAGCGAGCTGGTGATCAGCAACCAGGGCAGCATCGCCCAGATCGGCAAGGTCTGGACCCGCTGGGCCCAGGTGGACGAGGCCTTCGTGCAGTGGGCCATCCTGCTGCGCAACGCCATCCGCCGCCCCTGAGCGAAACTTCTTCCATAGGGGCCTTGACAAGTCCCGCTCCGTGGTTATCTTCTGAGCATATGCACATAACTCGCCCGGCGGGCCTGTTCGCCGCCGGGACTTAAGCTATAAGCACGGAGTAATAAAATCATGATCATCGCAGTTCCCGTCGAGGGTATGAACGGCCTGGACGCTCCGGTGTCGGCCCATTTCGGTCATAGCGCCGCCTTTGCCTTGGTCCCGGTGGAGGGCCAGGATATCGGCGAGCCCCAATTCATCACCAATGGGGGCCACGGCCCCGAGGGCTGCATGGGCCCGGTGAACAAGCTCAAGGCCGCCGGCGCCGACGCGGTGGTGGTGGGCGGCTTGGGGGCGCGCCCTCTGTCCGGCCTGCAAGAGGTGGGCATCGCGGTGTACCACAGCCAAGGCGTGGAAAGCCTGGCGGATGTGGTGCGCATGGTGGTGGATGGCAAGGCGGCCCGCTTCGCCCCCACCCAGGTGTGCCAGGGCCACGGCGATTGCCACGGCGAGGGCCACGCCCACTAGCCGGCGGTAAAAATATCGAATCCGGAAGGCGCTCCCCGCACGGGGGGCGCTTTTCTTTGGGGGGGCTTAGAGCAGACGCTCCAACTCGGCGTCGATCTCGTAGCGGATGATCTTGTTGCGCAGGGTCTTGCGGTCGATGCCCAAGACCTTGGCGGTCTCGCTGCGGCGGCCGCCCAGGCGCTTGAGGGTGCCCAGGATGTGGCGGCGCTCCACCTCGGCCAGGGTGAGCCCCGTCTCTTGATGGCGCTCCACCTTGCAGGTGCCCGCCGCCTCCAGGTCGTCGCGGTCGATCAGGGGCTTGGAGGCCAAGACCACCAAACGCTGCACCGCGTTGCCCAGCTCGCGCACGTTGCCCGGCCAGGAGTAGCTGGTCAGGGCCTCCAGGGCGCGGGGGGTGAAACCGCGCACCCGGGTGGGGGCCAGGTAGCGGAAGCGCTCCAAAAAGTGATCGGCCAAAATGGGCACATCCTCGGGGCGCTCCCGGAGCGGGGGCAGGTGGATGTGCACCACGTTGAGGCGGTAGAAGAGGTCCTGCCGAAAGCTGCCCTGGGACACGGCGTGGGTCAGGTTCTGGTTGGTGGCCGCGATGAGCCGGGTATCCACCCGGATCACCCGGTTGGAGCCCACCTTGCAGATGGCCCGGTCCTCCACCGCCTTCAAGAGCTTGGCCTGCATCTCCAGGGAGATGTTGCCTACCTCGTCGAAGAACAGGCTGCCCCCGCCGGCCAGCTCGAACTTGCCGATCTTGTCGTCCGCCGCCCCGGTGAAGGAGCCCTTCACGTGGCCGAAGAGCTCGGACTCGAACAGGGTGGGCACCAGGGTGGAGCAGTCCACCGGCACGAAGGGGTTTTCGGATCGCTTGGAGTGCTCGTGCAGCAGGCGGGCCAGGAGCCCTTTGCCCGTGCCCGACTCGCCGGTCAAGAGCACCGTGGTGTCGGTGGGGGCCACCTTGAGCGCGGTCTCCATGACCTGGGCCATGGCCCTGCTCTGGTGGATCAGGTGGTTGGCCGCGGTGCGCCGGTCCAGCTCGGCCCGCAGATAGGCGTTCTCCAGCTCCAGGCGGCGCTTTTCGCCCGCCTTGTCCACCGCCTGCCTGAGTTCGTCCGGGGTAAAGGGCTTGGCCACGTAGTCGAAGGCGCCCAGCTTCATGGCCTGCACCGCGGTGGAGATGGAGCCGTGGCCGCTGATGATGATCACCACCGCCTCGGGGTCCTGCTCCCGGATGTGCCGCAGTACGGTGAGCCCGTCCATGCCCGGCATACGCAAATCCAGCAGCACCACGTCATAGGCCCAGCGCATGAACAGGGCCAGGCCGCTCTGCCCGTCCTCGGCCAGCTCCACCGCGTGGCCCACCCGCTCCAGGGTCTCCCGGCAGGCGTCGCGCATGATGAAGTCGTCGTCAATGACGAGGATTTTGAGGTTCTTTGAAACCAAGGGCGGTCCGGGTTGTGACAGGTGGCGGAAAAAGGCCAATCTAGCCCAGTTTGTTCCTTTTTTTACATGCGCTCCGCCCGGGTGTCAACCCGGAGCGAGGCCTGCTTTTCGTTGACAGCCCGGGCCTCAGGCCGTAGTTTTGTGCGAGCCTTAAACCCGGTTTCTCCAGAATTGCGGGACTCATGAGCCAGAACTACCAGGCCCTGCACACCGACTTTTATCAGCTGACCATGTCCGCGGCCTATCACGGCCACGGCATGAACCGCACGGCCACCTTCAGCCTCTTCGCCCATGGCCTGCCCGCCCAGCGGGGCTACATCCTGGCCGCCGGCCTGGCCGACGCCCTGGACTATCTGGAGCGCTTCCGCTTCACCCCGGATGAGATCGAGTACCTTGGCTCCCTGGACCGCTTCACCCCCGGGTTCCTCGACTTTTTGGCCGGGCTGCGCTTCAGCGGCGAGGCCTGGGCCCTGCCCGAGGGCACGGTCTGCTTCGCGGGCGAGCCGCTCATCGAGATCACCGCCCCGCTCATCGAGGCCCAGCTGGTGGAGACCAGGCTGATCCAGATCCTCAACCTGCACTCCACCCTGGCCAGCAAGGCGGCCCGCTGCGCCCTAGCTGCCCAGGGCCGCGCCTGCGTGGACTTCGGCCTCAGGCGCACCCAGGGGCGTGAGGCGGGCTGGGCCGCGGCCCGCTCCTCGGCCATCGCCGGGTTCGCGGGCACCAGCAACGTGGAGGCCTCCCGCGACCTGGGCACCATGCCCATCGGCACCATGGCCCACGCCTTTGTGGAGGCCTTCGGCGACGAGCTGGCCGCCTTCCGCGCCTTTGCCGACACCTTCCCCAAGGGCACCGTGCTCCTGGTGGACACCTACGACAGCATGGAGGGCCTGCACCGCGCGGTGCGGGTGGCCGCCGAGCTCAAGGCGGCGGGCCACCAGCTGGTGGGGGTGCGCCTGGATTCGGGCGATCTGGTGGGCATGAGCCGGAAGGCCCGCGAGATTCTGGACCAGGCGGGCCTAAAGGACGCCCGGGTGGTGGTTTCGGGCAGCCTGGACGAGACCCGCATCCACGAGCTGGTCAGCCAAGGGGCGGCGGTGAACACCTTCGGAGTGGGCACCAAGATGGCTTCCTCGGCCGACGCGCCCTATCTGGACCTGGCCTACAAGCTGGTCAACTACGACGGCCGCCCCACCCTCAAGCTCTCCACCGGCAAGGAGACCTGGGCCTCGGCCAAGCAGCTCTGGCGCCACCACGGCCCTGACGGCCTGATGACCCACGATGTCTTGGGCCTGCGCGATGAACAGCAGCCCGGCCGGCCGCTGCTGGAAAAGGTGATGGCCGACGGCCACCGCCTGGCCCCGGAGCCCGGCTGGCGCGCGGCCCAGGAGCGCTTCCAGGCCCAGGCCGTCGCCCTGCCCGAGGCCTGTCTGCGCCTGGTGGATCCCCAGCCCCTGGAGTACATCCCCAGCCCCGAGCTGGAACGAGTGCAGGCCCAGGCCCGCGAGGCCGCCCTCCAGATTCGCTGAACCCTCTTCAGCCCCCTTCCTCCCGGCCGCCCAGGTCTGCTACCCTTTTAGTTATGGGGGGCCAACTGCTCCAGGGGAGCAAGGAGGGCTGCCATGAGCATCATCACCATATCCGGAGAAATGGGTTCCTGGCGCGACGAGCTGGCCGAGGAGGTTTGCCGGCTGGGACGGCTGGAGTGCGTGGACCGCCGCACCCTCATGGAGGCGGTGGCCGGGCTGGTGGACCTCTCCCGCGACGAGCACCAGCTCCTGGCCGAGCAAGGCCCGGCCTTGCTGGACCTTAACAACCGCAAGCGGCGGGTCTTCGCCTCCTTCCTGGAGAGCGTGGTACTGCAATACGCCCAAAAGGGCGACGCGGTGCTGGTGGGCCGGGGGGCCAACCTGCTCTTGCGTCTGGTGCCCGGGGTGCTCCGGGTGCGCACCGTGGCCCCCCTGGAACTCAGGGCCCAGCGCCTGGCCCGGGGGGAGGGCCTGGAGCTGGACCGGGCCCGCCAGCTGGCCACGGTGGTGGACCAGCAGCGGCGGGCCTACATCGCCCATGTCTTCGGGGCCGACTGGGCCTCTCCCCTGAGCTACGACCTGGTCTTGAACATGGGGCGGCTCTCCCTGGAGCAGGCGGCCAACACCGTGTTGGGCCTGGCCGCGCACAGCGAGTTCGAGCTCACCGCCGAGGGGATGCGCCTGCTGGGCGACATGGTGCTGGCCTCGCGGGTGAGGCGCGAGCTGGTGGCCGAGATGGACCTGCACGCCCTGGAGGTGTCCTGCGCCGAGGGCCAGGTGACCCTGAACGGCTACGTGGCCGACGCCGAGGCCGCCCGCCAGGCCCTGCGCCTGGCCGGCGGGGTGGATGGGGTCATGGAGGTGGCCTCCAGGCTGGAGGTTTCGCCCACCATGAGCCGCTTCTTGCCTTAGCCCGGCGGCTTCGCCAGCCACCGGTTAACTGCGTTGCTGGCGGCGCTCGGGCCTCGACGTAGCATTGGCTACGCCTCCGGCCCGCGCTCGCCAGCGAGCCGCTGGCGGCATAGCGGGTCGTGAAGCGACCTGCTTTCACCAACGTCATTAGCTCCCGTTGAGACCATTTGGCGGCCCAAGCCTTGGGCCGCCTTGTTATCCGGCCGCTGGCTGTGCCGCTTCCGCGAGGCCTGAGTTTTCTTGGGAAATAATGAGAGATCTGATTCCGCCTGGTTTCCGTTTGATCGGAGGCCAGGCGGTTTTGTTAATCGGCGCTTTTCTGAGTTTCGGATTGAGGCTTGCTCGGCTTGGCGGCCGCGGGCTTTTTGTCTTCGTCGCCCAGGTCGAAGTCGCGGGTGAACACCAGGTCCACCCCGTTGTCCCGGGTGGTGCCCACGGTGCTTTCCACCGAGAAGTAGCGCGACAGGCGGTACTCCAGGCCCACGTTCTGGCCGCCGTAGGGCCCCAGGTTCTGGCGGTAGCGCAGGTAGAGGTCCTCGCTCAAGTACTTGCCCGCCTCCAGGGAGGGCCCGGCCGAGAGGGTGTTGTGCACCGTGACCACGTCGGGCGATAGGTCGGGCCCGAAGATGCGGCTCATCTCCTTGGCCCCCACCTGACCCAGCAGGGCCAGGGCCTGGGCCGAGAGCTCCTTGCTCTGGCCCTTGTTCAGGTCCGCGGCCGGGCGTCCGAAGATGATGGTGCTCAGGATGTCGGCCTGGCTCATGGGGGGCAGGGAGCCCAGGTTGACCACCGGGTCCATGGCCGTGCCGGCCACGTTGACGAACACCGTGGTGGAGCCCATGAACAGCCTGGCCTCGGCGCTCAGGGCCGGGTCGGGCTGGGTCTTGCCCTGGAAGTCGGCCTTGCCCTCGAGCACCTCGAAGCGCCTGCCCGCGATGATCACCAGGCCCTTCTGGATGACCACCGCGCCGTTGAAGATTAGGGGTTGGCCCGGCTCCTTGGTCAGGTGCAGCCCGCCGCCCGCGTCCAGCCAGCCGTCGTCCAGGCTCACTCGGGCGGGCTTGCTCAGCTCGGCCCGGAGGTCCACCTTGAGCCCGTCCAGGGCCGGGGGCAGCGCGAAGCGCTTGTCCTTCTTCTCCAGGGGCGGCGGCTCCTGGCCGGGCTTGAGGATCACCACGTCGCTCATGCCCGCGGGCTCGGCCAGGCCGTAGCGCACGATGATGTCGCTGATGCCCACCCGCCCGGTGAGCACCGGGCGCTTGAAGTCGCCGCTGAGCTTCACCTGGGCGGTGGCGTCGAACTGGCCCACCGTGCCCAGCACCACCAGGAGGTCCTGGCTCTTCAGGCTGAGGTCCAGGGCGCCGGGGTTTCCCAAGGGCAGGCTCAGCGAGCCCGCCAGGCTCAGCTCCCCCTCGCTGTTGGCCGAGGCCCGGCGGATGGCGATGCGGCTGCCCTCCAGGCCCAGATCCAGCTCGATGTCCTCCACGATCTGGCCGCTGGAGCTTATGATGAAGCTGCCGTCCTCCAGGGAGAAGTCGCCGTGCAGGCTGGGCTGGTAAATGGTGCCGTCCACGGTGAGTTCCAGGCGGGCCCGGCCCATTATCCGCTCCAGGCCGGGCAGGAAGGGCGCGGCCAGGCCCAGGGGCAGGTCGTGGGCCGAGGCCTTGAGCTGGATGCCCTCGCCGCCGGGCTCCCACACCGGCGGGCGCAGGCTGATGGTCAACCCGGCCCGGCCCTCCAGCTCCATTACCTCTTGCCCGCCATAGGAGGCGCGCCCGGCGATGGTGAGTCGTTCGTCCCGGTAGTTCCCCCGGAACTCCACCATGGTGGGCTGCATCCCCGGCCACTCCAGCTTGCTCACCCGGCCCTCCAGCTCCAGGCGGGGCTGGTTGAGCAGGCCGTCCACCTTGGCCAGGCCGTCCAGGCGGGCGGCGGCGGGCAGGCCGGGCTGGTGGCCCAGGGCGTGGGAGAGCTTGATGCCCTTGAAGGCGACCTTGGCGTTAACCGCCCCGTCGGCCGGGGAGATGTCGCCCTGGAAGCTCAGGCTCTCCCGGCCCTGACCGATCTCCAGGCCGCGCACCCGCACCTGCTCCCGGCCCAGGGTCACCCGGGCCTCGCCCTTTTGCGACCAGCGCCCCAGGGGCCCGCGCTCGATCCAGCCCTTGCTCAGGGTGGCCCGGAGGGGCAGGGTGAGCAGGTCCTTGCTGTCCAGGCGCAGCGCCAGGCCGGTGTCCGGCCCCTTGGCCTGCACCACCAGGCTGCTCGACTGGGCCCCGAACTCGGCCCGGAGCGCCAGGTCCTCCAGGAAGATCTCGCCCGAGATCACCCCGGTGGCCAAAATGCTGGCCGTGCCCAGGAGGCGGGGCCCCAGGTTTTGCAGCTCGGCGTTCACCATCACCGAGCGGGCCAGCAGGTTGCGGGTCAGCATGTGGTTCAGGTTGAGGCGCACCCGGAGGTCCGGGCTCTTCCAGGGGCCGCTGATGCCCCCCCGCGCCTCCAGGCTGCCGCTGATCACTATGGGCGGCACGATCTTGGCTTCACGCAGGGCGTGGTTCAGGCCGCGCACGTCCGGGGTCTTGAGGCCGAAGCGCAGGCTCAGCTCTTCGGTCGAGACCTGGCCCCGGGCGTCCAGGTCCAGCAGGGGGGCCTCCAGCTTGAGGCGCTCCACCCGCCAGGCCGCTCCCGCGTGGGCCCCGGCCGCCTCCAGGCGGCTTATCTCCAGGCCCTCTCCCGCCCGCGAGCCTTCCAGCTTCAGCTCCCAGGCCAGGTCTTGCCAAGCGCCCCGCACCGTGGCCCGGCCGTTGAGCAGCGCCCCGCCCGCCCAGGCGGGCAGCTTGCCCAGGATGGCCTGGGGCGGCTTGAGCCCGTGGAAGGCCAGGTCGCCCTGCAGGGTCAAGGGCTTGTCCTTGGCGGGCAGCACCAGCCGCCCCTGCCCGGCCAGGCGGCCCCAGGGCGCGCTCAGGGCCAGGCTGCTTATGCTCACCGCCTCGCCCTCCAGGGCGGCCTCCAGCTTCAGGGGCCCGGCGCTTATGCCCTGGTAGGCGGCGTGGCTCAGGTCCAGGGCCAGGCGGGGCTTGCTGCCCTCCAGGCCGGGCCAGGCCGCGCTGCCCAGGCGCCAGGAACCGGCCAGCTCGGCCTTGACCGGCAGGCCCCAGGAATCCAGGCGCACCCGCTCCATCTCGCCGCCCAGGTTCATGGCCCCGCTTTCGGGCTCCACCTCGCCCAGGAAGCTCACCGTCTGCTTGTCCTGCCGGAGCGAGCCGCTGACCTTCAGCTTGCTCCAGGGCCCCTTGGCGTTGAGGGTCAGGGACAGGGGCCCGGCGGTCGGCGCGGGCAGGGGCCAGGCAAAGGGCAGGGCGGCCGGATCGATGCGTTCGGCGGTCAGCTCGGCGCGCAGGAGGTATGGCTCCTGGACCCCCAGCACCCCCTTGAGCAGGGCGCGGCTCTGGCCATGCTTCAGCTCCAGCTCCTCCACCCGTAGCTGCTTTTCGTCCAGGCCTGCCCTGAGGTGCACCGACAGAGGCTCGCTCAGGCCCTTGAGCCCCAGGCGGGCCCGCAACACCTTGGCCGTGGCCCGAAGGCCCCGCTGATCCAGGGACAGGCTGCCGCTCAGCTCCAGGCCTTCCAGATGGTGCAGCGGCCCCAAGAGCCCCTCGGGCGCGCTCAGGGCCCCGCCGGTGATGTTCAGGCGGCTCAAACTGATGGCCAGCTCCGGGGCTCCGCCTGATCCCGAGGGCAGGTCCCAGGGTAGGTTCACCCGGGGGCGCACCGCGGTGAGGGAATGTATCTTCACCCGCCCGCCCAAGAGGGCCAGGAGGTTGTAGGAAAGCTCCAGGCGCTCCACGGAGAGCAGGGTGTGCTCCCCGCGCACCAGGGCCAGGTCGCGGGCCGTGGCCTGGAAGAGCAGGTTGCCCTCCAGGGCGCCCAGCTTCAGCTCGGCCCCGGTGGCCTCCTTGACTCCGCTCTCAATCTGGGTCACCGCCCAAGCGCGGAAGGCGTCGGAGCGGCTGAGCACCCAGCCTCCCACCCCCAGGGCCAACAACAGGGCCGCGAACAGGCCCAGAATCAGCCAGAGGAGGTATTTCCCGCGCCGCGCCATCAGAAGGCCTGCCCCACGCTCAGATAGGCGTCGTAGCGGTCATAAGGCTCGTTGGAGGGCGGGTTGAGCTGGTAGCCGATGTCCACCCGAAGCGGCCCCACCGGGGTGTTGTAGCGCAGGCCCACGCCCACGGTGTAGCGCAGGCTGCCGAAGGTGTCCTCCACCCGCTCCCAGGCGTTGCCTGCGTCCATGAACACCACCCCCCCCAGCTCCTTGTACAGCGGGAAGCGCACCTCCACGCTGCCCACGGCCATGGACTCGCCGCCCAGGGGGCGTCCCTGGGAGTCCAGGGGGCCCAGGCGCTGGTAGGGATAGCCGCGCACCGAGTCCGCGCCGCCGGGGAAAAAGCGCCGGAAGATGGGCACCGTCTCGGTGCCGGGCAGGGCCCAGGCCATGCCTCCGGACGCCCGCATGGCCAGGTACCAGCGCTCCCAGGGCAGGGGCAAAACGTGCCGCAGGTCGGCCTCGGCCCGAACGAAGCCCAGGTCCGAGCCCAGGGTCTGCAGGGCGGTCTCCACCTCCAGGCGGCCGTAGGTGCCCTTGGTGGCGTCCAGGAGCGAATCGCGGCTGTCGTAGATGATGCCCATGGGCACCGAGGATATGAAAAAGGTCTGGTTCTCGAAGGAAGGGTCCGGCACCTGGGTCTTGAGCTCGCGCATCCGGTCCTGCTCCATGTTGTAGCTCACGTACCAGGACCAGTCGTTGTTTATCGCGTATTCCACCGCCGGGGTGATGAACAGGCGGTTGTTGATGTAGGCCTCGGTGTCGCGTTGCTCGATGCCGCCCCGGGTCACCAGGGTGGAGCGCCGGTTGAAGATGTAGGGCTTTTTAAGGGTGCCCACCAGGCCGGTGTAGATGGAGCTCAGCTTGCCCTCCACCGAAAGGGTCTCGTCCCAGCCCAGGATGTTGCGGTTGATCTGCTGGATGCGCACCCGGAAGTGGTCCTCGGTGCCCCAGCCCACGCCCAGCTGGATGCTGTGGGGATCGCGCTCGTGCACCTCGATGGCGATGGGCACCATGTTGCCCTTGGCCTGTTTGTACAGGGGGCTCAAAGCCACGGAGGTGAAAAAGCCGCTGGAAAGCAGGGCGCGCTGGGTCTCCTCCATGGCCTTGTAGGAGTAGGGCTGGCCCCGGGTGTAGGTGGCCTCTTCCAGGATGAAGCGACGGCTGATGCGTTGGTTGCCTTTCACCACGCTCTCGCCGAAGAGATAGCGCGGGCCGGGCTTGATCTTATACACGATCACCGCCCGCTGGCGCTCGGGGTAGACCCGCACCTGTCCCAGCACCTGGTTGGCCGGCCGGGCCTGGTTGGCGAAATACCGGCTTATGTCGCGCTTGGTCTGCTCGTACTTGTCCAGGATGAAGCGGTCGCCGGGCTGGAGTCTGAGGAGCTCTTCCACGTCCTCTTCCCACAGGCGGCGGGTGTCGTCGTCCTCCCAGACCAGGTCGGTCTTGTCCACCAGGGTGGGCGGCCCCTGCTTGGCCACGAAGGTCAGGTGCACCGCCTTGTTGGCCTCCACCCGGCGCTCCTTGAAGCTCACCTGGGCCGAAAAGTAGCCCTGCTCCTTGAAAAGCTGCTCCAGGCGGCGGATGTCGCGCTCGGCGGAAAGGCGGCTGAAGGGCTCTCCCAGCTTGAGGGCCAGGCCGGGCGGGGGCTTGCTCTCGATCACCTCGCGGGCCTCGCGGTCGCTGACGACCGAAAAGCCCTCAAAGTTCACCGAGGCCACCCGCCAGGGCGAGTCCGGGCCCTGGCTGTCCAGGCCATAGCTATCCATCGGGTCGCGGCCACCCTCTACTTGGGCCACGGCCGGAACGGCGACCAGCAGCAAAACCAGCCCCCAAAGGGCCATGGCGAGTAACCTGCCCATGACCTTTGATGATATGCTATCAATGCCGGGGCAACAAGCAGGGCCGCGAAAATACCCCCCTTTTGCATGGGGTCAACTTCCGGCCCCGGCAGCGGCGGTCCGCGCGACACGGTGCAGCATGAGCCAGAGCCAAACCGATCCCCAGGTGCTTTCCGCCCTGGCCCGGCCGGATTTCTATCCCCACCCGGCCGCCGGGGTGGAGCACATCCAGACCCACATCAGCCACGTCTTTTTGGCGGGCGAGTTCGCCTACAAGCTCAAGAAACCGGTGGACCTGGGCTTTTTGGACTTCACCAGCCTGGAGGCCCGCAAGGCCATGTGCGAGCGCGAGCTTCTGCTCAACCGCCGCCTGGCCCCCACGGTGTATTTGGAGGTCCTGGCCGTGGCCCAGGGGCCGGAAGGCCTGGCGCTCATGCCCCTGGACGCGGGAGGTCAGGCGCGGGAGTACGTGCTGAAGATGCGCCGCCTGGACCAGGCGCGCATGATGGACCGCCTCCTGGAGCAAGGCGAGGTGAGCCCGGAGCAGGTGCGCGCCCTGGCCCGCCTGCTGGCCGATTTTTACGCCGAGGCCGGGCGCGGCCCGGAGGTGGACTTTGCCGGCAAGCCCGAGCAGGTGCGCCTCAACGTGGAGGAGAACTTCCGCCAGACCGAGGCCTACCAGGGCATCAGCGTGGCCCCCGCCCGCTGGGAGGCCATCCGCGGCTACAGCCTGGGCTTTTTGCGCCAAGGCTGGAGCCTGTTTCAGGAGCGGGTGGCCGGCGGCCACATCGTGGACGGCCACGGCGATCTGCACTCGGGCAACATCAACCTGCCCTTGGAAGGCCCGCCGGTGGTCTTCGACTGCATCGAGTTCAACCAGCGCTTCCGCCACCAGGACGCGGCCTGCGACCTGGCCTTTCTGGCCATGGACCTGGACCACCACCAGCGCCCGGAGCTGCGCGCCGCGCTCATTGAAGAGTATCTGGCGGCCAGCGGAGACCGGGGCCTGGAGGAGGTGCTCAATTTCTACCTCTGCTACCGCGCGGTGGTGCGGGCCAAGGTCTTTGGCTTCATGCACGACGACCCCGGGGTGGAGCTGGCCGAGCGCTTCCGCGATCTGGCCCGGGCGCGGGCCTATTTCCGCCAGGCCGCGCAATACGCCGGAGGCGAGTCGCCTTATTTCCTGGTGTGCCTCCTGGGCAAGATGGGCACCGGCAAGAGTTGGCTGGCCCGCCGCCTGGCCGAGGCCACCGGCTGGGCCCGGCTGAGCAGCGACGTGGTGCGCAAGCAGCGGGCGGGCATGAACCCCCGGCAAAAGAGCAGCGACGCCTGGGGCCAGGGACTCTACGGCCCCACGGCCACGGAGGACACCTACGAGGCCATGTACCGCCGGGCCGCCTCGCGCCTGGCCATGGGCGACAGCGTCATCGTGGACGCCTCCTTCCGCGAGGACGCCCGGCGGCGGCGTTTTCTGGAGCTGGCCCGGGAGCAAGGGGCCGCGCCTCTTTTCGTGGAGGTGTATGCTTCCGAGGAGGTGGTGCGCGCCCGCCTGGCCCGGCGGGAAGCCAAGGGAATCTCGCCCAGCGACGGCCGCCGCGAGCTGATGGCCGCCCAGGCCGCCAGCTGGGAGGACGCCTCGCCCGAGGTGGCTGAGCACCTGCTCTTGGTGGACGGCGGCGAAGAGGGGGAGGTCAAGCTGGCCCAGGTGCGGGAGCGTCTGGCCGGGCTGGGCTACCAGAGCGAGGAGGAGCAAAGCGCATGAGCAAGAGCTGGACTGCCCTTCAGCAGGAGCGCCTGGCCGCCGCCCGGGGAGACATCCCCGCCGAGTTGGTCTTTAGCGGCGGCCGGGTGGTCAACGTGTTCACCGGCAAGCTGGAGCGCGTGGGCGTGGCGGTGCACCGGGGCCGGGTGGTGGGCCTGGGCGCTTACTCGGGACGCCGCGAGGTCAAGCTGCATGGGGCCTACCTGGCCCCGGCCTTTATCGAGGGCCACATCCACGTGGAGTCCTCGCTGTTGGCCCCGGCCAGCCTGGCCTCGCTAATGGCCCCCCACGGCACCTGCGCCCTGGTGGGCGACCCCCACGAGATCGGCAACGTCATGGGCCTGCCCGGGGTGGAGGCCATGCTCGCGGCCAGCGCCCGTTTGCCCATGACCTTTTATTTCACCGCGCCCTCCTGCGTGCCGGCCACGGGCATGGAGGACTCCGGGGCCGATCTGGAGGCCGCCGACCTGAGCCGCTTGGCCCGCCACCCCCGGATCATCGGCCTTTCGGAGATGATGAACTTTCCCGGCGCGGCGGGCGGCGACCCCGCCGTGCTGGCCAAACTCAAGGCCTTTCGCCACAAGCCCCGCGATGGCCACGCGCCGCTGTTGAGCGGCAAGATGCTCAGCGCCTACCTGGCCTCCGGGCCGGAGAGCGAGCACGAGGCCATCTTGCTCAGTGAGGGGGCCGAAAAGCTGGCCCGGGGCATGTGGCTGATGATCCGCCAGGGCACCAGCGCTCACAACCTGGAGGCCCTGCTGCCCCTGGTGAACCAACGCACCGAGCGGCGTTGCCTGCTGGTCAGCGACGACCTGGAGGCCGACACCCTGGCCGCCGAGGGCCACCTGGACCGCCTGCTCCGCCTGGCCGTGGCCCACGGCCTGGATGCCATGACCGCCCTGCGCCTGGTGACGCTCAACCCGGCGCGGCGCTTCGGCCTGGCCCGCCGCGGGGGCATCGCGCCCGGCTGGCGGGCCGACCTGGTGGTGCTGGAGGACCTCAAGCAGTTCTCGGTGCGCCAAACCTGGTTTGGTGGCCGCCTGGTGGCCCAGGACGGCCAGTGCCTGGCCCCCTGCCGGGCCGCCTTCCCGCCGGGGGCCAAGGACACCATGCACACCGGCCCCCTGAGCGCGGCCAGCTTCCGGGTGAAGGCCACGGGCCGCCGGGCGCGGGTGATCGGGGTGAGCCCCGGCCAGATCATCACCGAGAGCCTGGTGGAGGACGCGCCTGTCGAGAACGGCCGCCTGGTGGCCGACTCGGCCCGCGACCTGGCCCGCCTGGCGGTGATCGAGCGCCACCACGCCTCCGGCCGGGTGGGCCACGGCCTGGTCAAGGGCCTGGGGCTCAAGCGCGGCGCCCTGGCCAGCACCGTGGGCCACGACTCGCACAACCTCATGGTGGCCGGGGTGGACGACCAATCCATGCTCACCGCCGCCCGCCGCCTAAAGGAGCTGGGCGGCGGCTGGTGCGTGGCCCATGGCAAGGAAATCCTGGCCGAGCTGCCCCTGCCCATCGCCGGGCTGATGAGCGACGCGCCCCTGGAGCAGTTGCTCAGCGGGCTCACCGAGCTGGAGCGCGCCGCCGCCCAGGTGTGCTCCCTGGCCTCGCCCTTCATGGCGCTCTCTTTCCTGGCCCTGCCGGTGATCCCTCATCTCAAGCTCAGCGACCGGGGGCTCATAGACGTTGACGCCTTTCAGCCGGTGGAGCTGTTCGTGGACTGATGGAGCAGGGCGCAACCCATAGGCTCCTGGCCACGGACCCGGCCTCGGCCGAGCCCGGGCGCAACGAGATCACCGCCCTGTTGGCCTTGGCCGGAGGCGGCGAGGAGCCCGAGCCCCGCCAGGCCCGCTATTGGCTCTCCGCCTGGGTGGCCGCCCGGCCCGAGGCCCTGGAGCAGGCCCTGGCCCTGTTGCCCCTGGCGCCGGGCCCGGCCCGCGAGGCGGCCGGGCAGTGGCTCTTCGCCCCGGAGCTGGCCGACGAGCTGCCCCTCCGGGCGCGTCTGCTGGCGGGCATCGAGGCGCTATGCCGCCTGGCCGCCGAAATGCCCGAGCCCTGGCTGCTGGAGGGCCTGGCCGAGCTGGCCGTGGCCAAGGAGGACGACTTCCTGGAGTCGCTCCTGGCCTGGGCCCAGGGGGCGGAGTGGGCCCGCCGGGTGGTGGCCCTCTTGCCCCCGGACACGCCCCTGCCCGGCGCGGCCGGCCCCCGCCTGTGGCTGGCCCGCATGGAGATGGGCCCCCAGCGGGCCGAGCGCATCGCCCGCCTGGCCGACACCGGCTGGTGGGGCAGCCTGGCCGGCATGGACCGCGAGGCCCTGGGACTGGCCCGCCGCCTGGTGGGCGACGCCCCGGACGCGGTCGGCTCCGCGCCCCTGGCCTGGCCTGCCGGGCCAAAGGGCCTGGAGGTGCTGGATCAGACCGCCCGCCTCATCCTGGCCGAGGGCCGGGCGGCCTGCGAGGTCGCGCGGCGGGTCTCCCTGGAGCTGGACCGGGTGGTGATCGTACTGGGCAACGCCTCCCTGGGCGCGCCGCCCCTTTGGGCTCTGCCCGGCCCCTGGGATCAGGAGGCCGCCGCGCTTCTGGCCCACTGCGCCCTGCCCGAGCCCCCTCGGGAGCGGGCCGCCGAGCTGGCCAATTTGCGGGCTCGCCGTCTGGGAGGCCCCAGCCTGATCAGGACCCTGTGGCAAGCGCGGGCCGCCTGTGTCCTGGCCGGGGAGGAGCTGGCCGCCTGGCAGCCCCTCCTGGACCAGGCCGAACCCTGGCTGAGCGGGGAGCAGCGCGAGGCCCTGGCCCAGGGCACCCTGGGCCTGAGCATATCCGGCCCGCCCTGGGAGCGCGCCCGCCGCCAGGCCCGCGCCGCCCTGGCCCACTGCACCGTCTTGGAGCGGCAATGCCGCAGCGCCCTGCGCCTGGTTTACGGTCTGGCCGACCAGGGCGGCCCGCCCCTGGTGCTGCCCTGGGCCGACAAGTTCGCCGCCTCCACGGCCAAGGGAGGGGACCACGCCTATCTGGCCGGGGTTGTTGGCTTACTGTCCCGGCTGGACCCGCCGCCGCTGATGCTGCTCATCGACGAGACAATGCATCCCGGCTTCCCCTCCATGAACCTGTTGCTGGCCGAGGCGGCCAAGGCCGAGCCCGCGCTGGGGTTCCGGGGAGTGGGGGCCTTCGCGGGCCAGCCCGAGCCCACTGACCTGGCCCAGGCGGTGCTCCAGGCCGCGCGAGAGGCCAACCTGGTGGCCCTGCGCCCCGCGCCCGGCCCGCACCCCGAGGCCACCCTGGCCGCGGCCGCGCGGGGGGAGGGCGGGGGCCTTCCCCTGACTCCGGCCAGCCGGGACGGGGCCGCCTGGCTCTTGGCGGGCACGGACCTGGCCGAGCTGGGCGATGCGTCCGCGCCGTCCGCGCCCGGCGAGCCTCCGGCCTGGCTGCTCAGCGAGAACGGCTTCGCGCCCCTGGGGGCTTGGCTGCGCCACCGGGTGGCCGCCCTGGCCGGGCTGTCCCCGCCCACCGGCCGCCGCTGGCGCGGCTATCAGAGCGCCTGCTCCCTGGGCTGAGCCCGGCCGGGTTTACCCTGGCCAACCGGGGGTTTGCAAGGCCGGGGCCCCGGTGTTAAGCTGGCCGCAGCAAAGGAGCGGCCCTTGGCGCGCAAGAAAGAGCAAGACTGGTTCGACCGGACCGACCGCGATATCCTGGCCTGGATGTGGAAAAGCGACCACCCCTGGGCCGGGTGGCGGCACGTGCTGCTCAAGCCGCTCAAGGTGGCCTACCTGGCCCTGCGCAACTCCTATCTGGACCGCCTGCCTTTCCAGGCCAACGCGCTCACCTTCATCACCCTGCTGGGCCTGGTGCCCGCCCTGGCCATCAGCTTCTCCCTGGCCAAGGGCCTGGGCTTCGCCGATGCCCTGAACAAGCTCCTGATCAACGAGTACACCGCCAGCCAGGCCAAGGTGCTGGAGTACATAATCACCTATGTGCAGCAGACCAAGGTGGGCACCCTGGGCATGGTGGGTTTGGCCCTGTTGGTGATCACCCTGGTGCTCACCCTGTCCAGCGTGGAGGAGACCTTCAACCGCATCTGGGAGGCGCCCCACGGCCGCGCCTGGGCGCGCAAGTTCACCGACTACCTCTCGGTGCTGATCATCTGCCCTCTCTTGGTGCTGGCCTCCACCGGCCTGTGGGCGGGGCTCTCCTCTCATTCAGTAGTGCAGTGGGTGCTGGAGAGCGCCTACGTGGGGCCCCTGGCCCAGTTCGCCCTCAAGCTGGGGCCCCTGGTGCTCATAATGGCCGCCTTCGTGTTTTTGTATCTCTTTTTGCCCAACACCCGGGTGCCCTTCACCTCCGCCCTCATGGCCGGCATCGTGGCCGCCCTGCTGTGGTGGGTGGTGCAGAGCATCTACATCAAGTTCCAGGTGGGGGTCTCGCGCTACAACGCCATTTACGGCGGTTTCGCCTCGCTGCCCCTGTTCATGGTTTGGTTGCAGGTCAGCTGGCAGGTGCTATTGTTCGGGGCCGAGCTGGCCCACGCCCACAACCTGGTCAAGCGGGGCACCCCGCCCAAGGCCATCACCACCCACCTGAACCCGGCCCAGCGCGAGGCCTTGGCCCTGGGCATCATGCAGAAGGTGGCCCAGAGCTTCGCGGTGGGCAACGAGCCCTGGTCGGTGACCCGCCTGGCCGAGGCCCTGCGGGTGCCCAAGGGCGAGGTGTGGAGTGTGGTGGACGACATGGAGCGGGCCGGGCTGGTGGCCGAGCTGAACCTGGAGGACCACGTGATCCCGGGCCGCTCGGTGGAGCGCATCCTGGTGTGCCACGTTTTGGGCGCGGTGCGCGGCGACCTGGAAGAGGGCCGCGAGGGCGGACTTAGGCGCGAGGACCCGGCCCTGGTGGAGCTGGTGGGCAAGGTCAAGGCGGCCGAGGACCAGGCCCTGGGCAATCTGCGCCTGGTGGACCTGGCCGAGATCCGGCCCGGCAATCCCGTTTCCTGCTCCCCCGAGCAAAAGCCGACCGAGGAAAGCGCATGAGCGACACCCTGAACCAACAAGGCGCGGCCCCGGGAAGCCCCGGCGCCCTGGAGCGGGTCAACGACCGCTTCGACCTCAACTGGAACGAGGTGCTGGTGGGGGCCTCGCGCCTGTGGCTGCCCGAGCTGGCCGAGCCCACCGCGTACATCGAAAAGCGCATGGCCGCCTCGGCCGAGGGCGAGGCCGAGCTGCCCTACTGGACCAAGCTGTGGCCCGCGGCCATGGTCATGGCCCAGTTCGCCCTGCGTCTTACCAAGAGCAAAGAGCCGCTGTTGGAGCTGGGGGCCGGGCTGGGCCTGCCCGGCCTGGTGGCCGCGGCCGGAGGGCGGCCGGTGGTGCTCAGCGACCTGGACCCCGACGCCATGGAGTTCGCCCGCGCGGCGGCGGAAAAAAGCGGCCTGGGCGATCTGGTGAGCGTGCGCCGCCTGGACTGGAACGCCCCGCCCGAGGACCTGGGCGCCTTCGGCACCATCCTGGGGGCCGAGGTGCTCTATCACCCACCGCTCTACCCCCGCCTGGTGGAGCTTCTGGACGAGCTGCTCACTCCGGGGGGCACCGCCTTCATCAGCCACGAGGCGCGGCCCTTTGCCATCAGCTTCTTCGATCTGGCCGACGCCCGCTTCAGCGTGCGCCGCACCACCAGCCGCCTGGGCAAGGGCGAGGACGCAACGACCGTGTATCTCTACGCGCTTACCAGGCGCGAGGCCGCATAACTACAGTCTGCTCGTAGACTAAACCGAAAATTTGCGTGGAATATGACCGCCGGCACAGCCAGGCGCCGGAAGACAAGGCGTCTGGCTAGCGAGGGCCGGAGGCGTAGCAAAAGCTACGTCGAGGGCCGAGCGACGCCAGCAACGCAGTATTCCGGTGGCTGGCGAAGCCGGACTAATCCAACATTTTTAGGATGTCGCTCAGCTCGCCCTTGATCTGATCCACCATGCCCGCCCGCTCCTCGGGCGCGCCCTCGCCGGAGAGCTCGTCCAGGCGCTTCTTGGCCCCGGCGATGGTGTAGCCCTCCTCGTGCAGGAGGGTCTTGATGATCAAAAGGGTCTCCAGGTCGGAGGGATGGAACAGGCGCTGGCCGCTGGCCGCGCGCACCGGCTTGAGCTGGGGAAAGCAGCTTTCCCAGTAGCGCAGCACATGGGTGTGGGTGCCCAGCAAGCGGGCCACTTCGCCTATGCGCAGATATGGCTTGTCAGGTATTTCCAAGGTCACCGCTCCCCTCGCGCCTACGGTGACTATAGCACGAAGTTCGCTAGGCGCGTAATGTGGCCTCGAACTTGGCCAGGAGGCCGTCCACCAAGGCCTGGTAGCCCGGGGTCACCTCCTCGTAGGTGAGGGTGCGCTCCTCGGACTGATAGGTCAGGCGCAGGCCCAGGGACTTCTGATCCTTGGCCAGGGGCTTGCCCCGGTACAGGTCGAAGACCTCCACCGACTTGAGCCAGGGGTCGTCCACGGCGCGGGCCGCGTTCAAGACGTCGCCGGCGCGCACCGATTCGTTAAGCACCAGGGCCACGTCGCGCACCACCTCGGGGTAGCGGGGCAGGTGCTTGAACTCCTTGAGGCGCACCGCCATCTCGGCGATGAGATCGAAGTCCAGGTCCAGCACGTAGGCCGGGCGGTCGATGTCAAAGGCCTTGGCAGCGCGCTTGCTCAGGCGGCCCATCTCGCCCAGGGGCTTGCCTTGCAAGCTCAGGCGGCACCATTCGGCCGGGTCCAGATAGGGCGGGGCGTCCTCGGCCAGCTCGAAGGCCAGGCCGGGCAGGTCCAGGGCGGCGGCCAGATACTCGGCCACGCCCTTGATGTGACTCAGGCTGGCCACCACCTCGCCGCCATACCAGGAGGCCGGGGCCATGAGCCCGGCCAGCACCGCGCCCAGGCGGAAGGTCTCCTGGGGCAGGGTCTCGCCCGGGCGGTCCATGAACACGCGGCCCACCTCGAACAGGCCCACGTCGGGCACCCGGTGGGCCAGGTTGCGCGCGGCGGCGCTGAGCAGGCCGGGCAGCAGGCTGGTGCGGAGCTCCGAGAGGTCCTCGCTCAGCGGGTTCATCAGCTTGACGATGGCTCGGCGGGGGTCGTCGGGCGTTAGTCCCAGCTGGTCCGCCGCCTTGGGGTGGGCGAAGGAATAGGTGATGGCCTCGTCCAGGCCCTGGGCGGCCATGGCGTCGCGGGCCAGGCCCCGGGCGCGCTGGGGCCAGGGCCGGGGCGCGGCCCCGATCTCGGCCTTGGGCAGCACGGAGGGGAAGTTGTTGTAGCCCACCACCCGGGCTACCTCTTCGTAGAGGTCCACCGGGCGCTCCAGGTCGGTGCGCACCGCGGGCGGCTCCACGACGATGGCGTCCTGGTCCGGTCCGTCGCTGACCGCCAAGCCCAGGCGCTTGAGGGGATCGGCTACCTGGTCCTTGTCCAGGGGCAGGCCCAGGAACTTGGCGGTGCGGCTCACGCTCAGGGGAATCTTGGGCGCCTGGTAGGGAACCGGGTAGGCGTCGATGATCCCGGCGGCCACCTGGCCCCCGGCCAGCTCGTCCATGAGCAGAGCGGCGCGGCTATTGGCCCGGGCGCAGCCCTCCAGGTCGATGCCACGCTCGAAGCGGTAGGCCGCCTCGGTGCTCAGCCCCAGGTGCTTGCTGGTGCGCCGGATGGTCAGGGGATCGAAGAAGGCGCTTTCGATGAGCACGTCGGTGGTGTCGTCGGTGACCTCGCTGTTGAGCCCGCCCATGACTCCGGCCAGGCCCACCGCCCGGTCCGCGTCGCAGATCAGGAGATCGCTGCCCTTGAGGGTGCGCTCCTGGCCGTCCAGGGTCACGAACTTCTCGCCTTCGGCGGCCATCTTGACCACGATCTTGCGGCCGGCCACCTGGGCGAAGTCAAAAGCGTGCAAGGGCTGGCCCAGCTCCAGGAGCACGTAGTTGGTCACGTCCACCACGTTGCTGATGGGCCGCACTCCGCAGGCCATGAGCCGGTCGCGCATCCACAGCGGCGAGGGGCCGATCTTTACATCCTTGACCAGACGCCCGGTGTAGCGCGGGCAGGCCTGGGCGTCGTGCACCTCGATCACCGCCTGGCCCTCGATGCCCGGCTGCTGCTCGGTAGGCTCGCAGGGGGGCAGCTTGAGGGGCTTGTTCAACAGGGCGGCCACGTCGCGGGCCACGCCCAACACGCTGAGCGCATCGCCCCGGTTGGGGGTGATGGATATCTCCAGGACCTGGGTCTCCAGGTTGAGCAGATCGGCCAGCTCGCGGCCCAGCTCCACGTCCGGGTCCAGTTTCATCAGCCCGCTGTGATCGTCGCTAAGGCCCAGGTCGCGCTCGGAGCAGAGCATGCCGCAAGAGACTACGCCGCGAATCTTGGCCTTGGTGACCTCGATCTCGTCCTCGCCCAACACCGCGCCCACCTGGGCCATGGGCGTGATCATGCCCGCTTCCAGGTTGGGGGCCCCGCAGACCAGGGTCTCGGTTTCCCCGTTGCCGCAGTCCACCTTGGCCAGGCGCAAACGGTCGGCGTTGGGATGGGGCTCGACCGCCAGGACCTTGGCGGAGATGACCTTCTTGAGCCCGGTAAATCGGTCGATCACCCCGTCCACTTCCAGGCCGGCGTTGGTCAACAGATCGGCCAGGTCTTGGGCCGAAAGGTCAAAATCCACGAAGTCCCGCAACCAATTGAGCGGTACGAGCATCAGGAACTCCTAAAACTGGCGGATGAAACGAAGGTCGTTGTCGTAGAACATCCGGAGGTCGTCAATGCCCCAGCGAAGCATGGCAATGCGCTCGATGCCCATGCCGAAGGCGAAGCCGGTCACCTTGTCGGGATCGTAGCCCACGTTCTTGAAGACGTTGGGGTCCACCATGCCCGAGCCCAGGATCTCCAACCAGCCGGTCTGGCTGCACACCCGGCAGCCCTCGCCCTTGCACACCACGCAGCCGATGTCTACCTCGGCGCTGGGCTCGGTGAAGGGGAAGAAGCTGGGGCGGAAGCGCACCGGCACGTCGGGGCCGAAAACCTGGTGCACGAAGTTGATGATCACGCCCTTGTACTCTGCGAAGGTGATGTCCTCGCCCACCATCAGCCCCTCCACCTGGTGGAACATGGGGGTGTGGGTGGCGTCGGAATCGCGCCGGAAGGCCTTGCCCGGGCACACGATGCGCAAGGGGGGCTTGACCTTCTCCATGGTGCGTATCTGGGCCGAGGAGGTGTGGGTGCGAAGCACCACCTGGTCGGAGATGTAGAAGGTGTCCTGCATGTCCCGGGCCGGGTGGTCCGGGGGCATGTTCAGGGCTTCGAAGCAATACCAGTCCAGCTCCACCTCCGGGGTCTCCACCACCTGGAAACCCATGCGGTTGAAGACCTCCAGGATGAGGCGCTCGGTCTGGGTGATGGGATGCAGCCGTCCCCGGCGGGGCCGGATGCCCGGCAGGGTGGCGTCCACCCCCGGGCGCCAGGCCACGGCGCGGCCGGCCGCGCTCAGACGCGCGGCGGCCTCGCTGAAAGCCTGTGCCAGCTCGTTCTTGACCTGGTTGGCCAGCTGCCCGAAGGCGGGGCGCTCCTCGGGGGGCAGGGTGCCGGTCTTGCGCAGCAGTCCGGTGAGCAGGCCCTTGCGTCCCAGATAACGGGTGTTCAGCTGCTCCAGGGCGTCCTCGCTGCCCGCGTCGGACACCTCGGCCAGGGCCTGGTTCTTTAGCTCGATCAGCTCCTGCTGCATGCGCCGGCCGCCCTTAGGCCGCCTGCTTGGCCAGGCCGGCCACCGCCGCGAAACCGGCGGGGTCGCTGATGGCCAGCTCGGCCAGGATCTTGCGGTCCAGGGCCACCGAGGACTTGTTCAGCCCGTCGATGAGGCGGCTGTAGCTCAGGCCCTGCTCGCGGGCCGCGGCGTTGATGCGCACGATCCACAGCTTGCGGAACTGGCGCTTCTTCACCTTGCGGTCGCGATAAGCGAAAGACATGGCGCGTTCCACGCTTTCACTGGCCGAACGCAGCAGCTTGCGGCGGCCGCCCACGAAACCCTTGGCGGCTTTGAGCACCTTGTTGCGGCGCCGGCGGGCTTTGAATCCGCGTCTTACTCGAGGCATGGTCTCTTATCTCCCGCGCTTAAGTGCCCTACAGGTTGGGCAGCAGGCGCTTGATTCCCTTTTCGTTGGCTTGGTCCACCAGGGCGCCCTGGCGCAGGCCGCGCTTACGCTTGGTGGTCTTCTTGGTCAAAATGTGGCTGGCGTACGCCTTGTTGCGCCTGATGCGCCCCCCGCCGGTGGCCTTGAAACGCTTGGCCGCGGCGCGGTTGGTTTTGATCTTGGGCATGCTCTTATGACTCCGTTTCCTTATATATCCGGCCCGGCCTCAGTTGGCCGAGCGCGGCGAGATGAACACGTGCATGAAGCGGCCCTCCATGCGGGGTTCGCCGTCGGGCTGGCCGATGTCGGTCAGATCCTCCAGCACCCGCCTCAGCAGCTGCACGCCCAGTTCGGGGTAGGCGATCTCGCGGCCCCGGAACTGCACCGTGATCTTGACCCGGTTGCGCTCCTCCAGAAAACGCCTGGCGTTGCGCATCTTGAAGCCGAAGTCGTGATCCTCGATCTTGGGCCGGAGTTTTACCTCCTTGACCTGGGTCAGGCTCTGACGCTTCTTGGCTTCCTGGGCCTTCTTGGCCTGCTGATACTTGTACTTGCCGTAGTCCATCACCCGGCAGACCGGCGGATCGGCGTTGGGCGCCACCTCCACCAAGTCCATGCCGGCCTCGGACGCGATCCTCATGGCCTCATCCGTATCCACCACTCCCACCTGGTTTCCCTCGTGGTCCACCAATCGCACCATGGGGGAGCGAATCGCGGTATTCACCCGCACGCGTTCTTGCTTGGCTATGGTCCTTCTCCTCCTCTTCTCACCAATCGGGGGTTCTGCTGACCTAGAACCCCTTGGCCGCCCGGCGCTCCCGCCCTCTTCGGCGCAGTCGCTCCACGGGTTCGGCCTCCTCCTCCTTGAGCATCTTGATGAAGCTCTCCAGGTCCATGGTCTCGAGGTTCTTGCCGCTGCGTAGGCGCGGGGTCACCTCGCGCTGGTCAACCTCTCGGTCGCCCAGGATGACCATGTAAGGAACTTTCATGAGCTGGGCCTCGCGCACCTTGGCGCCCAGCTTTTCGTTGCGCAGATCCACCTCGGCCCTGATGTCGGCGTCCTTGAGGGCGCCGGTGATCTCCTGGGCCCACTCGTCGGCCCGGTCGGTCACGGTGAGCACGCGCACCTGCTCCGGAGCCAGCCACAGGGGGAAGGCCCCGGCGAAGTGCTCCACCAATACGCCGATGAAGCGCTCGATGGAGCCCAGGATCACCCGGTGCAGCATCACCGGCCGCTTGGCCTCGCCGTCCGCGTCGGTGTAGGTCAGCTCGAAGCGGTCGGGCAGGGTGAAGTCGCACTGGATGGTGGCGCACTGCCAAGAGCGCTTCAGGGCGTCGTAGAGCTTAAAGTCGATCTTGGGGCCGTAGAAGGCGCCGTCGCCCTCGTTGATCTCGTAGTCCTTGCCGCTGGCCTCCAGGGCCTTGGTCAGCGCGGCGGTGGCCCGGTCCCAGTCCTCGTCGCTGCCGATGGACTTCTCGGGCCGGGTGGAGAGCTCCAGGGTGTACTCGAAGCCGAAGAGCTCCATGAAGTCGGTGACAAAGTCCATCACCGCCAGGATCTCGTCCTCCAGCTGGTCCGGCCGGCAGATGAGGTGGGCGTCGTCCTGGGTGAAGGCGCGCACCCTGGTCAGCCCGTGCAACACGCCGCTTTTCTCGTGGCGGTGCACCAGGCCCAGCTCGAAGTAGCGCAGCGGCAGCTCGCGATAGGAGCGGCGCTTGGACTTGTAGATGAGCATGTGGGCCAGGCAGTTCATGGGCTTGATGCCGTAGGCGATCTCGTCGACTTCCGTGAAATACATGTTCTCGCGGTAGTTGTCGAAATGCCCCGAACGCTCCCACAGCTCCCGCTTGAGGATCTGGGGGCCCTGCACCATGGAGTAGCCGCGCCGAAGGTGCTCGGCCCGCTCCAGGCTCTCGATGAGGTTGCGAAGGATCATGCCCCGGGGATGCCACACCACCATGCCCGCGCCGATCTCGTCGTGGAAGCTGAACAGCTCCAGCTCGCGGCCCAGCTTGCGGTGGTCGCGTTTCTTGGCCTCCTCGATGAGCTGCAAGTGGCGCTTGAGCTCCTTGCGGTCAAAAAAGGCGGTACCGTAGATGCGGCTGAGCATGGGGCCCTTTTCATCGCCCCGCCAATAGGCCCCGGCCACGCTCAGGAGCTTGAAGGCGCCCAGCTTGCCGGTGGAGGGGATGTGGGGGCCGCGGCAGAGGTCGGTGAAGGCGCCCTGGCGGTAGATGCCCACCTGGTCGTCCTCCAAGCCCTCTATCAGCTCCAGCTTGAAATTCTCGCCCTCGTCGCCGAAAAATTTAAGCGCCTGGCCCTTGTCCCACAGGTCGTGCTCAAAGGGGGCGTTCTGCCGGACTATCTCGGTCATCTTCTGCTCGATGGCCGGAAGGTCCTCGGGGGTGAAGGGGCGCTCGTAGTCGAAATCGTAGTAAAAGCCGTCCTGGATGGACGGGCCGATGGCCACCTTGACCCCGGGGAACAGCTCCTTGACCGCCTCGGCCATGATGTGGGCGGCGGAATGGCGCAGGATGTCCAGGGCCTCGGGGTCGCCGGGCAGAACGGGAGTGAGCTCCGCGCCCGGGGCCACCGGGGCGGAGAGGTCCAAGAGCCGTCCGTTATCGCGGGCGGCGATGGCTTTTTTGGCCGCTTTGGGGTCCTGAGCGGACAGGGCCTCGGAGGCGGAGATGTATTCGCTGCTGGCGCTCATGTCTTGGGCCAAAACAAACAAAACTCCCTTCACCTGGCGCAAGGCCCCTACCCGGCTAGTTGCCGGCTCTTGGGGCCTGCGGTCCAGGCCGGGTCTGGTAGGCACGCCGGGATTTGAACCCGGGACCTCTACCGTGTCAGGGTAGCGCTCTCCCCCTGAGCTACGTGCCTGAAATTGAAACCTTCTTCTACCAGCCGCACCCTACACTGTCAACCGGAATCACCGCCCGGAGGCGCTTCCGGAGCCCGTGGGGGCGCTTTGTCACTGACTCTGTTCCCAGGGGTAGGCAACCTTGCCCGAGCCGCCGCTGGCTCCGCTGCCGTTTCCGGTGCCCTGGGCGGCGGCGGGATTAATATTTTGTTTCGTATTCGGCTGGTTGGCGCTGCCGGCCTTTTGCGGGACCTGCTGCGCGCCGCCGCTTTGGGCCTGATTTCCCTGGCCGCTTTGCCCCTGTTCCCAGGGATAAAGCTGCTGCTTTTGCTGCTGTTGCTCCTGTTGCTGCGGTTGCTCCTGTTGCTGCTGCTGGGGCTGCTGCTGCTGGCCGCCCTGGGGGGCCTTTTGCTGCTGGCCGCCCTGCTCCCAGGGATAGGCCTTTTTCTCCTGCTGGTCGTCCTGTTTTTTGCGCCCGTCCGGGCCGATCTTCCAGCGATCCGGGGCATATTGCGGGCCGGACTGGCTGGGCGCCATGGCTCCGGGATAGGGCGCGCCCTGGCTGCCCGGCTGGCGGGGTATGATCACCACCTCCAGGGCCCGCTTGTCCTGCTCCACCACGTTGATGAGGAAATCGCCGTAATTCTGCACCATTAGCTTGTCAGCCAAGGCCGAGGGCGAGCCCTTGAGAACCAGGGAGAAGCTGGCCTTGCCCGCGCCGGCCGAGACCCGCTGCACCGACTCCACCATGTCGCTCATGCTCATCATGGCCTTTTCCAGGCGCATGAGCTGGCCCAACGAGCGCACTCCCGAGACCTTGAGGGCGATCTCGCGGGCCGCCGGGCCGGCATCGCCCAGCTTGGCCGAGAGCCGGGCCATGAGATTGCGCACCGAGTCCTCCACCTGGGCCAGGATCTTGGGATAGGCGCTCGGCTCGGGGGTGGCGTGGAAGGTGGGCCCTTCGGTCTCCTCGATGGTTATGACCTGGCCCGAGGCGGTGTTCAGGGCTAATAGCTGCACCAGGGGCGGCGGGACGATCGTTTGGGGAGTCACCAGGGGATAGGTGCGGATGCTGCCCAGGAGCACCACCTGGGCCCCGGCCTGGCGCGCGAACTCCAGGGCCTGGGACTCCGAGAGCACCGGCTGGCGCATGTCCGGGGTCAACAGGGCCTTGAGGGGCCTGGGGTTCACGATGCGGATGCCCATGCCCTTGAGCACCTTGGCCAGGGGAGCCGGGGCCTCGGGCGCGCCGGGCAGCCCGGACCACCAGTACACCGGCGGCCGCCCGGGAGCGGTCTCCTCGCTCACCATGATCAGCATGGTGCCCAAATGGGAGGTGGGCAGCTTGAGCGCCGCGCGGATCAGGGCCTGGGTCAGGGCCCGCTGGTCGATGGTAACCGAAACCAGGGCCAGGAAGTCCTGGCCCGAGGGGGCCGAGGCCACCAGGGAGTAGTTGGTGATGTAGCGCTTGGAGTCGGCCAACACCTGCTGCTGCAACAGGGACAGGTTGGACCTGAGGGTGGCCGGGTCCAGAGAGCTGACCGCCGCCTGGGCCACGGCCCGGGAAAGGGCGTCGGCCACGGCCGCGTCCTTGGCCGCCGCCTCGTTGCTCCCCAAGGGGGCGCGGCCCATCACCATGAAGGTGTCGGCCCCGGCCGGCAGGGCCGAAAGCACCAGGGCCAGGATAACCAGCAGCTTGATCAGGCTCTTCATCGTCGCTACCCCTTATGGGACCAGAAGCCGGCCACCCGTTGGCTGACGCCCGCGTGGTCGTCGGCATTGTGCCAGTGCAGGCCCTCCACCCCGCGGAACCAGGTGAGCTGCCGCTTGGCGTAGGCCTTGGTTGCCTTAATCATATCAAACAGCGCGTCATCAGGCTGCATGGTCCCGCTCAAGGCGGCCACGGCCTGGCGATAGCCCAGGGTGGCCAGGCCCGGCGCTTCCGGGGGCGTGCCCGCGGCCAGCAGGCCCTCCACCTCGGCCAGGAGCCCGCCCTGCCACATGGCCCGGGCGCGGGTCTCGATGCGCTGGTTCAGCTCCTCGCGGGGCCGCTCCAGGCCGATGAACAAATGCGCGTAACGCGGCTCGCTTTGCTTGTGTTTCTCCTGCCGGCGGCTGAAGGGCTCGCCGGTCTGGAGGCACACCTCCAGGGCCCGTAGCACCCGCTGGCGGTCGTTGGGGTGCAGGCGGGCGGCGGCCTCGGGGTCGCGCTCGGCCAGGCGGGCGTGCATGGCTTCGGCACCTTGCTCGTCCCAGGCCTCGGCCAGCTCTGCCCGCAGCGCGGGGTCCACCTCCGGGACCGGGACCAGTCCCCAGAGCAGGGCCTTGATGTACAAGCCCGTGCCGCCCACCACCAGGGCTTTTTTGCCCCGGGCGTGGATGTCCGCGATGGCCGCCTGGGCCAGCTCCGCGTAGCGCGCGGCCGAGAAGCCCTCGGCCGGGTCGGCCATGTCGATCAGGTGATGCCGCGCCTGCGCCTGCTCCCCGGGGGTGGGTTTGGCCGAGCCGATGTCCAGGCCCCGGTAGACCTGCACGCTGTCCGCGCCCACGATTTCGGCGTGGTGCTCGCGGGCCAGGCGCAGGGAAAGGGCGGTCTTGCCCGCCGCGGTGGGCCCGGCCAGCACCACCAGGGCCGGTGCCTCAGGAGCCATCGCCGCTCCGGCGGAACTGGCGGTCCAGCTCGTGGCGGGTGAGCAGGAGCATCACCGGGCGGCCGTGGGGGCAGGTGAGGGGCGCGGGCAGCTGGCAGATCTGGTCCACCAGCTCCTCCAGCTCGCGGGGCTTGAGCCGCTGGCCCTGGCGCACCGAGCCGTGGCAGGCCAGGGAGCGGAGCGCGGTCTCCACAAACTCCGGGGTCTCCGCCTCCAGGCCGCTGGCGCTCATCTGGCTGAGCAGGTCGCGCACCGCCGGGCGGGGGTCGCCCCCGGCCAGATGGGGCGGAACCGCCTGGATGGCCCAGGTGGCCCCGCCGAAGGGCTCCAGCTCCAGGCCCAAACGGGCCCACTGCTCGGCCTGCTCCCCGGCCCAGGCCGCCTCGCCGGGGCTCAGCTCCATGGTCAGGGGCGACAACAGTCCCTGGCGGGGCAGCTCGCCCCGGGCCAGGCCCGCCTTTAGCCGCTCGTAGGTCAGGCGCTCGTGGGCCGCGTGCTGGTCCACCAGCACCAGGCCCTGGGGCGAGGAGCAGAGCACGTAGAGCCCGTGCAGCTGGCCGATCACCGTGAGCTCCTCGGCCTTGGTGTAGAGCGGTTGCAGACGCTTGGCCGCGCCGCCGGGCAGGGCGGCGTCCGCCGGGGGAGGCGGGGAGGCGTGCTCGGCCGGGCGCGACGGCGCACTGGGCTCGGCCACCCGGGGCGGCGGGGCCGCGGGCCCCCGCGCGGGCGCGGCATAGGGCCGGGGCGGGGCGCCCTGGGCCACCACCGGCCGGGCGCTGGGCTTCACGCCGCGCCCCTTGCTCAGGCCCCGCCGCAGGGCCCGGGCCAGGGCGTCGTGCACCTCCTGGGAGCGGGTGAAGCGCACCTCGGTCTTGGCCGGGTGCACATTCACGTCCACCAGCTCCGGGTCCAGGGTAAGGTGCAGCACCACCACCGGCCTGCGGTTGTCGGGCATGAGCCCGCGATAGGCTTGGTTCACCGCGTGCAAGAGCACCTTGTCGCGCACGAAACGGCCGTTCACAAAGGTATAAACCTGGTCCGCGGTCGAGCGGCTCAGCGAAGGCAGCCCGGCCAGGCCCTCCAGGCCCAGCACATCCTCGCTCTCCTCCAGGCGCACCATGGCCTCGGCCGAGGCGCGGCCCAGCAGGGACGCGGCCCGCACCGCCAGATCCTGGCCGCCGGACAGATCGTAGGTCACCTGATTGCCCACGCTGTAGCGGAAGGCCACCTCGGGCCGGGCCAGAGCCAGGCGCACCAGGGCCCCGGCCAGGTGGCCGCTTTCCGTGGCCTGGCTCTTTAAAAACTTGCGCCGCGCCGGGGTGTTGAAGAAAAGGTCCTTGACCTCCACCAGGGTGCCCACCGGGCAGCCCACCTCTTCCACCGCCTTGATGGCCCCGCCTTCCACCCGCGCCTGGGAGCCCGCCTCGTCACTCTCCCGCCGCGAGCGGAGCAGCATCCGGCTCACCGCCGCGATGGAGGGCAGGGCCTCGCCCCGGAAGCCCAGGGAGCCCACATGGGTCAGGTCCGCCGCGCTGGCCACCTTGCTGGTGGCGTGGCGCTCCAGGGCCATCAAGAGATCGTCGGGCCCCATGCCCGCGCCGTCGTCCACCACCCGGATCAGCTTGCGCCCCCCGGCGGCCACCTCCACCGCGATACGCCGGGCCCCAGCGTCCAGGGCGTTTTCCACCAGCTCCTTGAGCACGCTGGCCGGGCGCTCCACCACCTCGCCGGCGGCGATCTGGTTGGCGACTTCCTCGGGCAGCAGGCGGACCGGTCTGGGGGGGATAATAGCTTGCATAGTCTAGAAGATATAGCACAGCCCCCACGGGGCTGACCACCACGGGCGCTTGTGTCGCGCGCAAGGCTGGTGTAAGCTGGCCGGGCCGGGGATGGGCCCCCAAGGTTTATCTTCGTGCCGGGCCCCCGCTGGGAACTATGGAGTGCCTTCTTCCTTCCTGCGGGGTGACCCGGCGGGAACAAGGAGCCGACGCATGAGCCCCAAAAAAGAGCCGCCTCTGGACCGCCTGACCCCGCGCCAGGAGTCCTTGCTCAAGGCCTCCAAGGAGATCATCGTCAAGTTCATCGAGAGCGGCCGCATGTCCGTGGCCGCGTTCGAAGAGGCCTTTCCCCAAGTCTACAACACCCTGAAAGATACGCTGGGCAAGGACAAAGGCTAAGGCCTTATCGCCCCCTGTCTGCCGGCCCCGATAGCTTGTCTATCGGGGTCGCGCCGTTCTGGGCGCGACAATAAATCCGGCCAAAGGGCCGCTTCCTCAATTTCCCCGAAATAGTTGTCATGGCGAGGGCCGCCGCCCAAGGCGGTTGTAGAAAGTGGAGAGCTGTTTGCGGCGGGCCGTGGCCATCTTCCCTGGAGTTGGCTCCCCCTCTCTCGCAAGCTTGGGCAACTTTCCTTACGCACCACACTAAAGCCACGAGGTCACCTGCTGGCGGGCAGAGATTGCCGCGTCGCGGCCAAGAAGCCGCTCCTCGCAATGACAAGGCGTGATGTGTGGGGAAGTGGGGGGACGAGAGCAACCTGCTTTTTTTTCCTGCTGCCCCCAATAGCTCTGCTATTGGGGTCGCGCCGTTCTGGGCGCGACAAGAAACGCCCTTTACTCCGGCGCTCTCGTGTAGAAAACCTTGGCCAGGTAGAGCCCCTGGGGCGGGGCCTTGGGCCCGGAGTAGAGGCGGCTGCCCGCGGCGGCCATCTCGGCCATGGCCTGGGGCAACAGCTCGCCCCGGCCTACCTGCACCAGACTGCCCGCCAGATTGCGTACGCTGTGGCGCAAAAAGCCGCTGGCCGTGAGGCGAAGCTCCACCATGCCGTCGGAAAGCTGGTTCAGCTCGGCGCGGTGGATCATGCGCCTGGTGGTCAGGCCCGGCTCGGACCCGGCGGTGGAGAACGCGGCCAGGTCCACCTCGCCCACCAGCCCTGCCAGGGCGGCGCGCATGGCCGCCAGGTCCAGCCCGGCCTTTAGCGGCCAGCAGTGGGGCTCCAAGAACAGCGGGGCCTCGGCCCGGGGCCAGAGGTAATAATGGTAGGTCTTGCCCTGGGCGCTGAAGCGGGCGTGGAAATCCTCGGCCACCGGCCCCAGGGCGCGGGGCCACACGCCGCCAGGCAACAGGGCCCTGAGCCCCCTGAGCATCTCCGGCGCGGCCAGGCGGCTGGTGGTGCTGAAGCTGGCCACCTGGCCCCAGGCGTTGACGCCGGCGTCGGTGCGGCCCGAGGCCTCGATGCGGATAGGCTGGTCGCACAGGCGCGACAGGGCGGCCTCCACCGCCCCCTGGATGGTGGGCTCGCCGGGCTGCACCTGCCAGCCGGCAAAGCCCGCCCCGCGATAGGCCACCGCCAAGGCCAACCGGCGGCTCTCGCCTTCCGGCTCCCGCTCCACGAAGGGCAGGTCCAGGGGCGGGAAACGGCCGGCCAGGCGCTCCCAGAGGGTGGGTGGCTCCATGCCCATGGCCGCCCCTACGGGGTGCAGGCCAGCTCGGTCAGGCCCTCGGTCTCGCCCAGGCCCAGCATGAGGTTGGCGTTCTGCATGGCCTGGCCGCTGGCGCCCTTGCACAGGTTGTCCAGGGCCGAGAACAGCTTGATGAGCCCGGAGCGCGGGTCCACGGCCACGCCGAGCTGCACCCGGTTGGTGCCCCGCACCTCCTTGCAGGCGGGCAGCCGCCCGGGGGGCAGGGGCCGGATGAAGGGCTCGTCGCCATAGGCCGCCTGCCAGCACTCCCGCACCGCTTCCGCGTCCGCGCCTGCCCGAGGCCGGGCGTAGATGGTGCTCAGGATGCCCCGGTCCATGGGCAACAGATGCGGGGTGAAGGTGAGCCGCACCTCTTGGCCAGCAGCCACGGAAAGCTCCTGCTCCATCTCCGGGGTGTGCCTGTGGCCGTCCACCGCGTAGGCCTTGAAGTTCTCGTGCACCTCGCCGTGGATCAGGCCCAACTTGGCCGAGCGCCCCGCGCCGGACACGCCCGAGGCGCTGTCCGCGATGAGGCCTTCGGGCTCCACCAGACCGGCCTTGAGTAGTGGCGCCAAAGCCACCAGCACGCTGGTCACGTAGCAGCCGGGGTTGGCCACCAGCCGGGCCCCGGGGATCTCATCGCGGTAGAACTCGGGCAGGCCGTACACCGCCTCGGAAAGCAGCTCGGGCGCGCTGTGGGGGGCGTACCACTCTTCGTACACCGCCCGGTCCCGCAGCCGGAAGTCGGCCGAGAGGTCCACCACCTTGGCCCCGGCGTCCAGGAGGGCCGGCGCGGCGGCCATGGCCGCCTTGTGGGGCACGGCCAGGAAAACCAGCTGCGCGCCCCCGGCCAGGGTGGCCGGGTCGTGGTCCACGAAGCTCAATTTCCCCATGCCTTCCAGGGCACCGAAGACCGCGTCCACTGGCTGGTCCTTGAACTGGGCCGAGCTCACCGCGCTCAGCTCCAGGCCGGGATGCCCGGCGATAAGCCTCATTAACTCCACTCCGGTGTAACCGGAGCCTCCCATGATGGCGACCGGAATCATGGCATTCTCCCCAAAAAGAAGGGGAAGGCCCGCTTGGACCTTCCCCGGAATAGCGAGCTGAAGCGCTCTTAGCGCTTGGAGTACTGGAACCGGGCGCGGGCGCCGGGCTGACCGTACTTCTTGCGTTCCTTCTTACGGGCGTCGCGGGTCAGGAAGCCGGCCTTCTTGAGCTGCTTGTGCAGCTCGGGGTTCAACTCGGCCAGGGCCTTGGCGATGCCGTGGCGCAGGGCGCCGGCCTGGCCGGCATGGCCTCCGCCGCGCACCGTGGCCATCACGTCCATCTTGTCCAGGTTGTCGGTCATGGCCAGGGGCTGACGGACCATCTGGATCAGGACGCCGCGGGTGAAGTACTGGTCGGCCAGCTTGCGGTTGACCATGATCTGGCCGCTGCCGCCGGGCACCAGCCAACAACGGGCCACCGCGGTCTTGCGTTTGCCGGTGGAGTATACGCGGGTGTCGCTCATAATCTAAAAGCTCCTCCGCCCTAGCTCAGGCTCAAAGTCTGAGGCTGCTGGGCCTGGTGCGGATGCTCGGGGCCCACGTAGACCTTCAGCTTCTTTAGCATCTGGCGGCCCAGGCGGTTCTTGGGCAGCATGCCCTTGACCGCGCTGATCAGCACGCGCTCGGGGTGGGTATCCATCATACGCCGGGCGTTGATGGAAGTGATGCCGCCGGGATAGCCGCTGTGGCGATGGTACATCTTCTGGTCCATCTTGCGGCCGGTAAGTGCCACCTTCTCGGCGTTGATCACCACGATGAAATCGCCGGTGTCCACGTGAGGGGTAAAGATGGCCTTATGCTTGCCCCGGAGCCGCCGGGCCACTTCACTGGCCAGACGCCCCAGAATCAGGTCGGTGGCGTCCACCACGAACCATTCCCGGCTGATGTCTTCTTTTTTGGCTACAAAGCTCTTCATGACCTTAAGCCTAACTTGTAATCTCGGGCGGATAGGGCGTAGGTCGCCCTCGCTTGTCGAAGCTGTATTTATAGGGGTTGGACCCCGTTCTGTCAAGGGGTGGAGGAAATAAAGCCGAAGGCTTTTTCCCGCAGTCTAATAGCCTCCCACGTTGAGCAATTCGCCGAAACCGCCCAGCGAGATCACGAAGAACAAGCCCCGCTGGTTGATGTCGTCCACGTAAAAGGCCTTGAAACCCCAACACTGCGCGTCGTAGCCCAGCTCGTACTGGGCCTCGAACTGGTTGCCGGTGTCGAAGTCGTAGCGGTTGACGAAGCCTACATACCACTGCTGGGTCAGGGCGATCTTGAGCCAGCCGTTGATCTGCTTCACCCCGGTGTTGTCGTAGCGCCAATCCAGGGTGATGGTATCGCCCCGGTTGTCCTCGGCCCGGGCCAGGAAGTCCACCCGGGTGAAGCTGTTGTCGTAGAGGTTCCAGGAGGTGGTGTTCTCGAAGTAGAGCTTGTCGGTGGGCAGCAACTGGGTGGTGGCCGACACCTCGCCCCAATATTGCCCGCCGTTGTCCTCGCGGTAGGTGTTCACGTCAAAGGAGTGATACACGTTGAAGCGCAGGAACTCGCGGTACACCGGCACGATCTCCCCGCTGTTGGGGTCGGCCGACATGACTTTGTAGGTCAGGGCGTTCTCGATGCCGTAGCTGACCGCGTTGGTGCGCTGGGAGCCGAACTGGGCCAGGTCGGGGATGCTGTCCTCGTCCAGGCTGGGCCGGTAGGCGTAGGTCATCACCGGGCGGAAGGCGTGCTTGATCTTGTAGGGGTTCTCGGCGGTGCCGAAATCGAACACCCGGTAGAGGTAGGTGCTGGCCCTGGCGTTGAACTCGTACACCTGATTCAGGCCCGCGTCCTTGGGGTCGGTTATGCTGTCGTCGCCGTTTACCGAGTAGAAGCGCTGCCGCCAGGTGAAGCTGGGCTCCAACTCCAGGTAGTCGCTGAAGTTAAGCGGCAGGCTGATCACCGGGGCCACGTCCGAGATGAAGCCGGTGCTGCCTTCCTCGCGGTAGTTGTAGGTGAAGCTGGAGCCCATGGCGAAGTACAGGCCGGTGTTGCCCAGCTGCTGGGTGGTGGCGTCGAAGCTGAAGGTGGGCAGCGATTGCAGGATGTTGTCGTTGTTGCCCGTGGTGTCGTCGTAGTAGATGACCCCCGCGTTGAAGCTGGCCGAGGACCAGTAGCGGGTTACGTTGACGGTGTTGGTGCGGGTCAGGCTGGTGTTGGGGTCCAGGTTGCGGCCGAACCACTGGGCCAGGCGGCGGTCGGAGGCGTTGAAGCCGCTGTAGCCGAAGGTGAACTCCCGGAGGTAGTCCTGGTCGCTCACCAAGTCGATGTTGGCCTTCAACTCCATGGTGTCGTTGAAGAAGCTCTGGTCGGCCATGCCTCGGAACCAATAGCGCGAGCTGTAGGGCTTGGCGTTCTTGCCTTCCTTGTAAAGTGCCTCGCCCGCCTGGTCGTTTGGCATGTAGTCCAACATGAACATGCCCTTGGAGCCCGGGTCCAGGGAGTAGCGGTATTCCAGGCCCAGGTCCAACCCGCGCTTGGTGTAGTAGTTCAGCGTGACCGTGGCGTCCATGTCTTCGCCGAGGGTCTGGTAGTAGGGCAGGCTGAAGATGAAGCCGTCGCGCTGGCTCTGGCCGAACTGGGGAGCCAACATGCCAGACTGGCGCTTGAACTTGGCCGGGAACATCAGGTAGGGGGCCCACAGGATGGGCACGCCTTTCACGCGGAAGGCGGTGTTTTTGGCGGTGCCGTAGCCTTCCACGGTCACTTCCATGTCCTCGCCGGTCACCTGCCAGGCGGGGTCGGCCCCGTCGCAGCTGGTGAAGCTGCCCTGCTTGATGGTGTAGGTCTCCTTGCCGGTCTTGGCTATCTCGGCCCCGGAAAGGTAGTAGTTGTTGGTCTTTATGAAGATGCGGCCCTGGTAGATCTTGCCGGTGCTGTTGTTCAGGTCCACCACCATGCTCTTGCCGGTGATGTCCTGGGCCGGGGTGGCCAGGCGCACCCGCCCCTCGGCCTCGGCGATCAGACTATTGGCGTCCAGGCTGATCTTGTCGGCCATCAAGCGGGTCTTGCCCCGCACGATCTCCACCTCGCCCTCGGCGCGGTAGGTGGCGGTCTTTTCGTTGTAGACCACCCGGTCGGCGCGCACGTCCACCGGACCCTGGGCGTCCACGCGCATCAGGGTCCCCTGGGCAAAGGCAGGCCCGGGGCTAATAAAGAGGCCGGCCAAGCCGGCCAGAATGATCAAGACTAGGATGTGCCGTGATAGACGCCTGATTGCGAGCACTTCCACCTCCAACAAGGCGTGTGGCGCGTTAACACTTTTGCTAGCGCACCCTAGCAGATGGAGCAATTTAAGGCAAGTCGCTTGTACCCCCGGAGAGGATGGTGCGGGCCTCGCCTACCGTAAAAAGGCTTCCGGTGACCAAAACCGCCCCACCGGGACCGGCCAGCTCCCGCGCGCGCTCCATGGCCCGGCCCAGATCGGGCTCTATCTCGCCGGGCGGGGCGCCGGGGGGGGCAGCCTCGGCCAGGCGCTGGGGATCGGCCGCGCGGGCGTACACCGGCCGGGAGTAGACCACCCGGTCGGCGGCGGGCAATAGCAGGCCCAGAAGAGTGCCGATCTCCTTGTCGGCCATCACCCCCACCACCATGACCAAAGGCTTGCGGCCCCCGCGCATGGCCTCCAGGCTGGCCAAGAGCGCCTTGGCCGCGGAAGGGTTGTGGGCCCCGTCCAGCCAGAGGTCCGGCTCGTCGGGTTGGGAGGGCCAGCGCTCCAGGCGGCCCGGCCAGCGCACCTGGGTGAGCCCCCGGGCCAGGTGCCCGGCGGTGAGGGGCAGGCCTTTCTCCGACAACACCTCGGCCGCGCCCAGGGCCAGCAAGGCGTTTATGGGCTGGTGGGCCCCCACCAGGTTGGTGGCCACGTCGCTGAGCTTCCACAGCCGCCCGTTCAGGTCGAAGCGGCCGCCGCCGCGCCGCTTGAAGCCCAGCTCGCGCCCCCGGCGGTAGACCGGGGCCTTGCGCTCGGCGGCGGTGTCCTCCACGATGCGGCGGGCGCTGGGCTGCATCACCCCGTGGATCAGGGGCACCTTTTTCTTGATGATGCCCGCCTTCTCGAAGGCGATGTTCTTCAGGCCCTTGCCCAGGTAATCCTCGTGCTCCAGGCCCAGGTTGGTGATCACCGTGACCAGGGGCTCGCAGATGTTGGTGGCGTCCAGGCGGCCGCCCAGGCCGGTCTCCATGATGGCCAGATCCACCCCCTCGCGGCGGAAGTGCTCAAAGGCCATGGCGGTGACGAACTCGAAGTAGGTGGGCGGCTCCCGCTGGTCCACCACCTCCCACACCGCCTTGCACAGCTGAACCACCTTGCGCTGGGATATCTCCTTGCCGCCCACGCGGAAGCGCTCGGTGAAGCGCTCCAGATGGGGCGAGGTGTAGAAGCCCACCTTGACCCCGGCCTCCGTGAGCGCCGCCTCCAGCATGGCCCCCACGCTGCCCTTGCCGTTGGTGCCGGCCAGGTGCACGCAGGCCAGGCCGCGATGGGGGTCGCCCAGGCCCTTTAGCAGGTTGCGGGTGGAGCTAAGGCCCAACTTGATGCCGAACTTTTGCAGCTCGTAGAGCTTGGTCACGGCGCGCTGATAGGGACTGGGAGAAGGCATTGGGCTTAGACCTCGGTCAGGTTGGCGAATTCCAGCAGGAGTATTTTCAGACCGTGGCGCTGAAAATGCACCAGGATTTTTTTGCCCCCCTGGTAGCCCATGACCCGGCCGGTGCCGAAGGTGGCGTGGCTCACCTGGCCGCCCACCGGGAAGGGGCGGTCCTGGCGCTGGCTGCCCCGGCTTACCGGATTGGCGGGCGCGGCGTCGGGCACCGCGAACACCGCCTCGGGCGGTGCCTCCATGAGCCCGCCGGGCAGCTCGGCCAAAAAGCGGCTCAGCTCGTTGCTCACCACCCCGCGCCCCCGCTGGTAGGACTCCTTGGGGGCCAGGATGGTCAGCTCGCCGGCGGCCCGGGTGCAGGCCACGTACATCAGGCGGCGCTCCTCCTCCAGGGCCTCGGGATCGGTGAGGGCGGGAAGGGGGGGCAAGCGGCCCTCGGTGGCCCAGAGGATGAACACGTGGGGCCACTCCAGGCCCTTGGCCGAGTGCACCGTGCTCAGGGTGATGCGCCCCCCGCTTTGCTCGTCGGCATAGGTGTTGGGCGGCTCCAGGACCACCTCGGCCATGAACTCGGCCAAAGAGGCGAAGCCCCGGGCCAGGCCGGGCAGCTCCTCCAGGTCGCGCAAGCGGCGGGGGTAGTCCTCATAGGCCTCGCGGCACACCGGCTCGTAATAGTCGGCCACCGCCTCCACCATGCTCATGGGCGTGGCCGAGGGGTCGGACAGCTCGCTCATCAGCTCCACCAGGGCCGCGAACTGGGGCCCGCCCAGGCCGGGGGCGCTGGCCAGGCGGCCCAGGTAATGCTCCGGCGAGGGAGCCTCCACCAAATGCCGGATGGCGCCCTGGGCCTTTTTGGGCCCCACCCCGGGCAGGAGCATGAGGATGCGCTGCCAGGAGAGGAAATCGCTGGGGTTGGCGATGACCCGCATGTGGCTGATGGCGTCCTTGATGTGGCTGGCCTCCAGGAACCGAAAGCCGCCCACCTTGACGAAGGGGGTGCGTCCGGAGGTCAGCTCCAGCTCCAGCTCGTAGGAGTCGCGCGAGGCGCGGAAGAGTACCGCGATCTCCTCGGGCTTGGTGCCCGCGGCGGTGAGCTCGGCGATGCGCCTGGCCACCAGGCGGGCCTGGCCCCGGTCGTCGCGGGGCCGCCGCAGGGCGGGGCGCTTGCCGCCCAGGCGCTCGGTGAACAGCTTCTTGTCGTAGCGCCGCCAGGCCTGGGAGATCACCTCGTTGGAAAGGTCCAGGATGGCCTGGGTGGAGCGGTAGTTCTGCTCCAGCTTGACCACCTTGGTGCCCGGATAGTTGTCCGGGAACTCGAAGATGTTGTCCAGGCGCGCTCCCCGGAAGCGGTAGATGCTCTGGGCGTCGTCGCCCACCACCATCACGTTGTCGTGCTCGCTGGCCAAAAGCTTGAGCAGCCGGGCCTGCACCGCGTTGGTGTCCTGGTACTCGTCCACCAGCAGGTGCTGCCAGTGGCTGCTGAAGCGCCGGCGCAAATCGTCGTTGTCGGCCAAAAGCTGCTCGGCCAGGAACAACAGGTCGTCGTAGTCGGCCAGGTGCTGCTCGCGCTTGGCCTGGGCATAGCCTTCGGCCGCCTGGCTGATCTCGTCCAGATATGCCAGCAGATGCCCGGCCCACTGCTCCACCGCGTCCTCGATGCTCAGCTCCAGGTTACGCGACTTGCCGATGATTTCGTGGATGGAGCGGGCGCGGGGGAAATGCTTGTCGCCCTTGGTCTTGAGGCCCCGCTCGTTCACCACCCCCTTGACCAGTTGCTCGGAGTCGCCCCGGTCGATCACCGTGAAGTTGCGGTCCAGGCCGATGCGCGGGCCGTGGGCCCGGAGCAGTCGGTAGCAAAGCGAATGGAAGGTGCCGCCCTTCACCCGGCCGCAGGCCTCGTTAAGGGCCTTGGCGCGGTTCAGCATCTCGGCCGCCGCGCGGCGGGTGAAGGTGAGCAGCAGGATGCACGAGGGGTCCACTCCCTGCTCCACCAAGTAGGCCACCCGGTGCACCAGGGTGCGGGTCTTGCCGGAGCCCGCCCCGGCGATGACCAAGACCGGGCCGCCCTTTTGGCCGGCAGCCAAACGCTGGGCCGGGTTCAACCCCTCCAGGGCGGGGGAGAACAGATCGTCGCGGGTTTGCCTCACGAGGCGAAGTGGGCGCTGAGGGCCGCGATCAGGGCCTCTATGGTGAAGGACTCGGGCTGGATGGCCACCTCGAGGCCGTAGCCCCGGGCGGTGTCGCCGGTGATGGGCCCGATGGCCGCGATGGTCAGCTCGCCGCTCTTGCTGCGGCGGGCCAGCTCGGCCTGGCCGGCCTGGTCCAGCATGGCCATAAGGTTGGTCACGGTGCTGGAGGCGGTGAAGGTGATCACGTCCAGGCCTTCGTCCAGGGCCTGGGCCAGCAGCTCGGGCGAGCCCTCGGGCGGCACGGTGCGGTAGGCGGGCACCACCTGCACCAGGTTGCCCCACTGGGCGATGGTTTCGGGCAGCACCTCGCGGGCCTCGGCCGCGCGGGGGATCAGCACCCGCTGGCCGGTGAGCCCCTGGCTTTGCAGGGCCTCGATGAGCCCCTCGGCCTGGAAGGTGCGCGCGGTTACGTCGGCCACCAGGCCCCGCCGGGCCAGCATGGCGGCGGTGGCCGGGCCGATGGCGGCCAGCTTGCATCCGGCCAGGGCGCGGGCGTCGCTGCCGCCTTCGATCAGGGCGTCGAAAAAGGCCTCCACCCCGTTGGGGCTGGTGAAGATCACCCAGTGAAAGTCTTCCAGAATCTCGATGGCCGTGGCCAGGGGCGCCGCGTCCTCGGGCGGCAGGAAGTCGATGGTGGGCACCTCGATGACCTTGGCGCCCAGGGCCTTGAGCCCCTCGCTGAGGGCCGAGGCCTGCTTGCGGGCCCGGGTAACTAAGACGCTCCTGCCGAAAAGCGGCATCTTCTCGAACCAGGCCAGCTCCTGGCGCAGGGCGGCCACCTGGCCCACGATGGTTATGGCCGGGGCCTTGAGCTTGGCTCCGGCCACCTTGGCGGCCAGGTCGGCCAGGGTGCCGCTCACCGTCTCCTGCTGGGGGGTGGTGCCCCAGCGGATCGCCGCCGCCGGGGTGGCCGGATCGCGGCCCGCCTTCATCAGGCTCTCGCAGATGTGGGGCAGGTTCTTCACGCCCATCAGGAACACCACCGTGCCGATGGAGGCCAGGGCGTCCCAGTTGATGGTGGAGCCGGGCTTGGTGGGGTCCTCGTGGCCGGTCACGAAAGCGACTTCCGTGGTGGCCCGGCGGTCGGTCACCGGGATGCCCGCGTAGGCCGGGGCCGCGATGGCGCTGGTCACCCCGGGCACGATCTCGAAGGCGTGGCCCTCGGCGGCCAGGGCGCTGGCTTCCTCGCCGCCCCGCCCGAACACAAAGGGATCGCCGCCCTTGAGGCGCACCACAATGCGGCCCTGGGCAGCCAGGTCCACCAGAAGCTGGTTGATCTGCTCCTGAGTCTTGGTGTGGTCGCCGCCCTTTTTGCCCACGTAGATGCGCTCCGCCTCGGGCGGGGCCAGGGCCAACAGCTCGGGGTTGGCCAGATAATCGTAGACCACCGTGTCGCAGGTGGTCAGCAGCTTGGCTCCCTTGGCGGTGATCAGGCCGGGGTCGCCCGGCCCCGCGCCCACCAGATAGACCTTGCCGCTCATTGGGGCGCCTCCCCGTAGACCTCGGCCAAAATCTCCCGGCCGCCGCCGTCCAAGACCTCTTGGGCCACCGACTCGCCCATGGCCGCGGCCTCGGCCGGGGGGGCCAAGCCGCCGCCGGTCACCAGGCGTTCGCCGCGAAGGTCGGCCACCAGGCCGGAGAACTTGACGATGCCGTTTTCCACCACCGCGTGCCCGGCGATGGGCACCTGGCAGCCGCCCTCCAGGCGGGCCAGGAAGGCGCGCTCCGCGTCCACGGCGGCGGCGGTGTCGGGGTGGTTCAGGGGCGCGATGAGCTCGCGCACCAGGGGGTCGTCCGCGCGCATCTCCAGGCCCAGGGCCCCCTGGCCCACGGCCGGGAGCATCTGCTCAATGGGAATCAGCGCCCGCTCCACCTCCAGGCCCAGGCGGGAGAGCCCGGCTTCGGCCAGGATGATGGCGTCCAGGCCTTCCTCTTCCAGCTTGCGCAGGCGGGTGTCCACGTTGCCCCGGAGGGGCACGATCTCCAGATTGGGCCGAAGGGCCAAGAGCTGGGCTTGCCGCCGCAAGCTGCTGGTGCCCACCCGCGCCCCGGAGGGCAGGTTCTTTATCTCCACCGCGATGGGGCTGATCAGGGCGTCGCGGGGGTCTTCCCGCCGGGCCACCGCGCCCAGAGTGAGGCCCTGGGGCAGCTCGGAGGGCACGTCCTTCATGGAGTGCACCGCCAGGTCGGCCGCCCCCGCCAACAGGGCATCCTCGATCTCCTTGACGAAGAGCCCTTTGCCGCCCACCTGGGCCAGGGGCACGTCCAGAATCTTGTCGCCGGTGGTCTTGATGATGTTCATTTCCACGGTCAGGCCGGGATGCAGCTCGCTCAGGCGCGAGGCGATCCAACCGGCCTGGGCCAGGGCCAACTTGCTCCCCCGGGTGGCGATGGTCAGCTTGGGCATGGGCATTGGCCTAATGGCAGGAGGCGCAGGAGGAGGCGGTGCAGCCGGCGCAGCCGCCGCCGCTGCTGGAAGTCATCTTGCCGTCCGAGCCGCTCTTGGAGGCGAAGCCGCTCATCAGGCGCTCCACCTTGGCGCATTCGCACTTGGGGCAGACGACCTTCTCGCTCTTTTTGAAAACCAGCTGCTCGAACTCGTGTTCGCAGCGGGGGCAATGAAACTCGTATATGGGCATGTCCTTCGTTCCCGGGCGCTAGCGGCCCTTGCCGGGGCGGGTCTAAGTTTGTGCGTGTCCTAAAACCATAATACCGGCCCGGACGCGGGGCAAGCCTCAGACGGCCAGGCCTTCCACGACCATGGCCAAGAGCAGCGGCAGGTTGATCTCGTGGTGCCCGGTGATGCTGATGCCCCGGCCGCCGGTGAGCACCGGGCGGGTGACCACGTTGGTCATGGGCCGGTAGTGGCGGATCATGTCCAGGTTCACGGTGGTGAAGTCCTTGACCTCGTTGCCCAGGTTGCGCGCGGCCGAAAGGGCCTTTAAGAACACCTCAGGCAGCATCACCGCCGAGCCCACGTTGAACAGCACCCCGCCCTTGAGCTCGGCCACCTGGGCCGTGAAGCGGCGGAAGTCCACGTGACTGGCCTGGCCGGTGGCCGCGCCGTCGAAGCTGGGATGCATGTGGATGATGTCCGCGCCGATGGACACGTGCACCGTGGCCGGCAGGCCCAACCGGGCCGCCGCGGCCAAAAGCGAGACCGAAACGCAGTTGGGGTTGGCTTCCTGCAAGGCCCGCCCCACAGCCAGGCCCAGCCCGGCCCCGGGGTCGGCGGCGATGGCCCCGTTGATGAACTCCCCGGTCTGGCGGGCGGTGCCGAAGCTGCCGTCGGCCAGGGCCTCGGCCACGTCCTCGCTGGTGCGTCCGGCCAGGGCCATCTCGGTGTCGTGCACCACTCCGGCCCCGTTGAAGGCCAGGCCGGTGACGATGCCCCGCTCCATGGCGTCTATGATCAACGGGCTCAGGCCCACCTTGATCACGTGGGCCCCCATGGCCAGCATCACCGGCTTGTCCGCCTTGCGGGCGGCGATCACCGCCCCGGCGGCGGCGCGCAGATCGTCAGCGGCCAGCACCTTGGGCAGGGAGGCCACGAACTGGTTCAAGCTGCCCCCGGCTTGCCAGGGCTTGCCCAGCATGTCGGCTGCCACCTTGGAGGGCCGCATGTCCAGGTCCGAGAGCTTGAGCTTGCTCAGGTCGATGGGTTGCTTGCTCATTGACTGCGTCCGAACAGGGTGAGATCCACCAGCTCGCAGATCATGTGAATGGAAAAGGCGTGCAGCTCCTGGATTCGCGGGGTCTCGTCGCTGGGCACCTGGATGAGGATGTCGCACAGGGGGCCCATGGCCTCGCTGTTGCGCCCGGTGAGCCCGATGGTGGCCAGGCCCCGCTGGCGCGCGGCGCTAAGGCCGGCGATCACGTTGGGGCTGCGCCCCGAGGTGGAGAGCCCCAGCACCATGTCCCCGTCCACGGCCAGGGCCTTTATCTGCTTGGAGAACACCTGGTTGTAGTCGTAGTCGTTGGCCACGGCGGTGAGGATGCTGCTGTCGGTGGTCAGCGCGATGGCCGGCAGGCCGGGCCGCTCCATGAGATAGCGGTTCACCAGCTCGGCGGAGAGGTGCTGGGCGTCGGCGGCCGAGCCTCCGTTGCCCATGGCCATCAGCTTGCCCCCCGCGGCCAGGCCCCGCGAAACCAGCTGGGCCGCGGCCACCACCTGCGCCAGGCCGGTGCGCAGAAACTCCTGATGCACCTCAATGGACCGCCTAAGGGCGGCCTCGGCGATTTCCTGCATACCTAACGTTCTCCGGATGACTTAACAGGCCGTAGAAAGGCTAAATTATCCGTGGCGCTCCTCATTGTCAAGGCCGCCGCTTGCCGCCCTTGCCCCGTTCCTTGCCCCGGAAAATCAGGCGCAAGGGGGCCAGGTCCAGCCCCAGCACCCGCCTGAGCTCGTTGTTCAGGTAGCGGCGGTAGGAAAAATGCACCCGCTTGGGGTCGTTGACCATCAGCACGATGGTCGGGGGGCGGGTGGCCACCTGGGAGGCGTAGTAGATCTTGAGCCGCTTGCCCTTGATCAGGGGCGGGGGATGGTGGCCCATGATGCCCTCGATGGCCTGGTTGAGCTGTCCGGTGCTAACGCGCCGGGTGTACTCGGAAAAGACCCGCTCCACCGTGGGCAGGAGCTTGCCCACCCCCTGGCCGGTCTTGGCGCTCATGAACAACAGCGGGCTCCAGGGGGCGAAGCGGCGCGCCTGTTCCAGCTCGCGCTCCAGGATGCCCCGCCGGTAGTCGTCGTCCTTGACCAGGTCCCATTTGTTCACCACCATGATTAGGGCCCGGTGGCTGGCCAGGACGTGCCCGGCCAGCTTGAGGTCCTGGTCGGTGATGCCCTCGTCGCCGTCCACCAAAACCGCGGCCACGTGGGCCCGCTCCACCGCCCGGAGCGAGCGGAACACCCCGGCCTTTTCCAGGCCCCGGTTCACCTTGCCCTGGCGGCGGATGCCCGCCGTGTCGATGAGCACGTAGGGCTTGCCATTGAACTCCAGAGGGGTGTCCACCGCGTCGCGGGTAGTGCCCGGCACGTTACTGACCACCACCCGGGGCGAGCCGGTCAGCGCGTTGATCAGGCTGGACTTGCCCACATTGGGCCGCCCCACCAGGGCCAGGCGGATCTCCTCCTCGCCTTCCTCGTCCTCGCGGTCCTCGTCCGGGGGCAACAGCTCCAGCATTTCGCGGCACAGGTCCAGGACGCCCAGGCCGTGGGCCGCGCTGATGAAGTGCAGATGCTCCACCCCCAGGGCGTAGAACTCGGCCGCCGCGTCCTCCAGGGAGGGGCTGTCGGTCTTGTTCACCGCCCAGATCACCGGCTTCTGGGTGCGCCTGAGGGTGCGGGCCACCTCTTTGTCCTGCGGGGTCAGCCCCGCGCGGGCGTCGGCCAGGCAGAGCACCAGGTCCGCTTCGCCCAGGGCCAGCTCGATCTGGGTGTGCACCTCGGAGGCAAAGGCCTGGTCCGCCGGCGGGTCGAAGCCGCCGGTGTCCACCAGGGTCACCTCGCGCCCCTCGATCTTGGCCCGGCCGTAGAGCCGGTCGCGGGTCACGCCGGGCATGTCGTCCACCAGGGCCCGCCGGGTGCGGGTCAGCCGGTTGAACAGGGTGGACTTGCCCACGTTGGGGCGTCCCACTATGGCAACGATGCCGCTCATTATTCCACCTTGCCTAAAAAGGCGAAGCTTGCGGGCCCCAAACGGCCGCCCACCTCGCAAACCACCCGGCCCAGGGCGGTGTAGCCCGCCAGGCTGGGGTCGGCCATGACCCGGCCCAAACTGGTGAGGGCCGGGGCCACCGAGGCCTCGAAGTGGGGGCGGTTGCGCCGCCGGGTGAGGAAGCTGAAGGCCCCCAGGGCCTGCATCAGGCGGCTGGCGCTCACCGCCGCCCACCCGGCACGGAAGGCGTCCTGGTCAAAGGGCCCCTCCGCGCCGCGCAGCTCCAAGTATTGGTTCAGCAGCCGGTCCCTGAGCCCCCAGGGGAGCTGGACATAGGGATCGTGCAGCAGGGAGGCCAAATCGTACTGGGCCGGGCCCAACCGCGCCCCCTGAAAATCCACCAACCCGTAGCGCCCCCGGTGATAGACGATGTTGCGGCTCTGGAAATCGCGGTGCACCAGGCCCCGGGGGGTTGCCTCGCCCGCCTGGCGGCAGAAGTCGGTCAGCTCGTCCTCCAGCTCGGGAGGCAGCTCCTCGGTCGGCCAGCCCGCCGCGCCCAGGACCAGCTCGCGCATGAAGTAGCCCGCCTCCTGCTCACGCAAAACCTCCGGGGTCAGCTCCGGGGTGTCGTAGCAAAGGCTGGTGTCCAGGCCCTCGTGGCCCTGGGCCTGCAAGCGGGCCAGCATGGCCAGCACCGGGGCGTAGAGCGCGGCCACCGCCTCCTGGTCGCTCCCCGCCGCCAGGGCCGCGTCCATGAGCGAGCCGCTGCCCAGGTCTTCCATGAGGAAGCGCCCCTCCCGCTGGTCCGCGGTCAAAACCCGGGCCACGGGCAGCCCCAAACGGCCCAGGTGGTTGGCCAAGTACTCCCAGGACAGGTTCTCCGGTGGGTTGCTTGGGTTGCTCATGGCGATCAGGGAGCGCATCCCAGCTTTGACCCGCCAAAAGCGGCGCAGGCTGCCGTCGGCGGCCATGGGCTCCACGGCCAGCTCCGGGACCGCCTCGCCGGGCCAGGCCCGCCGCACCCAGGCCAGGGTCTCTTCTTGCTGCCGGTCCTCAGGCATGGGCTCCACCTTGCAAGCGGCCCGAGGCCGCGAAACCGTCTCCCAACACCGCCTTGCTCACCTCGGCCCCGGGCAAAATCCGTGCCCCGGGCAGGAGCAACGAGTCCTTGAGCCGCGCCCCGGCGGCCACCACCGCGCCCGGCCCCAGCACCGCGAAACCGTCCACCTCGGCCTCGGGGCTGATCTCCGCCCCCGGGGCCAGCACCAGCCGCCCTTCCGGGGCCAGGGCCTCCAGGCCGGGAGGCGGGGCCTCGAACAGGGTGCGGTGCAGCTCCCAATAGCGCTCCGGCGCGCCCAAATCGTCCCAAAAGCCTTCCAGCCGCTGGCCCAGCACCAGGCCGCCCACGGCCAGGGCGGCGCGCACTCCCTCCACCAGAGTGGAGTAGCCCTCGCCGGGCAGATAGTCCAGCAGCCGGGGGTGGATGGCCGCCAGGCCGGAGTAGGTGAGCCAGCGGGCGTCGCCGGGCAGGCCCGCGTCGCCCTTGAAGCCCAGCACCCCCAGCCCCTGGTCCAGGGCCACGGTGTTTATCTCCGGCCGGTCTATCAGGCCCAGGACCGCCAGGGCCCCGCTCGCCTCCAGGCGCTCAATGAGCAGGGGGAGCCGGGCCGTGGCCAGCACGTCGGAGTTGGCCAGCAAGAAGGGGTGGTTCCCCAGGGCATCCCGCGCGGCCACCAGGCCGCCGCCGGTGCCCAGGATCACCGGCTCGTGGCTTTCCACCACCTCCAGGCCGTTGTCGCCCTGTTCCGCCAGCCACCTCTCCACCATGGGGGCCAGGTAGTGGGTGTTGACCACCGCCCGTTCCACGCCCCACGCGGCCATGCGCTCCAGCCACAGGCCGAGCAAGGGCCGGTTCATCACCGGCATCAGGCACTTGGGGCGTTTGTCGGTCAGCGGCCGCATCCGGGTGCCCAGCCCGGCGGCCAGGATCATGGCCCGCATGGGCGACTCCTTACCAGGTTGCCGCCAAGATTAACATAGGGCCAGCGCGGCCACCAACCCCACGGGCTTGACCCCAAGCCCCGGGGCGGGTAATCCTCTGATAAGCCCTACCTGGAGGATGCTCTTGTCCCTTCGCCTCGCCCGGCTGCTGGCCGCCCTGATCCTCTCCCTGGCCCTGTTTTTGCCGGGGTGCTTCGATTATGACCTGGAGCTGGTGATAACGCCCGAGGGCGGCGGCTTTTTCAGCGCCACCCTCCAGCTTCCCGAGGGCCTGGCTTCCCAGTTCAAGGCCGGGCCGGAGGAGATACTGGCCCCGGAACCCCAGCTCATCCGCAAGGCGGCCGGGCCCGGCGTGGTGGACCTGGTGCAAGCCGCGGCCTTCGGCCTCCTGGACCAGCTCAAGACCCAGCGGGTGCGCTTCAAGCTGGAGCGCATCGACATGGGGCTCGTCGGCATTGGCGACGACACCTACCGCCTCACCGGCTGGCTGCGCTCCCTGGAGGGCGACCGCCCGGACCGCGACCAGCCCCTGGGCACCGAGCTGGACGACCGCCTGCCCCCCGGCGCCGCGCCCCGGCAGGCCGAGGACCCGGCCGCCGCCCAGGCCCAGGAGCTTCTGGCCGCCAGCCTGGCCGGCCGCTACGTGGGCATGACCTGGGTGGTGCCGGGCAAGATACTCAAGGCCTGGGGCATCAACATCGCGGGCCAACGGGTGGAGCCCACGGTGGACGCCAAGGCGGGCCGGGTGCAGTGGCGGGTGCCCCTGGCCCTTTTGGCCAACGCCAAGGTGCGCCACACCCTGATCTTCCGGGCCGACTTCAAGGGCTCGGTGCGCTTCAAGGCCGAAAACGTGCACAAGGTGGAGAGCAAGTGGTTCGAGGAGCCGGCCCCGGCGGACAAGGCCCCGGAGGGCAAGGACAAGGACGCCAAGCCCGGGAGCGCATCCCCGGCGGGAGCCAAGCCATGAACCGACAGGTGGTGCAAAACACCCTGGCCCAGTCGCTGGTGGTGGGCATCCCCGGCCCCGAGGCCGGGCCCGAGGAACTGGAGTTGGTGGCCGGGCGGGGCCTGGGCGGGGTGATCCTTTTCGCGCGCAACGTGGAGTCGCCCGCCCAGGTGTGGCGGCTCTGCTATGATCTCCGGCGCGCGGCCTCCGAGGCGGACCGCCCCTCCTTGCTCATGCTGGTGGACCAGGAGGGGGGCAGCGTGGCCCGCTTGCACGAACCCTTCAGCGACGGCCCGGACCTGGCCGCCTTGGGCGATGCCGACGAAGCGGCGCTCAGGGCCCACGGCGCGCGCCTGGGCCGCGAGCTGGTGGCCGCGGGTTTCAACTGGGACATGGCCCCGGTGATGGACGTGCACGCCCTGGAAGGCGGCATCATGGCCCGCCGCAGCCTGGGGGCCGACCCTGAGCGGGTGGGCCGTTTGGGCGCGGCCTTTATCCAGGGCATGCAGGCCGAGGGCTGCCTGGCCTGCGCCAAGCACTTCCCAGGCCTGGGGCGCACCACCCTGGACACCCACAAGGTGCGGCCCGTGGTGAATCTCAGCCGGGTGGAGCTGGAGGCGGTGGAGTTGCCGCCCTTCGCGGCGGCATCCCAGGCCGGGGTGGCCGGAGTGATGATCTGCCACGCGGTCTATGAGTCCCTGGACCCCGAACATCCGGCTTCGCTCTCGCCCACGGTGATCCAAGGCCTGCTGCGCGGCGAGCTGGGCTATGAGGGCCTGGTGATCAGCGACGACCTGGAGATGGGCGCGGTGGCCGGGGGCATGGCCCCGGAGGACGCGGTGGTTCAGGCCTATATGGCGGGCAACGACATCATCCTGATGTGCTCCAAGCCGGAGTTGGCCCTGGCCGGGCTGGACAAGCTCACCGCCCTGGTCATGGCCGGGGAGATCGACCCGGAGTTGGTGGCCGAGCGCGCCCGGCGCATCGTGCGCCTCAAGCAGGGCCTGGCCCCCCTGCCGCCGGACCTGAGCGTGCTGCGCGCGGTCCTGGCCGATAATCAGGGCGCGGCCTGAGAATCACACCTCATCTGAAAATTTTCTCATTGCGAGGAGCGGCCTCCTGGCCGCGACGCGGCAATCTCTGCTCGGCAGCAGGCGCCTGGGATGTTCGCCGGCGTCGCAACCGGAGAAGGTCATCCGCTACGGGCAGAGATTGCTTCGCCGTTGGGCGGCTCGCAATGACAGTCGTATTCGATGAGAGATTATTCTGCTGGCCCCGCTAGCTCTGCTATCGGGGTGGCTGAGCGCCAGCGAAAGCCACAAGAAACGCGGCTAGGCCTCGCGCTGCTTCAGCCCCTCCAACAGGCGGGCGTGCAGGTTGTCGAAGCCGCCGTTGGACATGACCAGGCACAGGTCGCCGGGCTTGAGCTCGTCGAGCAGGCCGGCCAGCAGGGCGTCGCTGTCGGCAAAGGCCTGGGCGGGCACGCCCCGGGCGCTGAGTTCATCTGCCAGGCGGGCGCTACTGAAGCGCTCTTCGGGGGGCAGCTCCTCCACGCCGGGTGGCTCGCGCAGCAGAACCACGTCCGCCGCGCCGAAGGCCCCGGCGTACTCATCCTGAAAGCGTTTGGTCTTGCTGGTGTTGGTGCGCGGCTCGAACACCGCCACCAAGCGCCCCGCGCCCGGCCGCCAGCCGGGCAGGCCGTAGCGGGCCACCGCCTTGGTGGTCTCGGCCACGGCGGTGGGGTGGTGCGCGAAGTCATCCACCACCACCACGCCCCCGGCCACGCCCCGCACCTCCTGGCGGCGCTTGACCCCGCCGAAGCCGGCCATGAGCCCGGCCGCCTGGGCCGGTTCCAGGCCGCCCGCGCTGAGCGCGGCCACGGCGGCCGCCGTGTTGAGGGCGTTGTGCTCGCCGGCCAGGGGCGAGGCGAAGTTCAGCTCCCAGCCCTGGGGCCCCCGCAGGCGCAGCTGGGCCCCGCCGCTCTCGGCGGGCTCCACGCCCATCAGCGACCAGTCCCAACCCGGCCCCCGGCCATAGGTCTGCACGGTGCAGGCCGCCTGGGCCGCGCGGGCCATCACTGCCTGGCTCTCGCCCCAGGCCACCAGGGTGCCGTCCTGGGGGATGCGCTCCACCAGCATGTCAAAGGCCGCCTCAATGGCCGCCAGGTCCGGGTAGATGTCCGCGTGGTCGAACTCCAGGCTGCTCAGGATGGCCACCTTGGGGCGGTAGTGCACGAACTTGGGCCGCTTGTCAAAGAACGCAGTGTCGTACTCGTCGCCCTCCACCGCGAAGTGGGGCCCCGCCCCGTCGCGGAAGTTTTGCCCGCCCTCGCGCATGATGCCCCCCACCATGAAGCCGGGGTCCAGCTTGGCCCGCAGCAGGGCGCTGGCCAACAGGGCGGTGGTGGTGGTCTTGCCGTGGGTGCCTGCCGCCACCAGGGAGATGCGCTCGCGGATGAACCACTGGGCCAGGGCCTGGGGCAGCGACAGATAGGGCAGGCCCATCTGGGCCAAACGGGCCACCTCCGGGTTGTCGGCCCGGATCACGTTGCCCACGATCACCACCTCGGGCGCGGGCTCCAGGTTGGCCGGGTCGAAGCCCGAGGCCACGGGCACGCCGCGCTCGGCCAGGAAGGTGCTCATAGGCGGGTAGAGCGGCCGGTCCGAGCCCCGCACCTCCAGGCCCTGGGCGGCCAGCCCGGCGGCCAGGGCGCCCATGGCCACCCCGCCGATGCCCATCAGATAAACGCTCTTGGGCTTGTCCGGCGCGCGGTTCAGCGCGGGATCGAGGATCACGCCGTCTCTCCCAACACCCGCCAGGCGATCTCGTGCACCTCGCGGCGCAGCGGGTTGATCTTGTCGTTGTCGCGGCCATAGGCCACCCGGTTGGTGAGCAGCACCACCCCCCGCCCGCTGGCCGGGTGCCACCACAAGGAGCAGCCGGTGAAGCCCAAATGCCCCACCGTGCCCAGGGGCGCGTTGGGCCCGGCCAGGGAGTCCGGCCCGCTGGGGGTGTCGAAGCCGAAGGTGCGGCCCGAGCCCGGGGTGGCCTGGTCGCGCGCGAATATCTCGGGCATGTCGTGGGCCAGGGCCTGGGTCATGGCCGCCACCTGGCGCGCGGTGCCGAAGAGCCCGGCGTGGGCCCCCACTCCGCCCAGGGAGAAGCAGTTCTCGTCCTCCACCTGGCCGTGAATCTTGGGGCGGCCCGGCAAGGGGCCGCAGGGCGCGATGCGCTCCAGGGGCCAGGGCAGGGCACGGTCCAGGGGCAGATAGCGCGGGCCTTCCACTCCCAAACGGGCCTGCAAGGCGGCCAACGGCTCCTCCAGGCCGGTGGTGAAGCCGTGCTCCAGCAAGAGGCCCAGGGCCAGGTAGCCCAGGTCGCTGTACAGGGCGCGGCTGCCCGGCGCGTGGGCCAGGGGCTCGTTCATGAGCATGGAGCGCAGCAGGGCCCGGCGCAGCTCGGGAGGCTGCTTGTCCAGGGCCTGGAAATAGGGCTGGTAGGCCGGGAAGCCGGCGGCGTGGGCCAGGAGCTGGCCCGGGGTGATCTCGTCCTTGTCCTCGGGCACCGCCTGGCCCCAGAGGTCGTAGAGGATGGCGTCCCAGGCCAGCACGCCCTCGCGGGCCAGCTCCACGGCCAGGGGGGCCCCGGCCAGGGGCTTGGTCAGGGAGGCCAGGTCGAAAACGGTGTCCTCGCTGGCCTCGCCGGCCGCGAGGGTCAGTTGAGGCTCGCCATTGGCCCAGAGCAACAGCACCGCCGCCGGGGCCGCGCCCGAGGCCACGCCCCGCTCCAGGGCTTCACGCAGCGCCGCCTCAGACAAGGCCCACCCCCACGGTGAGGGTCCCGGCCGCGCCGTCGATCTCGGCCATGGCGCCCAGGGGCAGCAGACGGTTGGCCGCGCCGTGGCCCACGGGCAGGCCCCTGACCACCGGCACTCCCAGGGGCTCCAGGCGGCGGGCCACCGCCTCCAGGGCCTCGGGCGGGTCGGCCTCCCCGTTGCTCAGGCGGCCCACGGCCACCCCGGCCACCGAGGCCAGGGCCCCGGCCAGCTCCAGCTGAGTGAGCAGGCGGTCCAGGCGGTAGGGGGCCTCGCCAATGTCTTCGATGATGAGCACCGCGCCGCTCAGCTCCGGGAACCAGGGCGTGCCCAGCAGATGGCAGAGCAGGGTGAGGTTGCCGCCCAGCAACGGGCCGGAAGCTTTGCCGGGACGCAGGGCTTCGCCGCGCAGCTCAGCGGGCCAGGCCGGGCGGCCGCTGAACAGGGCGGCCAGATCGTCCAAGGAGGCCTGGTCCAGGCGGGGTAGCTGGGTGATCACCGGCCCGTGCAGGGCCACCAGGCCTTGGGCGGCCAGGGCGTTGAGCAGGCTGGTAAGGTCCGAAAAGCCCAGCACACAGGGCCGGGCCGCGGCCAGGGCGGCCAGGTCCAAGCTAGGCAGCAGGCGGGAGCAGCCGAAGCCCCCCCGCGCCGCGATCACCGCGCCAAAGGCCTCGTCGGCCAAGAGCTCGCCCAAATGGGCGGCCCGGTCGGCGTCTGGCCCGGCCAGATAGCCGTCCACGGCCAATACCTGGGGCCCGGCGATGATCTCGCGCTCCGGGGCCAGCCCGGCCAACACGGCCAGGCCCGCCTCCAACTCGGCGGGCTCCACCCGCCCGGCCGGGGCGGCCACGGCCAAAGGCGCGCCGGGCCGGGGCCAACGGGGGGGAGCGGCCTTAATCATGAGATCATTGGTTGCGCAGGTAGAGGATGCGCAGGCCCTTGAGGGTCAACAGCTCGTCCACCGACTCGATGGTGGACGAGTGGGCGGCGATGACCGGGGCCAGGCCGCCGGTGGCCATCACCTTGCATTTCACCCCGCGCTCGGCGTTGATGGCGTTGACCAGGCCGTCCACCAGCCCGGCGTAGCCGTAGATGATGCCCGCGTTCATGGAGCCGATGGTGTCCTTGGCCACCACCGCCTTGGGCCGCGCGAAGATCTCCACTCGGGGCAGCTTGGAGGCGCGTTGGAACAGGGCCTCGCAGGAGATCATCACTCCCGGGGCGATGGCCCCGCCCAGATATTCCCCGGCGGCGGAGATGCAGTCGAAGGTGGTGGCCGTGCCGAAGTCCACCACTACCAGGTCCTGCTTGCATTGCTCGTAGGCCCCCACCGCGTTAACGATGCGGTCGGCCCCCACCTCGCGAGGGTTGTCGTAGAGGATGGGCATCCCGGTCTTGATGCCCGGGCCCACCAGCAGGGGGCTCAGGCCGAAGTAGCGGCGGCAGAAGCCCTCGTAGGTGCTGGTCAGCGGAGGCACCACCGTGGAGATGATCACCCCCTCGATGCTGCCCATGGCCACCGGGCTGGCCGCGAACAGGTTGCTGAACAACACGCCCAACTCGTCGCGGGTGCATTCCCGCTCGGTGCGGATGCGCCAGTCGGCCACCAGCCTCTCGTCGGAGAATACCCCCATCACCGTGTTGGTGTTGCCCACGTCGATGACCAGCAACATTTCTAGCTCTCCGACCCCAGCGTCTTGATCACCACTTGTTTCAGCTCCTCGGCCACCTGTTCCATGAGGGCCGGGTCGGTGGCTTCCACCATGATCCTGAGCTTGGGCTCGGTGCCCGAATAGCGCAGGAGCAGGCGGCCCTCTTCGCCCAGGCGCTCTTCCTGGGCCTTCATGGCCTTGACCAGGGCTGGCTGCTCGGCGAGAGGCGGTTTGCGCTTCACCGGCAGGTTGATCAGCACCTGGGGCAGGCGGGTCATAATGCTCTTGAGCTCGCTAAGCGGCTTGCCGGTCTGGACCATCACGCTGAGCACCTGCAAGGCGCTGGCTATGCCGTCGCCGGTGGTGTTGTGGTCCAGGAACAGGATGTGGCCGCTCTGCTCGCCGCCCAGATTGTAACCTCCCTTGCGCATGGCTTCCACCACGTATCGGTCGCCCACCTTGGTGCGCAACATTCGGATGCCCCGCTCCCGCAGGCACAGCTCCAGTCCCAGGTTGGACATCACCGTGGCCACCAGGGTGGCGTGGTTCAGGCGGCCGGCGGTCATCAGATGATCGGCGCAGATGGCCATCACCTCGTCGCCGTCCACCACCTCGCCCTTTTCGTCCACCATGATCAGGCGGTCGCCGTCGCCGTCAAAGGCCAGGCCGATGTTCGCCTTATTTTCCTTGACCAGGGCGGCCAGGCCCTCAGGGTGCAGGGCGCCCACTCCGGCGTTGATGTTGGTGCCGTCGGGCTCGGCGCCAATCACCGCCACCTCGGCCCCCAGCTCACTGAACACCGCCGGGGCCACCTGGTAGGTGGCGCCGTGGGCGCAGTCGATGGCCACGGTGAGGCCGTCCAGAGTGTATTCCACCGGGAAGGAGTTCTTGAGGAACACGATGTAGCGGCCCCGGGCGTCATCGATGCGCCGCGCGCGGCCCACCCGCCCCGGCTGGGGGCCTTGGCCGTTGCCCCCGGCCTCCAGCATCTTCAGGGCAAAATCCTCCATCTCGGCCTCCACCGCGTCGGGCAGCTTGAAGCCGTCGCGGCCGAAGACCTTGATTCCGTTGTCCTGATAGGGGTTGTGGCTGGCGCTGATGACGATGCCCGCCGCGCAGCGCATGTTGCGCGAGAGGAAGGCCACGGCCGGGGTGGGCAGGGGGCCCACCACCAAAACGTCGCGGCCCATGGAGCACAGGCCGGCCACCAGGGCGTTTTCGAACATGTAGCCCGACAGACGGGTGTCCTTGCCCAGGATCACCCGGCGTCGCTGGTCGCCGGTGCCCAGCACGTGGGCCACCCCCTGGCCGATGGCCACGGCCATCTCCACGGTCATGGGGGGCTGGTTGGCCACCCCGCGCACCCCGTCGGTGCCGAATATCTTGCGTTCCACCTTGCCTCCCATGGCGGCTATGGCCTTACTTTTTTTTCTCCGGGGCGGGCGGGGCCTCGGCGCCGGGCTTGCCCGGGCGAGGCCGGATGTGGATCACCGCCTGCACCGTGTTGGGGATGAGCCGGATGGCCCGCCCGTCCGGCGGGCGCAGATTGGCCTTGAGGGTGGTGGTCTCCTTGAGGCCGGTGACCTCCAGAGGCACGGTCCAGATCCAGTCCAGGTCGGTCAGCTCGGCCTTGAGGCCGCTCACCGTAACATCGGCGGGCTTGAACTCCACCTCGTGGACCTCAAAGCCCGGGGCGGGGTTGCCCTTGATCACCGGGCGCACCGCCGCCTTGCGGCTGTAGCGGTGGGCGATGACCAGCCGGAGACGCGCCGGGCTGATGCGCACCACCTCCACCCCCGGCGGCAGGCTCAGGTCCTCGGGCAAGACCTGGAAGATGTGCTCGCCGGTGCCCATGCCGGTCAGGTCCAGCTGCTTGGCCTGGGGCCGGGTGGCCACCTGCCGGACCAGGCTCTGGGGGCCGTAGAGCCTAAGCTCCACCTCGCTGGCCACCTGGTTGGCCACCACCATGTCGGCGGCCAGGCCCGTGACCACCACCGGCAGGCGCACCGTGACCTCGGCGTTCTCCTGGCCCACCACCAGGGCCCACAGGAACACCGCGATGCCCAGGGAGATCAGCTTGAGCTGCCAGTTCCGGGTGATGAACCTAAGCACTCTTGCGCTCCCGCTTCCAGAACCGGCGCGAATGCTTCTGGCCGATCTGGAAAAGCTCGTTGAGCTTGTTGCGCAGGGCCACCGCGTCCAGGTCCTGGGTGAGCTGGCCGCCCACGGCCAGGCTGACCCGGCCCCGCTCCTCGCTGACCACCACCGCCACCGCGTCGGTCTCTTCGGTGAGGCCCATGGCGGCCAGGTGGCGGGTGCCCACCTGGCGGCTGCCGTCGGAGCTGGTGGACAGGGGCAGCACGCAGCGCGCGGCCACGATGCGGTTGCCGCTGATGATCACCGCCCCGTCGTGCAGGGGGGTGTTCACGTGGAAGACGGTGGTCATCAGCTCGCGGCTGACCACGGCGTCCAGGCGCACCCCGGTGTCCACGTAGTCGGCCAGGCCGATGCGCCGCTCCAGCACGATGAGCGCCCCGGTCATGCGCGAGGCCAGGGTGACCGCGGTGCGGGACACCTCCTCCAGGGTGGCGGCGGCCTGCTCGTGGCCTCCGGCCAGCATGGGGCCTCGGCCCATGCGGGCCAGGGCTTTGCGGATGTCGCTCTGGAACAGGATGATGATGACCAGGATCAAGGAGGCCAGGAAGGACTGGATGATCCAGTGGATGGTGACCAGGTGCAGCTGGCGGGCCAGGACCATGGTGAGCAGCACCACCCCCAGGCCCATGAGCATCTGCATGGCCCGGGTGCCCTTGACCAGGAGGATGACCTTGTAGACCACAAAGGCCACCACCCCGATGTCCACCAGGTCCAGCCAGCGAATCTGGAAGAAGGGGGCCAGCAGGTCAGTCAACACCGCGCGCCTCCTGTTCCATCACCGCATCGCAAACCTGAAGGGCCTCCTTGAGCGGGGCCACGTCGTGCACCCGCACCATGTCCGCCCCCAGGGCCGCGCCCAGGATGTGCACTCCCACCGAACCCCAAAGCCGCTCGCGGGGCTCCTCGCGCCCGGTGAGGGTGCCGATGAAGCGCTTGCGGCTGGCCCCCAGGAGCACCGGATAGCCCGCCGCCGACAAGGCCGGCAGGTTGCGGATCAGGGTCAGGTTGTGCTCCAGGGTCTTGCCGAAGCCGATGCCCGGGTCCAGCACGATGCGCTCCGGGGCCACTCCGGCGTCTTGGGCCAGCTGGGCCTGGGCGCTCAGGAAGTCGCGCACCTCGGCCACCACGTCGTCGTAAAGGGGCTCCTTCTGCATGGTGCGGGGTTCGCCCTGCATGTGCATGAGGATCAGGCCCGCCCCACGCTCGGCGGCCAGCTGGGCCATGCGTTCATCGCCCCGGAGGGCGGTCACGTCGTTGATGATCCGGGCGCCCGCGTCCAGGGCGGCGGCGGCCACCTCGGCCTTGTAGGTATCGATGCTGATCACCGCGGGGCAGTGGTGGGCCAGGGCCTCGATCACCGGCAGCACCCGCTCCATCTCCTCGGCCGCGCTGGTGGGGTCGGAGCCGGGACGGGTGGACTCGCCGCCCACGTCCAGGATGTCGGCCCCCTCCTCGGCCAGGGCCAGGCCCTGCTCGATGGCCCGGGACGCATCGTGGAACAGGCCGCCGTCGCTGAAGGAGTCGGGGGTGACGTTGATCACCCCCATAATCAGAGTGCGCGGCCCCAAATCCAGGCCGCCGGCGGGCAAGGGAATATGACGGACCGGCCTAATCACCGGCCTCGCCGCCACCCCCTTCCGGGGGCGCGGGGGCGGCGGGGGGCGCGGGAGGCTCCTCCGGGGCCGGGGGGGCTTGCTCGGGCTCGGGCGGCTTGGGGGCCCGGGGGCGCGGCTTGCCGGTGATGATGGCCTCCACCGCCTCGAAGTCCAAAGTCTCTTCCACCAACAAAGCGCCGGCCAGTTCGTGCAGGCTGTCGATGCGCTCGCCCAGAATGCCCTTGGCCGAGTCGTGGGCCTGCACCACCAGCTTCCTCACCTCGTGGTCGATGGCCCGGGCGGTCTCCTCGGAGTAGTCGCGGTGCTGGGAAATCTCGCGGCCCAGGAAGATCTGCTCGTCGCCCTTGCCGAAGGTCAGCGGGCCCATGGCCTCGCTCATGCCCCACTCGCAGACCATCTTGCGGGCCAGATCGGTGGCGCGCTCCAGGTCGTTGCCTGCGCCGGTGGTGAAGGTCTCCAGGACCAGCTCCTCGGCCGAGCGGCCGCCCAGGAGCACCGCCAGGTTGTTGACCAAATAGTCGCGGGAGTAGGTGTGGCGCTCGTCCACAGGCAGCTGCTGGGTAAGGCCCAGGGCGCGGCCGCGGGGGATGATGGTCACCTTGTGCACCGGGTCGGTGCCCGGGGTGAGCATGGCCACCATGGCGTGACCCGCCTCGTGGTAGGCGGTGGTCTTTTTCTCTTCGTCGGACAGGATGAGGCTGCGGCGCTCCGAGCCCATCATCACCTTGTCCTTGGCCTTTTCGAAGTCCACCATTTCCAGGCGGTTCTTGTTGTCGCGGGCCGCGATGAGGGCGGCCTCGTTGACCATGTTCTCCAGGTCCGCGCCCGAGAAGCCGGGGGTGCCCCGGGCCAGGATGGCCAGGTCCACGTCCGGGGCCAGGGGGCTGCGCCGGGTGTGCACCCCCAGGATGGCCTCGCGGCCCCGCACGTCGGGCACCGGCACCACCACCTGGCGGTCGAAACGGCCGGGGCGCAGAAGGGCGGGGTCCAAGACGTCGGGCCGGTTGGTGGCCGCGATGAGGATGACCCCCTCGTTGGACTCGAAGCCGTCCATCTCCACCAGGAGCTGGTTCAGGGTCTGCTCGCGTTCGTCGTGGCCGCCGCCCAGGCCGGCCCCGCGATGGCGTCCCACCGCGTCGATCTCATCGATGAAGATGATGCAGGGCGCGTTCTTCTTGCCCTGGGTGAACAGGTCGCGCACCCGCGAGGCGCCCACGCCCACGAACATCTCCACGAAGTCCGAGCCGCTGATGGAGAAGAAGGGAACCCCGGCCTCGCCGGCGATGGCCCGGGCCATGAGGGTCTTGCCGGTGCCCGGGCTGCCCACCAGGAGCACGCCCTTGGGGATGCGTCCGCCCAGGCGGGTGAACTTTTTGGGGTCGCGCAGGAACTCGATGATCTCGGTGAGCTCCTCCTTGGCCTCTTCCACCCCGGCCACGTCGTCAAAGGTGATGCGCCGCCCCTCGGGCTCGGTTTGCAGGCGGGCCCGGCTCTTGCCGAAGCTCATGGCCTTGCCCCCGCCCATCTGCATCTGGCGCATGAAGAATATCCATATGCCGATGAGCAAAATCATGGGGAACCAGGAGACCAGGACGGTCATGTACCAAGGTGAGTCGTCGGCGGGCTTTACATTGATGCGCACGTTTTTGGAGCGCAGATCGCTGATCAGCTTGGGGTCTTCCGGGGCGTAGGTGCGGAAGCGTTTGCCGTCGCCGGACCAGCCGCGCACCTCGTTGCCCTGCATCTCCACGCTGGTAACCTGGCCCTTTTCAACCGCCGTCAAAAAGTCGGAATAAGGGAGCTTCTCGCTGCCCTGCTCTGGGCGGCTGAAAAAGTTGAACAAGAGCACCATCATCAGGCTGATGACCAGCCAGAGGGCCAAGTTTTTGTAGAGGGGATTCAACTAAACTTCTCCGCCGTGAGGGCCCGAAGCGGCTGAAAAACCACTTCTAACCATTAAAAGTCATAGTATATGGCCACCCCTGGGGGGTGTCAACGAAAGTGACACGTAAATAGGCGCTCTCAGTGCCTTTTAGGCGCGCGCGCTCGGCCACGGCCCAAGGCGCGGCCCACCAGGAGCCCCCCGCGTCGGCCAGGATCAGGGTGCGCTCACGCCACCAGGCCGGGGTCTTGTAATCCATGAGAATGCGGCTCAGGCGTTTGGAGCCCGGCGCGCCCAGGGGGTGGAAGCGCTCGCCCGGGACCGGGGGCCGAAGCTCCAGGGGCCAGGCCAGGGCCTCGGCGGGCAGGCAGGCCACCGGCCCCCGCCCGGCCAGGGAGGGCTTCTCGTGCACCAGCTCCAGGCAGAGGCGCGCCCCCAAATGGGGCAGATCCACCGTGGCCGGGCCGTGCAAAGTGATGCCCTCGGCCGGAGGCAACGCGGCCAGGCCCAGGCGCAGGGCCCCGGGCTCCCGCCAGGCCATGAGCCCGCCGGGCAGGGTCAGCTTGCGCCCCGCCTGTCCGGCCAGCAGTTCGAGCATTTGCTCCACGTGCAGGGCCAGGAGGCCCTGGGACTCGCCGCTCAATTCCTGGACCGCAAAACGCAGGAGGCGGCGTTGCCGGGCCAGGGGCAGTCCGGCCAGGGCCTCGGCATCCAAGAGCAGGCTGTGGCCTTGGCGGCGCAGGAGCTTTTCGGCATCCCGGGCGCAACGCTCCTCCCACAGCGCCTCCTCGTCCGCCGCCAGGGCGGCCAGGCGGGCCAGGGCCGAGGGAGCGCGGGGGTTAACCAGCTCCCGGGCCAGGGGCATTAGCTGGTGGCGCACCCGGTTGCGCAGGATCGACAGGTCCTGGTTGCTGGGGTCCTCGCGCCAGGGGTGGCCGCCTTGGCGCAGCCAGGCGCGCAGGGCGCCCCGCTCCAGGGCCAGCAGGGGCCGCCACCAGGGCGGGCTCCAGGGGCGCATGGCCGCCAGCCCGGAGGGGCCGCTGCCGCCCAGCAGGCGCATCAAGACAGTCTCGGCCTGGTCCTCCAGGGTGTGGCCCAGGGCGATGGCCTTGGCCCCGGCCTCGGCGGCCATGGCCAGGAGCGCTTCGCGCCGGGCCTGGCGGGCCGCGTCTTCCAGGGAGCGGCCTTCGCGCTCCACCTCCACCCGGCGCAGCAAAAAGTCCGCGCCCAGCTCACCGGCCAGGGCGGCCACGAAGGCGGCGTCATCGCCGGACTCGGGGCGCAGGCCGTGGTCCACGTGGGCCAGGACCAGCCGCCAGCCGTGCTCCGGGGCGGCCAGGGCCAGTAAACGGGCCAGGGCCATGGAGTCCGCCCCGCCGCTGACCGCCGCCACCACCGGTCCCGCTCCGGGCAGGGGGCCGCCCAGGGGCGGGTTAGCGCGCTTGACGCGGTCTGGGGGCGGGGATAAGCTCAAAACAGTACTTTCTCTAAACTGGTCATGGTGAAATGCAACAGCCCGAGATCGTTTCGGTCAATATTAGTTCTACCAAAGGCGTGGTCAAAAAGCCCGTATCCGAAGGCTGCCTGGAGCCCGATGTGGGCCTGGTGGGCGACGCCCATTCCGGCCCCTGGCACCGCCAGCTTTCCCTCTTGGCCCTGGAGTCCATCGACTTCATGCGGGCCAAGGGTGCCGAGGTGAACCCCGGCGACTTTGCCGAGAACGTCACCACCAAGGGCATCGAGCTGCACACCCTGCCCGTGGGCACCCGCCTCAAGCTGGGCGAGGTGGAGGTGGAGGTGACCCAGATCGGCAAGGAGTGTCACGCCGGCTGCGAGATACGCAAGCTGGTCGGCGACTGCATCATGCCGCGCCAGGGCATCTTCGTGCGGGTGCTCAACCCCGGCACCGTGAAGGCCGGCGACCCGGTGCGCCGCCTGGACGGATAGCGGAGCCCCGGCCTTGGGCGAGGTGCAGGGTATCAGCGGCAAGGGCTGCACCTACTTCCTGCGCGGCCGCTGCACCCGCACCGTGAGCCCGGAGCATAGCGCGGCCACTCGTTGCCATCTGCTGGAGGCCCGCCGCGCGGTGGGGGCGGCCACCCTGGACCGCCTGGACCGCCTGAAAAAGCTGGCCGACCCCGGCGACCGCGAGGTGGCGCGCCGCCACGTGATCCAAAAGAATCTCAACGAGATTACCAAACTGACCTGCCCACGCTACGTGCCCAAGAGCTCCCTGGGCCAGGTGTGCCAGCACCAGCATCTGGTCTCCTGCCTGCTGCTGTTGCCCGAGTGCTTTGAGCGCTGCGAGCACTTCATGCCCCGCCGCGAGTACCCCGAGGATCGGCGGAGCGGCGCATGAGCCAGAACCCGCGCAATCCGTACCCCACCGTAGACATCATCATCGAGCTGTCCCGGCCCGGACGTCCCGTCGTTTTGGTGCGGCGGGCCAACCCGCCCCACGGCTGGGCCCTGCCCGGCGGCTTCGTGGACTACGGCGAGAGCCTGGAGCAGGCCGCCCGGCGCGAGGCGGCCGAGGAGACCGGCCTGACGGTTGAGTTGGTGGCAATGCTGGGGGCCTACTCCGACCCGGCCCGCGACCCCCGCCAGCACAACCTCTCGGTGGTGTTCATTGCCAGGGCCGAAGGCGAGCCCAAGGGCGGCGACGACGCGGCCGAGGCCAGGGCCTTTGCCCTGGATCGCCTGCCAAAGCCCCTGTGCTTCGACCACGGGCTGATTTTGGATCATTACCGCCGCTGGCGGGCCGGAGAGCGGCCCGGCGCGCCGGTGCAGGAGGGGAGCGAATAAATGAGCGACCGCCGGTTGACCCCCGAGGAACAAGAGGCCCTGCTGAAGCTGGCCCGGCGGACCATCGCCGGGCTGGTGGGGGTCCAAGGGAATGACGCCCTTCCCCCGGACCTGCCCGGCCCGGAGATCGAGCGGGGGGCCTTCGTGACCCTGCACGAGCACGGCCGCCTGCGCGGCTGCATCGGCAACTTCGTGGGACAGGGACCCCTGAGCCAGACCATCGAGGAGATGGCCGTGGCCGCGGCCAGCCAGGACCCCCGCTTCCCGCCCCTACGGCGCGAGGAGTTGGATCAGGTCGATCTGGAAATCAGCGTGCTGAGCCCGCTCAAGCCCATCGAGGACGTGAGCGAGATAGAGGTGGGCACCCACGGCATCTACATCATCAGCCCCCGGGGGCGGGGGGTGCTCCTGCCCCAGGTGGCCACGGAATACGGCTGGGACCGCGACACCTTCCTGGATCAAACCTGCGTGAAGGCGGGCCTAGCCCCGGGATGCTGGAAAGACCCCAGCACCCAGATACTCATTTTCTCGGCCCAGATTTTTTCGGAAGAGCAGGGCTAGCCCTTGGCCGCCTCGGCCGCGGCCTTGCGGTTGGCCTCGAACTTCTCCTTGAGGCGGAGGGCCACGCTGGCCGGAGCCAGTCCGTTGATGTCCCCGCCCAGCTCGGCGGCTTCCTTGACGATGGTGGAGCTGACGTAGAACCACTTGTAGTCGGTCATCAGGAAGACCGACTGCACGTCGCGGGAGAGCTTGCGGTTCATCAGGGCCATCTGGAACTCATACTCAAAGTCGCTGAGCGCCCGGATCCCCCTGAGGATCACGTTGCTGCCCTGGTTGACCACGTATTCCACCAGCAGGCCGTCGAAGGTGTCCACCGAGGCGCCGGGGATGTCCTTGATCACCTCGTTGATCATGTCCAGGCGCTCGGGGATGCTGAACAGCCCCTTCTTCTCGGGGTTGACCGCCACCGCCACGATTACCTTGTCGAAGATTTCCAGCCCGCGCCGCAGGATGGAGATGTGCCCGTTGGTGATGGGATCAAAGGAGCCGGGATATATGGCGGTCTTCATTTCCAACCTCTCTAGGGTCGTTGGGGCAGTGAGAAAAAACTTAGCTCGCTCTGCCCGTAGCGGCGATGGTCAACGGCGATGAGGCCCTCCGGGGCCTCGGGGCGCTCCTGGGGAGCGTGTTCGATGATCAGGCGGCCCTCCGGGGCCAAAAGCCCCTTGTCCGCCGCCAGGGCCAGCACCTTGGCCACCTGCCCCTTGCCGTAGGGCGGGTCGGCCAGGATGAGGTCAAAGGGCGCGCCCTCCTCCAGGGAGGCGGAGGCGGCGGCCAGGCCGGTGGTTATCACCCGCCCACGCTCGGTCAGGCCCAGGGCGGTCAGGTTGCCCTTGATCACCTTGGCCACGGCCGGGCTTTTCTCCACGAACAAACAGGACGCCGCGCCCCGGCTGAGGGCCTCCAGGCCCAGGGCCCCGCTGCCCGCGAACAGGTCGGCCACGCGGGCCTCTGTTATGTCCGGGCCCAGTATGTTGAACAGGGCCTGGCGCATCTTGGCGGCGGTGGGCCGGGTGCCCAGCCCCGGGGGCGCCTTGATGGGCCGCCCCCGGAGCTCGCCACCGGTAATCTTAAGCAATCGGCCTCCGCCCCTACAGGTACTTGGCCGCCAACAGCTCGGCGATCTGCACCGCGTTGGTGGCCGCGCCCTTGCGGATGTTGTCGGCCACCAGGAACAGGTCGATGCCGCGCTCCTGGCTGATGTCCTCGCGGATGCGGCCCACCAGGGTCAGGTCCTGGCCCGCGGCCATCAGCGGAGTGGGGTAGACCAGGTTGGCCGGGTCGTCCACCACCTTCACGCCGGGGGCCTTGGCCATTATCTCGCGCACGTCCTCGGCGCTGAGCTTTTCGCGGGTCTGGAGGTTCAGCGCCTCGGAGTGGCCGTAACGCACCGGCACCCGCACGCAGGTGGCGCTCACCTTGATGCTCTCGTCGCCCATGATCTTCTGGGTCTCCAAGACCATCTTCATCTCTTCCTTGGTGTAGCCGTTGTCCTTGAAAACGTCGATGTGGGGCAGCAGGTTCCAGGCGATCTGCTTGGGATACACCTTCACCTCCGGCTCGCGGCCCTCGTGCAAGGCCTTGAGCTGGTTCTCCAACTCCACGATGGCCTTCTGGCCGGTGCCGCTGACCGCCTGATAGGTGCTAACCACCACCCGCTCCAGGCCCGCCGCCTTGTGGATGGGCTCCAGCACCACCACCATCTGGATGGTGGAGCAGTTGGGGTTGGCGATGATGCCCTTGGTGGTGTAGCCGGCCACCGCGTCGGGGTTCACCTCGGGCACCACCAGGGGCACCTCGGGGTCCATGCGCCAGGCCGAGGAGTTGTCCACCACCACCGCGCCCGAGGCGGCCGCCACCGGGGCGAAGTCCTGGCTGGTGCCGCCGCCCGCGCTGAACAGGGCGATGTCGATACCCTCGAAGGAGCCGTTGTCCAGCACCTGCACCGGGATGTCCTCGCCCTTGTAGTTAAGTTTTTTACCCTTGGAGCGCTCCGAGGCCAGCAGGCGCAGCTCGCCCACCGGGAAATCCCGTTCTTCCAGACACTGGATCATCTGGTTGCCCACGGCGCCCGTCGCGCCGCACACCGCCACCTTGAAAAGCTTGCTCATGACGTTCAACTGCCTCTCTATGTCCAAGGGTTCGTAGGCCGCCCGGCCAAGGGGCCGGGTTGGCCACGGCTCTTATTTAGCCGGGCCGGGCCCTTATTGCAAACTCTTTGTGTGGGAAATTTTGAGGAAACCGGGTTCAGCCTGAATATTTCACGAAGGTCGGGTGTCCGGCCGCGCCAGCCACCGGCATACGGTGTTGCTGGCTGCGCTCGGGCCTAGACGTAGCCATGGCTACGCCTTCGGCCCTCCCTTGCCAGACGCCTTGTCTGCCGGCGGCTGGCTGTGCCGGGCCAGAGTGCAAACCGTGCCCTGACGGCACGGGTGGCTTTTTCAAAATGGCCCCATGAATGCTAGTCGGTTGCGTGATGCCACCCAACCCTCATGAAATACTCAGGCTAATGCCCGGTGATCTGTTTTCGCGTTTTCATGATGAGCCCCCCGGCGCTGACCAGTCCGCTGAGGTAGGGGTCCACCGGATCGGCCTGGAAAGCGCGCTCCTGGTCCTCGTCCTCGATCAACCCGGAGAACAGGTCCAGGCGCAGACGGTCGCCGTCGTGCACCTTGGTCGCGGCCTCGGGGCACACGAACACCGGCAGGCCCAGGTTGTAGGCGTTGCGGTAGAACATGCGCGAAAAGCTGTGGGCGATCACCGCGCCCACCCCGGCGGTCTTGATGGCCAGGGGGGACTGCTCCCGCGAGGAGCCGCAGCCGAAGTTGCGCCCGGCCACGATGAAGTCGCCGAAGCCCAGCTGCTCGGCGAACTCGGGCCGCAGGTCGGCCAAGACCACCCCGGCCCAGGCGCGGGGGTTGCGCTGGTTCAGGTAGCGGGCGGGGATGATGGCGTCCGAGGAGATGTGGTCTCCGAAGACCCAGGCGCGTCCGGAAATCATGAGGCCACCTCCTTGGGGTCGGCCACCCGCCCCAGGATGGCGCTGGCCGCGGCCACCGCCGGGCCGGCCAGGTAGATGCGGCTGCCCGGGTGCCCCATGCGGCCCCGGTAGTTGCGGTTGGCCGTGGCCACGGCCACCTCGCCCGGGGCCAGAACCCCCAGGTGCCCCCCTGCGCAGGGCCCGCAGGAGGGCGGCCCCACCATGCCCCCGGCGGCCACGAAGGTCTCGCTGAGCCCCTCCTTGAGGGCGGCCAGCGCCAGAGCCGGGGTGGCTGGGATGACCATGAGGCGCACCCGGGGGTGCACCGAGCGGCCCTTGAGCACCTTGGCGGCCACGCGCAAATCCTCCAAACGGGCCGCCGCGCAAGAGCCGATGAACACCTGGTTCACCGGCTCGTAGCCCGCGCTGTGGGCCGGGGCCACGTCGTGGGGCAGGTGCGGCCGGGCGGCCAGGGGCTCCAGGCCGGTGGCGTCCAGCTCCACCACCCGGCTGTAGGCGGCCTCCGGGTCCGGGGCCACCGAGTGCCAGGAACGCTGGGCCTTGTCGGCCAGGTAGTCGGTGGTGGCCTGGTCCACCGGGAACAGGGCCGCCTTGGCTCCGCTTTCCACCATGAGGTTGCAGATGGTCTGGCGGGCCTCCATGGAGAGCTCCGCCGCCAAGGGGCCGTGGAACTCCAGGCTCTGGTAGTCGGCCCCTTCCGGGCCCAGGAGCTTGAGCAGGGCCAGGGCGATGTCCATGCCCCCAACCCAGGGGCCCATCTCTCCCCTTAGCTCCACCTTGATCGTCTCGGGCACCTTGAACCAGGCCTTGCCAGTGACCAGGGCCGCGGCCAGGTCGCTGGCCCCCACCCCGGTGGCAAAGGCCCCCAGGGCGCCGTAGGTGATGGCCCGGCTGTCGCCGCCGATGATCAGCTCGCCGGGTAGGGCCAGGCCCTGCTCGGTCATCAGCACGTGGGAAACCCCCACCCGGCCGCCTTCGAAGCGGTGCACCAGGCGGTGGGACGAGGCGAACTCGCCCATCTCCTTGGCGATGAGCGCGCTGGCCACGTCCTTGTTGGGGGTGAAGTGGTCGGCCACCAACACCACCCGGGCCGGGTCGAAGACCCGCTCGCCGCCGGCCTCCTTGAAGCCGCGCATCATCAGGGGGGCGCTGAGGTCGTTGGCTAAAACCATATCGATCCCGGCCTCCACGATGGCGCCGGGCTCCACCGAGGGGAGCCCGGCGTGGGAGGCCAGGATCTTCTGGCTCATGGTCTGGGGAAGGTTCAAAGAGTGCGCTCCTGTGCTTTCACCGCCGGGGCGTGGGTCTTGAGGTACTCCAGGCGGTTCAGGCCGTTAATAAACGCCTTGGCCGCGGCCACCATAATGTCGGGGTCCGCGCCCTTGCCCAGAACCACGTGTCCGTCTCCGCCTAATCGTACCGTCACTTCACCCTGGGCGTCCAGTCCCCCGGTGATGGCGCTGATAGTGAAGCGTAGGAGTTCGGCCTTGGAGCCGGTGATCTTGTTGATGGTGTTGTACACCGCGTCCACCGGGCCGGAGCCGGAGCCGAACTCCTGCTTGAGCTCCTCGCAATCATACAGGCGCACCGTGGCCGTGGGCACGGTCACCGTGCCGCTGACGATGTTCATATAGTCCAGGCGCCAGCGCAGGGGTATGCGCAGGATCTCGTCGGCGATGAGCGCCTCCAGGTCCTCGTTGAAGACGTCCTTCTTCTTGTCGGCCAGGCGCTTGAAGGCGTCGAAGAGCTTTTCGAAGCTCTCCTTGTCCAGGGCGTAGCCCATCTCCTTGAGCCGGGCGCCCAGGGCGGCGCGGCCCGAGTGCTTGCCCAGCACCAGGCTGTTCTGGCCCACGCCCACCTCTTCGGGGGTCATGATCTCGTAGGTCAGGGGCTGTTTGAGCACCCCGGCCACGTGGATGCCCGCCTCGTGGGCGAAGGCGTTGGCCCCCACGATGGCCTTGTTGGGCTGCACCACGATGCCGGTGATCATGGACACCAGGCGGCTGGCCGAGTAGAGCTCGTCGCGCTTGATCTGGGTGGTGAGGCCCAGCTCGGCCTCGCGGGTGGCCAGCATCATCACGACCTCCTCGACGGAGGCGTTGCCCGCGCGCTCGCCGATGCCGTTGATGCAGCCCTCCACCTGGCGGGCTCCGGCGGTGATGCCGGCCAGGGAGTTGCCTACGGCCAGGCCCAGGTCGTCGTGGCAGTGCACGCTGGTGGTCACGTCCTTGAGGCCCGGCACCTTCTCATAGAGGAACTTGAAGCGCTCGATGTACTCGTGAGGCATGGTGTAGCCCACGGTGTCGGGGATGTTGATGGTGGTGGCTCCGGCGTCCAGGGCGGTCTGGATGGCCACGGCCAGGAACTCGGGATCGGTGCGGGTGGCGTCCTCGGCGCTGAACTCCACGTCGTCGCAGAAGCTCTTGGCCAGGCCCACCCCGGAGGTGATCTCGGCCAGCACCTGCTCGCGGGTCATCTTGAGCTTGTGCTCCAGGTGGATGTCGCTGGTGGCGATGAAAACATGGATGCGCTTTTTCTCGGCGTCCTTGATCGCCTCCCAGCAGGTTTTGATGTCCTCATGGCGGGTGCGCGAGAGGCCGCAGATCACCGGGCCCTTCACGTTCTGGGCGATGAGCTTGACCGAGTCGAAGTCCCCGGGGCTGGAGGCGGGGAAGCCCACCTCCATGATGTCCACGTTGAGCTGGGCCAGCTTCTGGGCCAGGCGCAGCTTTTCTTCGTGGTTCATGGAGGCGCCGGGCGACTGTTCACCGTCTCGCAGGGTGGTGTCGAAGATTTTTACGTGGTTGGACATGGCTTCAATTCTCCCTAAATTCAATGGATTACTAACCAGATGACTCCCCACCGGAACACATCGCCTGGAGTCGTCTGGTTAGTGGGATATGTCGAGTGGGAACGGTAAGACTAGGAAAGGGGCAATCGCTCGTGATCGGCCACGGCGGCGGCCTCGTCGGCCTTGGCGGCCTCGAGCTTGGCGGCCTTCTTCTTGGCCAGGAAGCGCGCGGCGAAGGGGCCGCCCAGCACGTAGGCGGCCAGCAGCGCGAAGCCCATCACCTGGGGCTGGATGGCCACCAGGATGAACAGCAGGACCGTGCCCACCATCCAGTTGAAGGACTTCAGCTTGGAAATGCCCAGCTCCTTGAAGGAAAGGTAGGGGATGGAGCTGACCATAAGGAAACTGAGCACGAAGACCAGGGCCACCAGCAGCCAGGGATTTGGCGGAGCGCCGGGGGCCAGCTCGGTCCACATGAGCACCAGGGTGGAGACCACGCTGGCCGCGGCCGGGATGGGCAGGCCCACGAAGTGGCTGGTGCCTACTTTTTCGGTCTGCACGTTGAAGCGGGCCAGGCGCAGGGCACCGCAGGCCACGAAGAGGAACCCGGCGGCGAAGCCCAGGCGGTCCAGGGACTGGAGGCTCCACATGTAGAGCAGCACCGCGGGCGCCACCCCGAAGGCCACCAGGTCGCAGAGGGAGTCATACTCCACCCCGAACTGGCTGGTGGTGTTGGTGGCGCGGGCCACCTTGCCGTCCAGGCCGTCCAGCACCAGGGATGCCAGGATGGCCAGGGCCGCGAGCATGAAGTTGCCCTGGATGGCCTCGGTGGCCGCGAAGAAGCCGGAGAAGAGGCTGGCGGTGGTAAAGAGGTTGGGCAGAACATACGCCCCCCGCCGGCGCGCTTCGCGCCGCTCTTTGCGGGAACGTTTGTTGCGTCGGCCCATGTTAAACCTCCGCGATCACCGTTTGCCCGGCCCGTACTTTCTGGCCGGGAGCCACCCGCACATCCGCCTCCGGAGGGAGGTAGAGGTCCAGGCGGGAACCGAATCTAATCATACCGTACCGTTGGCCGCGCGCCAATGCAACCCCCCCGGCCACCCAGCATTCGATGCGCCGGGCCACCAGGCCGGCCACCTGGGCCACCACAATGGTAGCCCCGCCGCGCCCGGCCAGGGTCAGCTCCACCCGCTCGTTGGCCGTGGGTGCCTCGGGGCGGTCGGCGGGCAAATAGCCGCCGGGATGGTGCTCCACCTTCATCACCCGGCCCTCCAGGGGGGCCCGGTTCACGTGCACGTCAAAGATGTTCATGAAGATGGAGACCATGAGGCAATCGCCTCCGGGCACGCCGGGGTGGGTGGCCTGGCGAACCACCACCACCTTGCCGTCGGCCGGAGAGAGCAACGCGCCCGGCCCGGCGTCGCTGGTGCGCGCCGGGTCGCGGAAGAAGTTGAGGATCAGGGCGAAGACGATCCACAGGGGAGCGGCCAGCCACCAGGGCAGCAGGGCGCTGGCCACCAGGGCCAGGACCAGGGAGCCCAGTACATAAGGCCAGCCGGGGCGGGCCAGGGGGAACTTGTCCATGCCGGTTCGCGGGCTCAGGCCGAGGCGCCGCGCAGGTCGGCCAGGATCTGCTCCATGCGGTCGCGGCCGGCCAGCTTCAACTTTTGCAGTTGCTTGCGCTCCACCTGCTCCTCGGTGGTCAGGTAGAGACGCTGGTTCATCTCGTCCAGCTTTTTCTCCAGCTCCTGGTGCTCTGCCCAGAGCTGGGCCAGCTCGGGTTGGTCCTCCAGGTTGGCCTGGATCATGGCGATGTCGTTGGGTTCCATGTTCTTTTTCCTTATTTCTTTGGCTTGCCCCGGCCGGTTTCTCCCAGGGCGAATATACAGGTTACCTCGGCGCTGACCGTTACCAGGCCGGGGGTTAGTTCGGTGTTGGCCTCGGCGCTTTTGGCCAGACGCATGGCGGCCAGGGGCACCGGGCGCTCCGCCGCGCCGGCTTTGATCTTCTTCACCGGGCCCAGGGGCGCTCCGGCGGCCTCGGCCAGGGCCTGGGCCCGCGCCTTGGCGTCGGCAAAGGCGGCGGCCAGGGCCTGGCGCTGGGCCGAGGCCGGGTCGGCCAGGCCCCAGCGGGGGCCGTCGATGCTGTTGGCGCCGGCGCCCACCGCCGCGTCCATAAGCGCGCCCAGGCTCCCCGCCTCGCGGCTGCTCAGAGCCAGGCGGTGGCTGGCCTCGTAGGCGATCACTTCGCTCTTTTGCTGAGCCTTGTTCCAGCGGGTCACCGGCCGCAGCCAGTAGCCGGCGCTCTCCAGGGTGTCGCCCTTGCCCAGCTTGGCCTTGAGCGCGGCGCGCACCTTGGCCATCACCGTGGCGTTGGCCTGGGCCGCCGCTTTGGCGGTGGCCGCGCGGCTGGTCACGCCCACCGTGAGCCGCCCCAAATCCGGGGCCAGCTCCAGGGCGGCCCGCCCCTGCACGCTGATGGTGGCCGGGCCCACGGCCCAGGCCGGAACAGCCAGGAGACAGACGAGGCAGATGAGGCTAAGGGCGGTCACGCGGCGCATGGCATACTCCCCGCCGGAATAGAGGGACTCATTATAACACGCGGCCGGGCCGCTTACTGCACCAGGCGGTATTCATCCAGGGGCAGCCCGAAGCGCACCTCCGCGTCCGAGGGGCGGCAGTAGCGGGGCCTGAGGGTCAGGGGCGAAACCCCCTGGCCGCGCTCCAGGCGGCGTTCGCCCATGAGGGCCAGCAGGCCGGGCCGGGGCTGGTCCAGCTCCTCACCGGCCAGCTCCAGGCCGGGGGCCAGCTCCTCGGGCTCCAGCAGGCGCGCCCCCGGGCCCAGAAGCAGGGCCGGGGCCTCGATGCGCTGGGCCAACAGCTCGGGGCTTATGGCCATGTCCGGCTCCCGGCGGGCCAGACGGCCGGTTTGGTATTCGAACGAGGCCGCGTACAACAGGCCCCGCCGCGCGTCGGCCAGGGCCCAGATGGTCTTGTCGGTCATGGGGGCGGCCTCGGCCAGCAGGCGCAGGCTGCTCACCCCGATCACCGGGAGATCGAGCCCCAAGGCCAGGCCCTGGGCGGTGGCGATGGCCACGCGCAGGCCGGTGAAGAAACCGGGCCCCAGGGTGACGGCCAGGCCTTCCAGCTGGGCGCGCTCCACCTGTGCCTGGGCCAGCACCGCCTCCACTCCGGGCAGCAGGCGCTGGGAAAAGCCGGGGCCGGGCTCCAAATAAGCCTCGGCCAGCACCCGGCCGCCAGCGGCCAAGGCCGCGCCGCCGCCGGAGAGCGAGGTGTCCAGGGACAGGACCAGCACGGCCCCGCCCCCTACTGGGCGCCCCCGCCCACGATGCGGGCGATGTCGTTGTAGAAGATGAAGACCATGAGCAGGATGAGAAGCACCATGCCCACCTGCTGGGCCTTTTCGCGGGTGGACACCGATACCGGCCGTCGGGTGATCGCCTCAATGAGGAAGAAGAAGATGTGGCCGCCGTCCAGGGCGGGGATGGGCAAAAGGTTCAGGATGGCCAGGTTCACCGAGATGAGCGCGGCCAGGCTGATCAAGGGGGCCAGGCCCTGGCTGGCCGCCTGGCCCGCCACCTGGGCGATCATGATGGGCCCGCCCAGGTTGTCCACCGAGACCTTGGCCTGGATGATCTTGACCACGCTCATGACGATGAGCTCGCCGGCCCAGTAGGTCTTTTGGGCGGCCAGGACTATGGCCTGGCCCAGGCCCACGTCCTGGACAACCATCTCCTGGCTGGCCACGATGCCCACCCGAAACACCCGGTGCTTCTCGCCGAAGATGTCGGTGGTCTCCTCCTCGCGGGGATGGATCACCACGTCCTTGCGCTGGTTGCCCCGGGCCAGCTCCACCCGGATGGGCTTGCCGCCCGAGCCCTGGATCAGCCGGACCATGTCGGTCCACTGGTCCACGGCCTGGCCGTTGATGGCCAGCACCCGGTCGCCCTTTTGCAGCCCCGCCTCCAGGGCCGGGGAACCGGCCAGCACGTCGCCCACCGAGGTGGTCATGGTGGGCAGGCCCCAGACCATCATCAGGAAGAAATAGGCGATGAGCGCGAAGGCGATGTTGGACAGCGGCCCGGCCGAGACTATGGCCAGTCGCCAGCCCACCGGCTTGTGGGAAAAGCTCCGGGCCTCGTCTTCCGGGGCCACCTCGTCGCTGGGGCTCTCGCCCACCATGCGCACGAAGCCGCCCAAGGGGATGGCCGAGAGGCGGTAGTCGGTCTCGCCCTTCTTGAAGCCGATCAAACGCGGGCCGAAGCCCAGGGAAAAGGTGCTCACCCCAACCCCGGCCTTCTTGGCCACCAGGAAGTGGCCCAGCTCGTGCACGAAAATCAGCACGCCCAGCATGATGGCTGCCCACAAGATGGTCATGCCGCTTCTCCTTGCTTGGCGGCCCAGGCGCGGGCTTGGGCGCGGGCCTCGCGGTCGGTCTCCAACACCTCGGCCACGCTGTTCAGGGGCCGGGTCTGGTGGGTGTTCAGCACGCCTTGCACGCAGGCCGCGATCTGGCCGTAGGAGAGCTTGCCCTCCAGGAACAGACCGACCGCCACCTCGTTGGCCGCGTTGAGGGTGGCCGGGGCGCTGCCTCCGGCGCGTCCGGCGGCCAGGGCCAGGCCCAGGGCCGGGAAGCGCTCCAGATCCGGGGCGCGGAAGGTCAGCGAGGCCACCTGGGTCAGGTCGAGTTGGGGCAGGTCCAGGGGCAGGCGCTGGGGGTAGGCCAAGGCGAAGGCGATGGGCGTCTTCATGTCCGGCTGGCCCAGCTGGGCTATGAAAGAGCCGTCCACGTACTCCACCAGCGAATGCACCACGGACTGGGGATGCACCACCACCGTGATCTCGTCGTAGTCGCGCCCGAAGAGCCAGTGGGCCTCGATCACCTCCAGGCCCTTGTTCATCAGGGTGGCCGAGTCGATGGTGATCTTGGGACCCATGGACCAGTTGGGGTGATCCAGGGCCATGGCCGGGGTCACCTTGGCCAATTGAGCCTGGGAAAAGTCGCGGAAGGGACCGCCGCTGGCCGTCAGCCAGATGCGCTTGACCGCGCTCCGGTCGTTGCCCATGAGCGCCTGGAAGATGGCCGAGTGCTCGCTGTCCACCGGGATGATGGCCGCGCCGCTCTCCGAGGCGGCGGCCATGACCAGCTCGCCGGCGGCCACCAGGGTCTCCTTGTTGGCCAGGGCCACGTCGATGCCCGCCTTGAGGGCCGCGTAGGTGGGCAAGAGCCCGGCCGCGCCCACCATGGCGCTGACCACCAGCTCCGCCCCGCAGCCTGCCGCGGCCTCCAGATAGCCCTGGGGCCCATGCACGATCCGGCATTTGAGCCCGGCGGGCAACAACGCCTTGAGCTTGTCCGCCGATTCGGCGTCCAAGACGGCCACCAGCTCGGGCTGCACCAGGGCCGCCTGGGCGGCAAGGGCCTCCACCGAGCGGGCGGCGGCCAGGCTTTTCACCCGGAAGCGCTCGCGGTGGGCCGCGATGACCTCCAGGGTGCTCAGGCCGATGGAGCCGGTGGAGCCCAGTATGGCCAGGTTCTTTACGCCCACAAGAGCATCCTAAGCAGCAAGAACACCGCCACCCCGGCCAGGATGCCGTCCACCCGGTCCAGGATGCCGCCGTGGCCGGGCAGGATGTTGCCCGAGTCCTTCACTCCGGCGGCCCGCTTGAGGGCCGATTCCACCAGGTCGCCGCCCACGCTGACCAGGGCCAGCGCCAGGCCCAACAGGGCCCCGGCTCCGGCGCCGGTGTCGGGCAGCCACAGGGCCGCGAAGATGGCGGCCAACCCGGCGGCGAGAATCGCGCCCCCGGCCACGCCCTCGATGGTCTTGCCCGGGCTGATGCCCGGAGCCAGCTTGTTCTTGCCCCACATGTGCCCCGCGAAGTAGGCCCCCACGTCGGCGGCCACCACGCAAAGCAGGGCGAAGAGCAGCAGCACCCGGCCGTTCGGCAGGCCCAGCAGCACGGTGAGGGCCGCGAAGAGCCCCCCGCTGTAGGCCAGGCCCCAGCCCCGCTTGAGGGCCTCTTCCCAGGACTGGCCCAGCTCCGGGCCGCTGAGGGCGCAGACCAGCACCAGGGCCAACAGACCCAGCACCAGGGCGCCGATGGCCGCGCCGCCGCCGCCCAGGCCGGCCAGGGAGACCAGCCCGGCCAGGGCCACCCCGGCCAAGGCGGGCAAACGCCAGGGGCCGGGCAGCACCATGCGGGTGTACTCGTACATGCCCAGGCCGGCCAGGCCCGCGATGATCAGGCCCAGCACCCACAGGGGCAGCAGCAGGATAAGGGCCAGAGCCGCGCCGGCCAGGGGCAGGCCGGTGGCCGCGCGAAGGGCCAGACTGCTCATGGGCCGGCGTCGGGTGGGCTGGTCCATCAGCCTTTTCCGTTCAGTTGGTCGCCGGTTTGGCCGAAACGGCGCTCGCGGTCGGCGTAGGCCTGTAGGGCCTTGGCCAGCTCGGCCTCGCGGAAGTCGGGGAAAAAGGTGTCGGTGAAGTAGAACTCGGCATAAGCGATCTGCCAGAGCAGGAAGTTGCTCACCCGTAGCTCGCCGCTGGTGCGGATCATCAGGTCCACCTCGGGTAGGCCCTGGGTGTAGAGCCGCGCGGCCAGGGCGTCCTCGTCGATGGCCTCGGGGTCCAGCTCGCCGCGCGCGGCCTCGGCGGCCAAGCGGCGGGCGGCCTGGGTCAGCTCCTGGCGGCCGCCGTAGCTGAGCGCCAGGGTGAGCACCATCTCGCTGCCCCCGGCGGTGGCGGCCATGGTCTCGTCGAGCAATTTCTTGGTGCCCTTGGGCAGGCGCTCGATGCTGCCGATGGCGTTGAGGCGGATGCCCTGGTCCAGCATCTCCTGGCGCTCTTTTTTCAAAAAGCGGCCCAGCAGGCGCATCAGCGCCTCGACCTCGGCCTTGGGCCGGGCCCAGTTTTCCTCGCTAAAGGCATAGAGAGTCAGGGCGGCGATGCCCAGTTTGCGGCAGGAGCGCACGATCACCCGCACGCTCTCGGCGCCTTCCTCGTGGCCGCGCACCCGGCGCCAGCCCTGGCGCTTGGCCCAGCGGCCGTTGCCGTCCATGATCACCGCCACGTGGCGGGGCAGGGCGGAGCGATCCAGGCTCGCCAGGGGGTCGGTTTTGGTGGATTGGGAAGCCATGATCGCGGCTCGGCCCGGCGGCCTAAAACTCCAGGATCTCCTTTTCCTTCTCTTCCAGGAGCTCGTCCACCTTGGCCACGAAGTCGTCGGTGATCTTCTGCACCTCGTCCTGGCCCCGGAAGGCGTCGTCCTCGCTGATTTCGCCTTCCTTCTTGAACTCCTTCAGGATGTCGTTGGCCTCGCGGCGGGCGTTGCGGATGGCCACCTTGGTCTCCTCGCCCATCTTCTTGACCACCTTGACCAGCTCCTTGCGGCGCTCTTCGGTCAGGGCCGGGATGGCGATGCGCACCACCTTGCCGTCGTTGGCCGGGGTCAGGCCCAGGTCACTCTTGAGGATCGCCTTTTCGATGGCGCCGCAAGAGCTGGGGTCCCAGGGCTGGATGAGGATCAGCCGGGGCTCGGGCACCGAAACACTGGCCATCTGGTTCAGCGGGGTGGGCGCGCCGTAATAGTCGGCCCGTACCCCGTCCAACAGCGAGACCGAGGCCCGTCCGGTGCGCACCCGCTTGAAGTCGCGGTTCAAGGCCTCGATGGCCTTGTCCATCAGATCTTTGGCTTCTTTTTTGGCGTCTTCAATCATGGCTATACCTCCACCCGGGAGCCCACCGCTTCGCCCAGCAGCACCCGCTTGATGTTGTCGGGCTCCAGAAGGTTGAAAACGATAACCGGCAGCTTGTTGTCCCCCGCCAGGCTGATGGCCGTGGAGTCCATGACCTTCAGGTGCTCGGCCAGCACCTGGTCGTAGGTCACGGTGGGATACTTGACCGCCTCGGGGTGGGTGACCGGATCGGAATCGTAGATGCCGTCGACCTTGGTGGCTTTCAGGAGCACCTCGGCCCCGATCTCCTGCGCGCGCAGGGCGGCGGCGGTGTCGGTGCTGAAGTAGGGGTTGCCGGTCCCCGCCCCGCAGATGACCACCCGCCCCTTTTCCAGGTGGCGGATGGCGCGGCGGCGGATGTAGGGCTCGGCCACCTGGGGCATGGTGATGGCGGTCATCACCCGGGTGGGCACCCCCAGGCGCTCCAGGGCGTCCTGCAAGGCGATGGAGTTGAACACCGTGGCCAACATGCCCATGTTGTCGGCCTGCACCCGGTCCATCTTGGCCGCGCTGGCGCTCACTCCCCGGAAGATGTTGCCCCCGCCCAGCACCACGCCGAGCTGCACGCCCAGTTCGTGGGCTTTTCTCACCTCTCCGGCCACGTAGTCCAAAACCTCCAGCGAGATGCCGAAGGAGGCTTCGCCCATCAGGGCTTCGCCGGAAAGCTTTAAAAGTACCCTACCGTAGGCGGGGCTGGGGCTCACGTTGTCCTCCCGGACCGGCTTAGCTCTCCTCGCCCAACACGAAGCGGGAGAAGCGCCGGATCTGAATGTTCTCGCCGGTCTTGGCCCGAAGCTCGTTCACCAGGTCTTCGATGGTCAGGTCGGTGTCCTTGACGAAGGCCTGGCTCATCAGGCAGCTCTCGGACACGAACTTCTTCATCTTGCCGACGACCATCTTCTCGGCGATGTTCTCCGGCTTACCCTGCTCCATGGCCTGGGCCTTGTAAACCTCGCGCTCGCGCTCCACCACCTCGGCCGGGAGATCTTCCTCGCTGACGCAGAGGGGGTTGGCCGCGGCGATGTGCATGGCCAGGTCCTTGGCAAAGGCGCCGAACTCCTCGGTCTTGCCGGTGAAGTCGGTCTCGCAGTTGACCTCGACCATCACGCCCAGCTTACCGCCGGCGTGAATGTAGCTGGCGATCTGACCCTCGCTGGCGGTGCGGCCGGCGCGCTTGGCGGCCACGGACAGGCCCTTCTGGCGCAGCCAGTCGACGGCCTTTTCCATGTCCCCGTCACACTCGCCCAGGGCTTTCTTGCAATCCATCATGCCCGCGTTGGTTTTATCGCGCAACTCTTTGACCATGGCGGCGGTGATGTTCACGGCGATCTACTCCTTACTAAAACTATGGCTAGCGGGCCCACCCCTTTCGGCGGGCCCGCCTTGCTTCAAGACAAACAGAAGATTAGGCCTCGGGCTTTTCCTCGCTCGCGGCGGCCTCGGCCTCGGCCTTGGGCTCGGGCTTGGCCTCGGCTTCGGGCTCCGGCTTGGCCTCGACCTCGGCCTCGGCCTCGGCGATCTCTTTCTTGGCCTCCACGGCCTCGGTCTTTTCCTTGCGGATCACCACCACCTCGGGGCCTTCCTGTTCCTCGGGGCGGCCCACGGTCAGCTCGGGCATGTCCTTGGGCATCTGCACGTCCTCGGCCTCGCGGGCGCCGCCGCGCTGCTCGCGCAGGGCCATGCCCTCGTTGGCGGCCGTGGCCAAGGCGCCGGAGATCAGGCGGATGGCCCGGATGGCGTCGTCGTTGCCCGGGATGAGGTAGTCGATGCCCTCGGGGTCGCAGTTGGTGTCCACCATGGCCACGATGGGAATCTTGAGGCGGCGGGCTTCGTTGACCGCGATCTTTTCTTTCTTGATATCCACGATCACCACGGCGGAGGGCAGCTTGCCCATGTCCTTGATGCCGCCCAGGTTGCGCTCCAGCTTGGCCAGCTCGCGCCGGAGGCCCATGGCCTCCTTCTTGGGATAGTTCTCGATGGTGCCGTCTTCCACGATGCCTTCCAGCCACTTGTAGCGCTCTACCGAACGCTTGATGGTCTGGTAGTTGGTGAGCATGCCGCCCAGCCAGCGGTGGTTGACGTAATACATGCCGCAGCGCTCGGCCTCTTCGGTGATGATGTCCGCCGCCTGGCGCTTGGTGCCCACGAAGAGCACCTCGCCGCCCTTGGCCACGGACTTGACCACGAAGTCATAAGCTTTGCGGAAGTAGACTACGGTCTGCTGCAGGTCGATGATGTGGATGCCGTTGCGGGCCCCGAAGATGTAAGGCTTCATCTTGGGGTTCCAGCGGCCGGTCTGGTGGCCGAAGTGGACGCCGGCCTCCAAAAGCTCACGCATGGTCACATAGGCCATGACTCTCCTCCAATTTCGGTTTTGCCTCCGCCTCCCGTTGAGTGGGCGAACCCACCGGCCGCCATGGCCGGCACCTGGCCCCGCCCCGGAAAGGCGTGTGTAGTTATGAACCGCAGAAGAATATCACAGGCCCCCCGGGGCCGCAAGGGCGGCCCCATGGGTTTCCCGTGGCGCTTGGTTTGCGATTCAGGAACGATAGTCCGCGTTTAGGTCCACGTAGTCCTTGGTGAGGTCGGTGGTGAGCAGCCAGTGCTCCTCATTACCCAGCCCCAGCTCCAGGCGCATCTCGTAGCGCGGCCGGGCCATGACCTTCACTGCCTGGGCCTCGGCCTCGGCTCCGGTGGCCACTCCGCCCTTGGCCACGGCCACGTTGCCCATGTAAATAGCCGTTTTCTCAGCCTCGAAGGGGTGTCCCTCCCGCGCGGCGTGGGCCCCGGCGGTGGATAGAATCCGGCCCCAGTTGGGGTCCCCGCCGGTCAGCGCGGTCTTTACCAACAGCGAATGGGCCAGGGCATAGGCCAGGCCCCGGGCCTGGGCGGCCGAGGCCGCGCCAGTGACCCGCACCCGGACCAGATGGCCCGCGCCCTCGCCGTCGGAGACCACCATGGCGGCCAGCTCCTGGCACACGGCGGTGACCGCGCCGCCCAGCCAGGCCAGGTCCGGATCGCCGGGGGTCAGCTCGGCATTATTTGCCTTGCCGCTGGCCAACAGGAGCACCGTGTCGTTGGTGGAGGTGTCGCCGTCCACGCTGATGCGGTTGAAGCTCTGCTCCACCGCCTCGGCCAATATTTCCTTGAGCGCCTCGGGCGAGGCGGCCGCGTCGGTGAGCACGAAGCAGAGCATGGTGGCCATGTCCGGCCGGATCATGCCCGCGCCCTTGGCCATGCCCACCACCCGGGTGTTGACCCCGCCCACCAAAGCCTCGCGCATGGCCATCTTCTTGAAGGCGTCGGTGGTCATGAAGGCCCCGGCCGCCTCGGGCAGGCCCTCGGGCTTCAGGTTGGCGGCCAGATCGGGCACCACCGCGTTGACTTTCTTGTCGTCCAGCACCAGGCCGATGACCCCGGTGGAGCATGGCAGAACTTCCTCCGCCGAGCAGCCCAGGGCTGCGGCCACCGCCGCGCAGGTGGAGTTGCAGGCCACCAGGCCGGGCTCGCCGGTGGAGGCGTTGGCCCCGCCGCTGTTGGCCAGGATGGCCCGCGCCCGGCCCGAGGCCACGTGCTTGCGGCTCACCTGCACCGGCGCGGCGGCCAGCTTGTTGGTGGTGAAAACCCCGGCCGCGCTCACCGCCTGGTCGGCGGCGATGAGGGCCAGGTCGGCCCGCCCGTCCTTGCGCAGGCCCGCCGGAGCGGCGGCGGCCGAAAAACCGTCCACCACGGCCTTTACCTCGTGGTTTTCCTTGAGCGGGGCGTCGCCCAGATCGGGAAGCTGGTCCATGGCGCTTGTCTCCTTCGGCTGCCTTCCCCGGCGGGGAGGGTGGTTCGCCTGGACATATACCACAGGACGGGAGGCGCGCCCATTTCAGGATGCGCCCAATCAGGCGCAAAAAAACCCGGCCGCGCGGGGCGGCCGGGCTGTAAGCTCGCTTAAAGCCGGGGGCCTACTTGCGGCCGCAGCACTTCTTGTATTTTTTGCCGCTGCCGCAGGGGCAGGGATCGTTGCGCCCCACTTTTTTGCCCTGGCGCTGCACCGTCTCGGGCTGGGTCTCTTCGCCGCCGGAGAAGGACATGGGCACCTCCTCCTCCGGGGCCATGGCCTGGAGGTCTTCCTCCGAGGCGATCTGCACCCGCATCAGGCTGCCCACGGTCTCGTGCTTGATGAGCTCCACCATGTCCGAGAACATCTCGAAGCCCTCGCGCTGATACTCCCTGAGGGGGTCCTTCTGGCCGTAGCCCCTGAGGCCGATGCCCTCCTTGAGGTGGTCCATGTTGAGCAGGTGGTCCTTCCACAGGCTGTCCACCCGGTCCAACAGAATCCAGCGCTCCAGCTGGCGCACCGTCCCGGTGCCGTAGTTCTTTTCCTTGATGGCGTAGAGGGCCAGGGCCTGGCGGCCCACTTCCTCGGCCAGGCCGTCCGCGTCAAAGCTTTCGATTTGGCTCAGGTCGGGCGCGAAGCCGAAGGCGTTGGTCACCGCGTCCTTGATGGCTTTCTGGTCCCACTCGGCGGCCGGGGTGCTGTCGTCGGCGTGGCTCAGCACCACCTCCTCGGCCAGCTCCTCGAACATCTCCTGGATGGACTCGTGCACTCCCTCGCCGGTCATGGCCGCGCGGCGCTGGGCGTAGATCACCTCGCGCTGCTTGTTGAGCACGTCGTCGTACTCCAACAGCTGCTTCCTGATCTGGAAGTTGCGGCCCTCCACCTTGCGCTGGGCGTTCTCAATGGCCTTGGAGATCATGCCGTGCTCGATGGGCTCGCCTTCCTCCATGCCCAGCTTGCCCATGATGCCCTTGATGCGGTCCGAGCCGAACAGGCGCAGGAGGTCGTCTTCCAGGGAGAGGTAGAAGCGGCTGGAGCCCGGGTCGCCCTGACGGCCGGAGCGGCCCCGGAGCTGGTTGTCGATGCGGCGGCTCTCGTGGCGCTCGGTGCCCAGGATGTGCAGGCCGCCCGCGGCCATCACCTGCTCGCGCTCGGTGGCGCACAGGGCGGTGTACTTGGCCAGGGCCTGCTCATAGGCCTCGGGCTCTTCCTTGGGGTCGGCGTCCTTCAAGGCCATGGCCTCGGGGTTGCCGCCCAGCACGATGTCCGTGCCGCGGCCGGCCATGTTGGTGGAGATGGTCACCGCGCCCTTGCGCCCCGCCTGGGCCACGATCTCGGCCTCCTTGGCGTGGTGCTTGGCGTTCAATACGGTGTGAGGCACGCCCAGACGCTTTAGCTTGGCGGCGAGCATCTCCGAGGTTTCCACGCTCACCGTGCCCACCAGCACCGGCTGGCCCTTGGAGTGCAACTCCTGGATCTCCTCCAGCGCGGCCTGGTATTTCTCGGCCTCGGTGCGGTACACCGAGTCCGCGTGGTCCATGCGGACCATCTCGCGGTGGGTGGGGATGACCATCACATCGAGCTCGTAGATCTTATGGAACTCCTCGGCCTCGGTGTCGGCGGTGCCGGTCATGCCCGCCAGCTTGTCGTACATGCGGAAGTAGTTCTGGAAGGTGATGGTGGCCAGAGTCTGGTTCTCGCTCTTGACCTTGATCTTTTCCTTGGCCTCCAGGGCCTGGTGCAGGCCCTCGGAGTAGCGGCGGCCGGGCATGAGGCGGCCGGTGAACTCGTCGACGATGACCACCTCGCCGTCCTGCACGATGTAGTCCACGTCGCGCTTGAACAGGGCGTGGGCCTTGAGCGCCTGGTTGACGTGGTGCACCAGCTCCATGTAGCGGGGGTCGTAGAGGTTGTCCACCTTGAGCATCTGCTCGCAACGGACCACGCCCTGATCGGTGAGGCTGGCGGTGCGGCTCTTTTCGTCGACGGTGTAGTCGTCTTCTTTCTTGAGCCGGGGGATCAGGCGGTCCACCTGCATGTAGAGCTGGGTGGACTTCTCGGCCGGGCCGGAGATGATCAGCGGGGTGCGCGCCTCGTCGATGAGGATGGAGTCCACCTCGTCCACGATGGCGAACTGGAACTCCCGCTGGCACAGCTCGGCCAGGTCGAACTTCATGTTGTCGCGCAGGTAGTCGAAGCCGAACTCGTTGTTGGTGCCGTAGGTCACGTCGGCCCCGTAGGCCTCGGTGCGCTCGGCGTCGTCCAGGCCGTGCACGATGCAGCCCACGCTCAAGCCCAGGAACCTGTAGATCTTGCCCATCCAGGCCGCGTCGCGCTTGGCCAGATAGTCGTTCACCGTGACCACGTGGACCCCGCGCCCGGTGAGGGCGTTCAGGTACACCGGCAGGGTGGCGGCCAGGGTCTTGCCCTCGCCGGTCTTCATCTCGGCGATCTTGCCCTCGTGCAACACGATGCCGCCGATGAGCTGCACGTCGTAGTGCCGCTGGCCGATGGCCCGCTTGCCCGCCTCGCGCACCGCGGCAAAGGCCTCGGGCAGCAGGTCGTCCAGGGTTTCGCCCTGTTCCAGGCGTTGGCGGAAGGCCGGGGTGAGCGCGGCCAGTTCGGCGTCGCTCTTGGCCTCCATGGAAGGCTCCAGCGCGTTGATGGCGTCCACCAGCGGCTGCATTCGCTTGAGTTCACGCTCGTTCTTGGAGCCCACGATTTTGGATATGAATTTGCCCAGCATGGTTCCTATTGTGGTCCTAAAGGCCGAAAAAGCAAATCCCGACGCGAGCCCTCGCGCCGGGAAGAACCATAACTACACGTTCCTGCTGATTAATTCAGGATGTAATACATTGGGTTGGTGGGCACTCCCGACAACAGGACTTCGTAGTGCAGGTGAGGGCCGGTGGAGCGGCCGGTGCTGCCCACCGTGGCGATGGCATCGCCCCGGGCCACCTTTTGGCCGGCTTTCACCTTGATCTTGTTCAAATGCGCGTAGCGGGTGACGATGCCGTGGCCATGGTTGATGGCCAACATGCGCCCAAAGCCGCCCTCGCGACCCGCGAAGGTGACCACGCCGGGGGCCGGGGCCACGATGGGGGTGCCCCGCCGGGTGGAGATGTCCAGGCCCGCGTGGAACTGGCTGGTCTTGCTGAAGGGAGAGATGCGGCGTCCGTAGCCCGATGTGACCCAGCCGCGCACCGGCCAGATGGAGGGCGTGGCCGCCAGGATGGAGCGGCGCTCGTGCAGGAAGGCGGCCAGGTGCTGTTGCATCTGGCGCTCGGCCTCGCTGGCGGCGCTCAGGCGGTCCAGATCGCGCTGCAACACCTGCAAGCGGCGCTCGGCGCTGGTGGTGGCCAGGCGTATGCCCGCGCCGCTGGTGGTGCCTTCGCGGCCGCCCACGCCGAAGATCTCTTCCTGGGCGCCGGGCTTGTCCAGGTTGGCCATCACCCGGAGGCGTTCGTTGAAGCCGCGCAAGCGGGCCACCTGGCCCTTGAGCTCTTCCAGGCGATCGGCAAAGGCCTGTATCTGGGCCTGCTGGCGCTGGCTTTGCAGGTGATAGGCCTGCAAGCTGGGCATCTGGCCCACCGCGCCGTAATACTCACTGAACCAATAAGCGGCAAACGCCAAAGAAGCGGCCAAGGCAACGAGGAAGACGGGAAGAAAGGCCCGGGGAAAGCGCAACCGTTTGACTCGGTCGCACCCCTCTTCCGAGAAGATCAAGAGAGTGATTTTTTTGGCCACGTCTTACCTTACTGAGGGGCCGGTGACCGGGTGGACCACCCGGAGAATAGACTCACAAAAAACGTTCCAGCACCTTTATCATGATGCACGGGCAGAGTCAACCCAGAGAATAAGCCCGACCCGTGGGCTGTCATTACAAAATTGTCATTATATTCCGGCGATTAGGCCCGAGGATGCCGCCGGAGGCCCTAGGCCCCGCTGACCGAAAGTCCCTTGAGCAGCAGGCTGGGCGAGCCCTCGCGGCCCGAGAACTTGAGGTCCGAGCCCACCGCGGCCACCGACCCGAAAAGCTCCAGGGCCTGGCCCGCGATGGCGATGGACTTCACCGGGCGCACCCGGGCCCCGTTTTCCACTAAAAAGCCCGAGGCGCCGAAGCTGAACTCGCCGCTCACCGGGTCGGCGGTGTGGCCGCCCATGATCTCGCAGATGACCAGGCCCCGGCCCATCTCGGCCTCCAGCCCGGTCTGGCTCAGCTCGCCCGGCTCTATGTAGAGGTTGCTAAAGCCCACCCCGGGAGGGCCCTTGAGCGAGCCGCGCATGCCGTTGCCCGTGCTCTGTTGTCCGGCGCGGGCGCCCCATAGGCGGTCGTAGATGAAGCCCCGGAGCACCCCGCGCTCCACCAGGACCTTCTTGGCCATGGGGGTGCCCTCGTCGTCCAGGGAGCCGGAGCCCAGGCCCCGGGGGTAGAGCCCGTCGTCGATGATGCTCACCAGGGGGCTGATTATTTCCTGGCTTTCGCGCCCGGCCAGCAGGGAGCGGCCCTTGAGCAGGCTGTCGCCTTGCAGCGAGGCGGCCAACAGGCCCAAAAACTGCACCGCCACCTCGTTGTCCAGGATCACGTCGTAGCGGCCGTCGGGCACCGGGCGCGCGCCCAGGAAGGCCGCCGCGCGGCGGCCCGCCTCGGCCCCCAAGGCCTGGCAGTCGATCTCGGAGAGGAAGCGGGCGCTGTGACTGTCCCAGCCCATCTCCTGCTCGCCGTTTTCGGCGGCCATGGCCAGGGCCCCGGCCGAGACGTTGGTGCCTTGGTGGGTGAAATCCAGGCCCTCACTAGACCACAGGCGCACCGTGGACACCGCCGAGCCGTACTCGGCCGGCTGCACGTGCACCACGCGGGAATCGGCGGCCAAGGCGGCGGCGGCCAGCTCCTTGGCCTTGGCCACCTTGTCCTCCACCGGCTCGGCGGCCAGCTCGGGGTCGAAAACCTCCACTTGGGGCGGATCGGCCACCGGCGCGGCCAGGCTGAAGCCCGGCTCCGGGTCGCTGGCCGCGGCCGAGGCCAGAGCCTCGTCGGCCGCGCGCTCGATGCCCGCCGGGTCGCCGCCGATGACGTAGGCGAAGCCCGGGCGGCCCTCCGCGATGACCCGCAGGGCCAGGCCGCTGGAGGTGGACTCCTGGAACTTGTCCACCTCGGCGCCGCGCACCCCGATGCTCACCGACTGCGAGTGCACCGCCGCGATCTCCCAGGCGTCGGCCTTGCTCTTGTCCAAGGCCGCGCGGGCCAACTCCATCTGGCGTTCCAATTCCATGGCCTATAGCTCCAGCAGCATGGCGATCTCGTCGCAGTCGGGGAACTTCACGCAGTTGAGGCAGTCGGCCCAGATCTTGTTGGGCAACTGTTGCTTGTCCACTTCCTGGAAGCCGTAGTGGGCGAAGAACTTGGGCACGTAGGTCAGCGCGAAGATCTTGTTGAAGCCCAGGGTGACCGCCTCGGAACAGCAGGCCTCCACCAGCTTGCCGCCCCAGCCCTCACCCTGGCGCTCGGGCAAGACCGCCAACGAGCGCACCTCGCAGAGATCCTCCCAGCAAAGATGCATGGCGCAGGCGCCCACGGCCTGGCCCTCCGCGTCCTCGGCGATGACGAAGTCCCTGAGGAACTCGTAGAGGTCGGTGAGGGGACGGGCCAAAAGCACTCCCTGGCCGCCGTAGTGGGCCAGGAGCCGGTGAATGAAGCGCACGTCTTGTTGGCGAGCTTTGCGTATCATGCCTGCCGCTCCGGGTGAAAAGGACGTTTCATTGTAGCGTGCAGGCCAGGCTGGGTCAAAACGGCAAGGATCAGGAGCAGGAAGTGGTGCATTTCTTGGGGACCTGCGTGCTCAGACCGAATTGGTTGCCACGGTATGTCTTGAGCAGGCCTTCAAAGAAAGTTTGGAAGGAATCGATCACCTTGCGGTCGAAGCGGGAGCGATGCCCCCGCGACAGGGGGGTGAAGGCCTTGTAAAGGTCTTGCTTCAGGGGCACCGGGTTTTCCGGGCCCGGATAAACGAAGGCGCCTTCGGAGGCGATCAATACGTTTTTCCCCGAAAGGTCGTGGGCCTTGTTGGCTTGGTTCTCTGCCAACCCGTTGGAATGCATGGAGGGTTGTTGGGTGAACTCCGTCAGGCCGGTTTCCTTGTTCACTTCGGGCTTGTAGATGTTGTCGCCCAGGCGGCGGATGGGGTCGTCCGACTGCATGTCCGCTTTTTTTATTTCAAACTCTTCCCAATATTTCTCAAAGGGAAGCGTTCGCTCCACTTGCATGGCGTAGAGGAGCTTGTTGCCCTGAGCCCGGCGGGAGAGGCCGGCCACATAGTCACCTGGTTTGGCCACCCGGCGAATGATCGGCTTGCAGCAAGCCAGGGTGCAGAAGCCGTGGAAGGGGTTGGGCGCGAACCCGGTTGCGTGGGTCACCACGTATACATAGAGGTCCGGCATACCGGCGGCCCGAGGTTATTTGGTCTCGCGGACCAGGCGGAAGCCCAGGGTCCCGTACTTGGAGGCGGGGTGGGCGAAGTTGCGGTTGGCCGAGCGCAACACCAGGGGGCCGCCGAACCAGCTGCCGCCCCGGCGCACCCGCCACTCGCCGTTCACCGGCCCCAGGGGGTCGCTCACCGGCCCCTTGGGGTAGGGGGCCAGCCAGTCGGCCACCCACTCCCAGACGTTGCCGTTCATGTCGTAGAGCCCCCAGGAGTTGGGCGGGAAGCTCTTGACCGGCGCGGGGGCGTCGGGTTTGAGGCCCCGCTTCTCGTAGTAGGTCTGGCACTCGCTGGTCTTGCGGCTGTTGTTGGCGTACATGGCCAGGTTGCAGTTGATGCCGTCGCCCCAGGGATAGGGGCCTTTGCTGCCCGCCCGGGCGGCGTATTCCCACTCCGCCTCGGTGGGCAAACGGTAGGTAGCCTTGCCCATGTGGTTGAGCTTGTAGATGAACTGCTGGGTCTGGAACCAGGAGACCTGCACCACCGGGGAGTTGGGCCCGCCGGGGCGCTTGGCGGTGAACCAGCGGGAGCCCATGACCTCATGCCACTGCTTGAGCGTCACCTCGGTGGTCTGCATGTAAAAGGGCTGGGTCAGGGTGACTTTGTGCTCCTCCTCCCGGTGCTGGTGGCCCACCTCGCTGTCCGGGCTGCCCATCATGAAGCTGCCCGGCGGAATGAGCACGAATTCCATGCCCAGGTCGTTGCTCACCTCTTTGGGCAAGGACGCATATTGGGCCGGCAGGGCGCCGTAGTCGGGTTGGCTCCAGGCCGAGGCCGGGCCCAGGCAGACCAGGGCCAAGGCCACCAAGAGGACGGCGAGGCGATGGCGGGAATGGTTCATGGACGCTTCATCCCAAAAAACTTAGGTTGCGGGGTGTTCTAGCTTGCATGGTGCCACAGCCGCGCGGGCTGCCACAAGCCCCGGCGCGGCTAGTCGGCGCGGGTGACGTAGGCAGCCAGCTTGTGCTGCAAGCGGATGCGGCTGGCCGCGCCCTGGGCCGCGTCCAGCTCGGCATAGGGGCCCACCCGCACCCGGAAGCGGCGGCCCGCCCCCTGCACGTTCACGATAAGCATGTAGGCCCTATAGCCGCTGTCTTGCAGGCGGCGGGCCAGGTCCAGGGCCTGGCGCTTTTCGGAGAACGACGCCACCTGCACCGCGAAACGGCCCTTGGCGTCGGCGGGCTTGGCCGTGGGCACGGCGGCGGGCTTCTCCGGGGCCTTGGCCTCGGGGGCCGGAGCGGGGGAGGGCTTGTCCGGGGACTTGGCCGCCACCTGGGGCACCGGCTTGGCCTGGGGCGCGGGCTTGGCGGTTGGTTTGGCCGGGGCCGTGGCGGCGGCCGGGCGCTGCTGCTTCACCCGGTCGTAGAACTTCAGGTCCGGATCCTTGAGGCGCTGGGGGGGCGGCGGGCTGTCCGGGCCGAAGAAGCGCTCCCAGCCCACAGCCTGCTTTATGCTTGCCACCTGCTCCGGGTTGGCCAGGGAGCCCTGGCCCACCAGCACCCCCAGGATGAAGGCCCAGCAGATAAGGAAAGCGCTGAGCGCCCACAGGGCCCAACGCGAGCGCGGCTTGGTCTCCTTGGCCGCCTCGCGCCGTGGGCTTTTTTGGGTGCCGCGCTTTTTCAGCATGGGGCCTACATCTTGTCCGGGGCGTGGACCCCCAGCAGGCCCAGGCCGTTGGCCAGCACCTGGCCCACCGCCTGGGTGAGCACCAGGCGGGCCGCGCTGACCCCGGGGTCGTCCACCAGCACGTGGGAGGCGTTGTAATAGGAGTGGAAGGCTCCGGCCAGCTCGTGCAGGTAGTAAGTGACCCGGTGGGGCTCCAGGGCCAGGGCCGCGCCCAGCACCAGCTCGGGGAACTCGGCCAGACGGCGGGCCAGGGCCACCTCGGACTCGTCGCTCAGGCCGCTGAGGTCGGTGTTGGCCGGGTCGGGCAGGGGCACCCCCTGGTCGGCCGCCTTGCGCAGGATGGCCCGCACCCGGGTGTGGGCGTACTGCACGTAGAACACCGGGTTGTCCATGGACTGGGCCTTGGCCACCTCCAGGTCGAAGTCCAGCTGGGCGTCCGAGCGCCGGGTGAGGAACAGGAAGCGGGCGCTGTCAGAGCCCACCTCGTCCACCACTTCGCGCAGGGTGACGAACTCGCCGCCCCGGGTGCTCATGGCCACCGGCTCGCCGTTGCGCAGCAAGTTGACCATCTGCACCAGCACCACGGTTAGCTCCTCGGGCTCGCGGCCCATGCCCGCCAGGGCGGCCTTGACCCGGGGCACGTAGCCGTGGTGATCCGCGCCCCACACATCGATTAGCCCGGTGAAGCCGCGCTGAAACTTGTCCAGGTGATAGGCGATGTCGCTGGCGAAGTAGGTGATCTCGCCGTTGGAGCGCTTGACCACCCGGTCCTTCTCGTCGCCGAACTCGGTGGCCTTGAACCACAGGGCGCCCTCGGACTCGTAGATGAGGCCGCGCTGGCTCAGGGCGTCGAAGGCCCGCTGCACCGCGCCGCCGGCCACCAGGGAGCGCTCGCTGAAGTAGTTCTCGATCTTCACCCCAAAGGCGGCCAGGTCGTCCCGGATGCCGTCCAGGATCTTGTTGCCCGCCCACTCGCTGGCCAGGGCCACGGCATCGTCCTGGGGCATGTCCAGCAGGCCCGCGCCCTGGGGCGTGGCCATCAGCTCCTCGGCCAGGTCCTTGATGTACTCGCCCTTGTAGTGGTTGTCCGGGAAGGGCTCGCCGGAGCCCCGGAGTTGGCGGGCGCGCACCAGGACGCTCTTGCCCAGGGTGGCCATCTGGTTGCCCGCGTCGTTGAGATAATACTCGCGTGGGGCCTCGAAACCGGCGAAATCCAGCAGGCGGGCGATGGTGTCGCCCAACACCGCACCCCGGCCATGGCCCACGTGCAGCGGGCCGGTGGGGTTGGCGGACACGAACTCCACCAGCACCTTCTGGCCCGCGCCCGCCTCGCCTTGGCCGTAGCTTTCGCCGGCGGCCAGGATCTGGGGCAGCACGGCCAGCCAGGCGGCGGGCTTCAAGAAAAAGTTGATAAAGCCGGGGCCCGCGATCTCGGTGCGCTCGATGACCTCCGCCGTGCCCAGCTGGGCCACCAGGGCCTCGGCGATTTGGCGGGGGTTCTTCTTGCAGGGACGGGCCAGCTGCATGGCCAGGTTGCTGGCCAGGTCGCCGTGGTCGGCCTGCTTGGTCTTTTCCACCACGAACTCGGGGGCGCTCACCTCGGGCAGCTCGCCCGCGGCGCAGGCAGAGGCCAGGGCTGCGGTTAGCAAATCACTGATGGTCTTCTTCATGCCCGGTCTTCGTCCTTGTCCCTGGGTAGGCCCATGTCGCGGGTGTAGTCGGCGCATTTGATCACCGACCCCTGCTCGTAGGAGTACTTCTTTTTGCAATCCACCCGCCAGGCGCAGACCACGCACATGGTGGGCTCGGCCGAGGTGATGGGGTCTTTGGGTTTGTCGCTCATGGGGCTAATTCTCCACGCAAAAGAGCAGCCCAAAACTACCTTTGCCGCCCTCCGGGGTCAAGGCCGGTGCACCCGGCGGTTGGCCGCCCCCAGGGAGCAGGTGATCTCGTAGGATATGGTGCCCGCCCATGCGCCCAGCTGGTCGGCGCTTATTTCTGCCTCGCCCGAGGAGCCCAAGAGCACCACCTCGTCGCCCGCCGAGGGCAGGGGATCGAAGCCCGCAAGCTCCACCATGAAGGCGTTCATGCACACCCGGCCCCGGATGGGGGCCAAGCGGCCGTTGATGAGCACCGAGGCCGCGTTGGAGGCGTGGCGGGGGTAGCCGTCACTGTAGCCCGCAGCCACCACGCCCAGCCAGGTCTCTTGGGGCGCCTCCCAGGTGCAGCCGTAGGACACGCAGGTCCCGGCGGGCACCTTTTTCACCAGCGCCAAGCGGCTGGCAAAGCGCATGGCGCCCTGTAGCTCCACCCGGCCCGCGCTGGCCTCGGCGGGCAGGCCGCCATAGAGGCTGATGCCCAGGCGCACCAGGCCCGGCCCCCGAGGCGCGCCTTGGGGAGGGGCCAACACCCCGCCGCTGGCCGCCAGGCTGGACTGGGCCAGGGCGTGGCCCTTGGCCCGCGCCTCGGCCAGGAGCAGGGAGAAGGCCTCGGCCTGGCCACGGGCATAGGCGTCGCCGGGCTCGCCGCTGGTGGCCAGGTGGCTGGCCAGGCCCTCCACCCGGAGGCCGGGCAGGGCGGCGGCGGCGCGCAAAAGCTCCAGAGCATCATGGGGATGCACCCCCAGGCGGCTCATGCCGGTGTCTATTTTTAGATGACAGGCGGCCTCCACCCCCAGGGCCTTGGCCGCCCCGCTCAGGGCGTCGAATTCTTCCATGCTGGTAAGGAAGGGGATGAGATCGTGGGCGGCCACCTCCTGGGCGCTGTCCGGGGCCAGGCCCATCATCACCAGGATGGGGCCCTCGAGGCCCGCCCGGCGCAGGAGCACGCCCTCGCGGGGCACGGCCACGGCCAGGGCCTCGGCCCCCTCGGCCTTGAGCCGCCGGGCCACGGGCACCATGCCGTGGCCGTAGGCGTCGGCCTTGACCACCCCGGCCACTCCCAGGCCGGGGGGCAACAGGGAGCGCAGGGCGGCCAGGTTGGACGCCACCGCGTCCAGGTCCACGGTCACCAGATTGTCGGGATTGGGTGCCACCCGGGTCATGCGGCCTCCTTTGCCTCGCGGTCTATATTCCCATCCCGGCCCCTGCCTGGCAAGCTCGGGGCTTTACACCGCGCCTCCAAAGGTTAGAATAGTCCGGCACACGCGCCAGTAGCTCAGGTGGATAGAGCAGTGGCCTTCTAAGCCACCGGTCGGGGGTTCGAGTCCCTCCTGGCGTGCCAAAAAAAATAAGGGGTTAGCCATTTCGGCTAACCCCTTTGCTGTCACCATTTTTAGGGTTCATCACCATCTTCGATATCAGGGATCGTCCCATTGCCGCCGCCATGACCCCAGCTTGGCAAAGGCAGGCAGGTTCGATTTATCAATAGGCCGAGCGATGTCCCGGCATGGCCGATGCGCCATGACGGAGGAAACCGTCTCCTCGTCCGGGCTCCGCCATCGCTCGAGAGGGGGCCCGGCTCAGTCCTGATCCTCGAACTCTTTGGCGATGTCGGCGAACTCCTGGTGCATCTCCAGGAAGGTGTCCACGATGTCCGGGTCGAAGTGGGTGCCGCGGCCATCGCCGATGATTTGGACCGCTTGCTCGTGGCTGAAGGGCGGCTTGTACACCCGCTTGCTGATCAGGGCGTCGTACACGTCGGCCACGGCCATGAGGCGGCCGGATACGGGGATATCCTCGCCGGCCAGGCCCTGGGGATAGCCCGAGCCGTCCCACTTCTCATGGTGGGTGTAGGCGATGTCCTTGGCGTGGGAAAGGAACGAGGGCCTCTCCTCCAGGTCGAAGACCTCCTCGGCCTTGAGCAGGGCCTGGAAGCCCAGCTCACAATGGCTCTTCATCACCGTGAACTCCCCGTCGTCCAGCTTGCCCGGCTTCAGCAAAATGGCGTCGGGCACCCCCACCTTGCCGATGTCGTGCAAGGGGGTGGACTTGAATAGAAGCTCCACGGTGTCGCCTCGCAGGGCCTCGGCGAACTTGGGATGATCGCTCAGCCGGCTGGCCAGGGCCCGCACGTAGCGCTGGGTCCTGAGGATATGCTTGCCGGTCTCGTTGTCCCGGGTTTCGGCCAGGGAGGCCAGGCTGTGGATGGTGATATCCTGGGTCACCTCCACCTCGCGGGTGCGCATGGCCACCAGCTGGTCCAGGTGGTCGCGGTGCATCTTGAGGTCCAGGTGGTTGTGCACCCGGGCCTGCACCTCGCGCACCTCGAAGGGCTTGGTGATGTAGTCCACCGCGCCCAGCTCGAATCCCTTGGTCTTGTTCTCGACCTCGGTGAGGGCGGTCAGGAAGATGATGGGGATGCTCCTGAAACGGGGGTCGGCCTGCAAGCGGCCGCACACCTCGTAGCCGTCCATGCCCGGCATCATGATGTCCAGGAGGATGAGGTCGGGCGGCTCCTCCTCCACCGTCTCCAGGGCGCTTTCGCCGTCCATGGCCACCATGATCTCGTAAAGGTCGCCCAAGGCGTCCACCAGGATGTCAACGTTGGCTTCGGTATCGTCCACCACCAGCACGCTGCATTCTTCCAGGGACTTCACGGCTACTGCCTTTCCTTCAGCTTATGCTGTAATGACTCCACTTTTTCCAGGGCAGGTTTGAATTTGTATTTCACGATCAGCTTGGCCAGATCGCCGATTTCGATGGACAAGTCGGGGGGCCAGGCCAGGGAGGTGACCCCCTCCATGGCCTCTTTGGCCAGCTTGGGTTTCCTGGTGCGCAGGTGGGGAACCAGCCCCTCCAGCGAGGCCAGCAGCTCCCCGGCGGTGGCCGGGGCCGCTTGGGCGGCGGCCGGGGCCGCTTGGCTCTCCCCCGCGCCCAGCACGGCCAGGGCCTCGGCGATCTCCCCCAGGCTTTGGCCGAAGGCCTCCAGCAAGGCGGGGTAGTCCGCCTGGCGCGCATCGCCGATGGCAGTTTCCAGCGCGCCGGCGGCATCCTGCAAGCCGCCCGCGCCCACGTTGCCGGCCACGCCCTTGATGCTGTGAGCCAGGCGCTGGGCCTCATCGTTCTGGCCCTTTTCCAGCAGCCCGGCGATTTCCTCGCGCCCTTGGGCATAGTCGTCGCGCAGCTTGATCAGGAGCTTGCGGTAAAGCTCCTTGTTGCCGCCCACCCGGGTGAGGCCCTCTTGCAGGTTGATGCCTTCGATGGCATCGGGCAGCTCGGCGGCGGGCGGGGCCGCGCTGGGGGCAAGCGGGGCGGCCGAGGGCACGAAGCCGCGCACCCCGGGCTTGATCCAGTGGCGCAGGGTTTTGAAAAGCTGGCTCACGTCGATGGGCTTGGCCACGTGGTCGCTCATGCCCGCTTGCAGGGCCTTTTCCCGGTCCCCGGCCATGGCGTTGGCGGTCATGGCGATGATGGGCAGGTCGTCGAAGCCGCCCTTGGCGCGGATGGTCCGGGTGGCGGTGTAGCCGTCCATCACCGGCATCTGCACGTCCATGAGCACGGCCTGGTAGCCGCCCTGGCCCACCATGTCCACCGCCTCCTGTCCGTTGCCCGCGATGCGCACTCCGAGCCCGGCCCCTTCCAATATCTCGCGGGCCACCTGCTGGTTTATCTCGTTGTCCTCCACCAAGAGCACTTGGGCCCCGTACAGGCCCTCTCCCTCGGGGACCTCGCCGCCCGGGCCGCGCCCCGCGCTGGTGTCGCGCTGGGTCTCCTTGCCGAAGGCGCTCATGATGGAGTCCAGGAGCAGGGAAGGGCTCACCGGCTTGATCAGGAAGCCTTCCAGGCCGATCTGGTCGGCCCGCTTCATGATCTCCTCGCGGCCGTAGGCGGTGACCATGATGATGGTGGGCGTGGTGGTAAGGCCGGGGTCGTGCTTGATCTTCTCCGAGGCGGTGAGCCCGTCCATGCCCGGCATCTTCCAGTCCATGAGCACCAGCTGGTAGGGCTGGTCCGGGTCGGCCTTGGCCAACATCTCCAGGGCCTCGGCGCCGTCGCGGGCCAGCTCGGCCTCGAAGCCCATGGAGTCCAGCATGCCCTCCAGGATCTCCCGGCTGGTCGCATTGTCGTCCACCACCAGCACCCGCATGCCCCTCAGGTCGGGATCGGGCGTGAGCTTCTTCTTGGCCTGGGCCCGGCCCAGCCCGAACACAGCGGTGAAGATGAACTCGCTGCCCTGGCCGGCCTCGCTCTCCACCCAGATCTCGCCCCCCATCATGTTCACCAGCTTCTGGCTGATGGTAAGGCCCAGGCCGGTGCCGCCGTACTTGCGGGTGGTGGAGCTGTCGGCCTGGCTGAAGGCCTGGAACAGCTTGGCCTGCTGCTCCGGGGTGAGGCCGATGCCGGTGTCGCGCACGCTGAAGCGGGCGTGCACCTGCTCGCCTTCAAGCTTGTCCAGCCTGGCGCTGATCACGATCTCGCCCTGGTCGGTGAACTTCACCGCGTTGTTGGCCAGGTTCACCAATATCTGCCCCACCCGGAGGGGGTCCCCCTTCAGGCTGCGCGGCAGTTCCTGGTCCAAGTCGAACAACAGCTCCAGGCCCTTTTCCTGGGCCTTGATGCCCACCAGGTTGGAGACGCTGGCCAGCACCTCGTCCAAGGAGAAGTCGATGCTCTCCATGTCCAGCTTGCCGGCCTCTATCTTGGAGAAATCCAGAATGTCGTTGATGATGCCCAGCAGGGCCTGGGCGCTGGCGTAGATCTTGTCCAGATAGTCGCGCTGCTTGGGGTCCAAATCGGTCTTGAGGGCCAAATGGCTCATGCCGATGATGGCGTTCATGGGGGTGCGGATCTCGTGGCTCATGTTGGCCAGGAAGTCGCTCTTGGCCCGGGTGGCCGCCTCGGCCTTGGCCTTTTCCTCGTCCAGGTCCTCCAGCATGTTCAGCATGGCCCGCCGGGTCTTGGCCAACTCCCCGATCTGGCTTTGCAGGGACTCGGCCGATTCCCGGCTCTGTTCGAAGGAGTCCTTGAGCTGGGCGGTCATGCGGTTGAAGGCCTCGGAGAAGTCTCCCATGAAGCCGACCTGCTGGTTGAAGTCGCCCGTGGCGATCTGCTGGGTGGTCCAGGTCAGGTTGCGCAGGCTGTTTTGCAGGTTCTTGAGCGAAGAGAGCAGGGCGCTGTTGCCCCGGGGCGCCTGGTGGTCGATGTCGCCCTGGGAAAGGGCCAGGCCCAGCGCGGCGGTGGCGTTGTACTCGGCGATGAACTTGTTGATATAGCCCACCGCCTGCTTGATCTCGTTGTCCGGAAAATCGGCGGGCAACTCGATGGGCGAGGGCGTCTTGCCCTTCGAGATCAGATAGAAGGCCTCGCTGATCTTGTCGATTATCTCTTCGCTGACCTGGAGCATCGCTTTAGGCTTTCGGCTTTACCTCGAAACGGCAGACCCGGTCTCCCGAGCACCAACAGTCGACCTCTTTGACATCGTACTCCTGTCCGGTGAACTCCAGGAACAGGCCGTTGATGAAGCCTTCGTCATAGGTGCAGATGTTCTCGTCGGTCAAGGGCAGGCCCGAGCAGTCCAGGTCCTCGGCCATGGTCAGGATGAAGTTCATGTCGGCCAGGTCGGCCTTTTCCACCCGGAGAATGCTGATGCTCAGGTCGCTGAGCAATTGCTGCAACTCGATGACGAATTGGTTGAAGTCTTCCTTTTGGGTGATCATGTTCCGGAAAAATTGGCGTCCGGCCGAGCGCCCGGCCCGGAAATAAATGCGGTCGGCCGCCTCGGGGCCGTACTCCTGGATGATCACGTCGCGCAGGGTGAACTGCATCAGCCGGTAGACCTCCACGCTTATGTTGTTGCCCAGGTTGGGGCGTCCCTCGGCCACGTCGCCCAGCATTCTCCAATCGAACAGCAGCTCGTCTCGCTCTTCCTTGAACATGGCTGGTCTCCCTTTCCCTTACTGTAGATCGCTCTGCTCGACGATCTTGTATTTTCTGTCCTTGCCGGCCGTTTCCAAGAGCTGGTTGATCTCTTGCTTTAGGGCGATCATGCGCTCCTCGCGCCCGATGGTCAGGCGGCTGAAGCGCTCCAACTCGTCCAGGTTGCGCCTAAGCTCCTCCTCGGCCTGCTTGCGCTCGGTGATGTCCCGGAAGGTCACCACCGCGCCCAGCACCTTGCCGTCCTTGGCGATGGGGGTGGAGGCGTACTCCACCGGGAAGGAGGAGCCGTCCTTGCGCCAGAGCACCTCATCCTCGATGTGGTGGGGCTGCCCCTTGGTGTAGGAGGCCCACATGGGGCAATCCTCCACCGGGTACTCGGAGCCGTCGGCCTGGTGGTGGTGGATCAGGTCGTGGACCTCTTGCCCCATGATCTCTTGTTCGGAGAAGCCCAGCATGTGCAGGGCGGCCGGATTTATGAAGGAGATGCCTCCCGAGGCGTCCACCCCGAAAATTCCCTCCCCGGCCGAATCCAGGATCGACCGGCTACGCTCCTCGCTTTGGGCAAGCGCCTCCTCGGCCTCCTTGCGCTGGCTGATGTCCACGAAGCTTTCCAGCAGGTATTCCTTCTCCCCGAACTTGATGGGCACAACCGTCTTCAGGATCGGAATCTCACCGCCTTCGGCGGTCAGCAGAATACGCTCGGAGTTGTCGATGCTCTGCTTGTGGTCGGTGATGGGGCAGTCGTTCTCCGCCTTGGGGCAGATGAACTGATGGCACTTGGCCCCGATGATGTCTTCCCTGGACACGCCGATCATCTCCTCCGCCAGCGGGTTGGTGTCGAAGATGGTGTGGTTCTCGGGGTCGATGATGACGATGCCCGTGTTGATGGAGTTGAGAATGGTGCGGACCCTTTGCTCACTTTCCCTGATGGCCTCTTCGGCCTTCTTGCGCTCGCTGATGTCGCGCACCGTGCCCGCCGCGAACCACTGGCCCTCCAGCTGGAAGGAGGACAGCGTCACCTCCACCGGGAACTGCTCGCCTTGCCGGTTGCGGCCGGTGATCTCGGTGGTGGTGCCCAACACCGGGCCCTCGCCGGTGCGCGCGAAATGGGCCAAACCGGGCCGGATCTTGTCCTGGTACTCCTCGGGCGCGGTCAGGCCGTGGTAGTCCTGGCCCAGGGCCTCGGCTTCGCTGTAGCCGAAGAGCCGCTCCGCCGCCGGGTTCCAGAACATGATCTTGCCTTCGCCGTCGATCATGATCAGGGCGTCGCCCACCGCCTGGCTCATGGCCTTCACCTTGCGCTCGGCGGCCTGATATTCATGCTCGGCCAGCTTGCGCTCGGTGATGTTGAGGATGAAGCCGTTGTAGGCGAGTTCGCTGTCGGAAATGCGGGAGGGCGTGGCGCTGACCCTTATCCAGCCGATCTCCCCGTTAGGCATGTAGATGCGCACCACCATATTGAGCTTCTGTTGCTTGACCAGGGAGCGGTTTATCTCTCCGATGGCCCGTTCCTTGTCGTCGGGGTGGAACTGGAGCAGGCGCTTCTCGGCGATGATCACCTCCGGGGGCGCTCCCCAAAACTCCTCGGCCTGCTCGTTGACATAGGTGAAGCGCGCCTGTCCGCCGGCGGTGGCCACGAACTGGAATATGGTTCCCGGCACGTTGGCGGCCATGCTCTTGAAGCGCTCCTCGGCCATTCTGCGCGCGGTCACGTCCAGGATGAATCCGGTGGCCAGCAGAAATTCCCCGCCTCCATCGGCGGCCGACGCGGTCAAGCGGACCCACTTCTCCTCCCCGCCCGGAGGAATGATGCGGGCCTCGAGATCGACGTACCCTTCCGCCGAAATGGAGGCCTCTATCTCCTGGTTCACCCTCGCCTGGTCTTCTGGGTGCCAGGGAAGCAGGCTCTTGTTCGCGATGATCTCCTCGGGCGTGGCGTTGAAGAACTCCTTTGCCTGGGGGCTCAGGTAGTGGTACTCCCGCCGGCCGTCGCGGTGGATGTTCATCTGAAAAATTGCCCCGGGCACGTTGGCCACCATGGCCGCCAGGCGCTCCTCGGTCTCCTTGCGCTGGGCCACCTCCCGGGCCATGCGCCGGTTCCAGATGATGATCACCGTCAGGACTATCAGCACCACCGCCGCGGCGGTGCCTCCCGCCCTGGCTATGAAGCCCCAATCGATGCGCCCGGCGAAGTGGACGTTGATCCATCGGCTGGTAATGGCCGCCTTTTCCTCGGGGGTCATGGAGTTCAGGGCCCTCTGCACCATGGCCGCGAACTGGGGCCAGTCCTTGCGCACCGCCATGGACAGCTCGAAGTTGTACCCGGTGGTGGCCGCGATCTTGAGCTTCTTCAGGCCCATTTCCTTCAGGTGATAGTTGACGGAGGCTATGTTGCCCACATAGGCATAGACCTCCCCTTCGCTAACCTCCCTGAGGCCTTGCTCGATGTCTTGCACCGGTTTGAGGCGCAGCTCGGGATGGTCCCTTTTGATCAGCTCGAACACGGCGTAATCCCGGGGCACCGCGATGTCCTTGCCTTTCAAGTCCTCCAGCTTGACTATGACCGGCACGTCATCGCGGGTGACCACCACCACCGGGAAGCTGAGGTAGGGCCGGGAGAACAGCAGATACTTCTCCCGCTCGGGGGTGCGCATGGCCGCGGGCAGCATTTGCACCTCGCCCCGGCGGGCCTTGGCCAGGACCTGCGGCCAAGTGAGCCCGGGGGCCGGCTCTAAAGCAACCCCGAGCTTCTTGGCCAAAACCTCGCAGAGCCCCGCCGCGATCCCCTGATAATCCCCTTCCTCGCTGATCCCCTCGAAAGGCATCCAGGCCGGGTCGATGCCCAGGGCGATATGGGGGTGCGCGGCCAGCCACTTTTTGTCGGCCGCGGAGAGCACCAGCTCCTTGGTCGCCGCCTGGCTGCCGACGGAGATCGGCAGCCATTGCTGCTTGAGGCGCTGCTTGGCCCCGGGCGGGGTGGCATCCAGGGCCTTTTGCAAGATGCCGCAAAGAGCCGCCTGGCTCTTGAGGGTGGCCATGTGCAGGCTGGTGGCCTCCGGCTTGTCCAGGACGACCTCGTCCACGATGCGCACGTTGGGGATTATGTTCTCGTTGAGGATGTGGGTGATAACTCCCAGGCTGCCCACAAAGGCGTCCGCCTTTCGCAGGGACACCGCCTTGAGGCCCTCCAGGACGTTTTTGACAAAGACCTGTTTGATATGGCGATGCTTTTCCATGAGCAGGCGGCTGATGGAGAAGCCCTCGATCACGGCCAGCTTCTTGCCGGCCATGTTCTCGAGGTTGCGGATGTGCGACTCGCCGTCGCGGGTCACGATCACCGTGGGGTTGGCGGCATAGGCCTTGGTGAAGGCCATCTCCCGGACCCTCTCCGGGGTCTCGTACACCGCGGGCAGGATGTCGATCTCGCCCTTCCTGAACTTGACCAGCAGCTCTTCCCAGGTGAAGCCGGAAACGAATTGCAGGTTCAGGCCCGCTCTTTCGGCCGCCAGGCGCAACAGCTCGTTGGAGTATCCGGTGGCCCGGCCGGCCTGCACGAAGTCGAAGGGTGGCCAGTCCATCTCCGCCCCTGCCACGATGGGCCTCTTGCGCGCGGCCAGCCACTTCTTCTCCGCCGGGCTGAGCACGAACCTTTTGCCGGTGTTGGCGAAGTGCTGCATGGTCTCGTCGGGCACCCAGCGCTTCTCGATGGCCAGAATCTCTTGCCGGGTAATGGCCGCCAGGCCCTTGTTCACCACCTCGAGGAGTCCGGGCTTGTCCTTGGCGACGCCCGCTTGCAGTCTTTCCGCCGATAGAGGCGTGCCGTCCCAGGTGATGTCGCCGCTGTAGCCCATATGGACCAGGGTCTCGTTGAAGGAGGCGGCCACCGCGGCCACCGCCCGCACTTCGCCTTTCTGCAGGGTGCGGGCCAGGCCGGCCATGCTGTCGATCTGCTCGAAGATTATGCCCGGATGGCGCTTGGCCAGCAGGCCGATTAAAAAGGAGTCCTTGAGCACCCCCACGTTCTGGCCGGCCAGCCGCGACGGGTCCACCGGCCCGTCGGAGGTGCGGTAGAACAGGGCGGTGTTGATGGTGAACAGCGGATGGGAGAGCTGCATCCACGAGTCCATGTAGGGCTCGCTTATCAGGCCGGCAACAATGTCCACCCCGGCGTTGCGCACCCGGTCGATGAGGCCGGAGCGCGTTCCGAAGACGAACTCGATGCGCCTCCCGGTCTTGGCCGCCCAAAGTCGCCAGATGTCCACCAGGATGCCGGTGGGCCTGCCGGTGGTGGACAGCGAGCTGAAGGGCTGGTTGTGACGCTCGCAGCCCACCAGGAGCACGCCCTTTTTGCGGCCCTGGGCCATCCCGCTCCAGCGGCGCTCGATAGCCACCCGTTCGGCCCGGCTGATTTTATCCAGCCCCTTGGCCACGATCCCGGCCAGCTCCCCGTTGCCCTTTTTCACCGCGGCCCGGAACTCGGCGCTGTAGAGCGGCTTGTCGGGCAGGAAGGTGTAGTCGGAGATCAGGTTCCACTTATTCAGGAAGTAGAGCCCCACCGGGGTGTCCGAGGCGAATACCCGGATCTCGCCGGCCTTGAGGGCGGTAAACATGTCATCGTAGGTGTCGAACTCGGCCAGGCCGGCCTCGGGAAGCTTGTCCCGGAGGAACTCCACCAGGAAATCGCCTTTGATCACTCCCACCCGGTAGGGGGCCAGGTTCAGCACGGTGTTGATGCCGTACAGGCCCTTGTGGAAGAAAAAGGTGCTGCTGGTCCGGCAAAGGGGGCCCGCGAAGTCCAGGTATTCGGCGCGCTGTTTGCTGTAGAAGCAGCCGCCGTGCACGTCCACCTTGCCCTCGGCCACCAGCTTGAGGGTCTGGGCAAAGGGGGCGGCGACGAACTTGACCTCGATGCCGGTCTTGGAGGACCACAAGCGCCAGGTGTCCACCAGCCAGCCCCAGGGATGTCCCTGGCCGTCCACCGCGTTGAAGGGGGGGTAGTCCTCGCCGATGGCCACGGTGACGCTTCTCGGCGCCTCGGCGGCAAAGGCCGTGGGCGCGGCCGCCAGGGCCAGCACCAAGACAAAAGCAATAAGCCAACCAAGGCAGCGGGGCAGTTTTGCAGCCATTGGGCCTCCGAAGGAGAACTTATTTTGCAGGTGAAATGACTATATCCCACGAATGCCAAGCGAATAAAGCAAGAATTGCCTTTGCTCCCCAAGGGGGCCGGCCGTAATTACGCGGCACGGACGGTGCGGTTCTTCGCGCCCGCCCCGGTTGCTTCCGCTTCCCGGCTTCCTTTACCATTTTAGTAGCCGATATCGGCTATCCCCCTGGGTGCGCCACGGGGCGGCGAGTCCCCGGCCACCCTTAACCAGGCCGCAAGGCTCGGAGGCGCCATGACTCCCAAAGTGACCACCTATCTGCTGGAAGCGCTCAAGGCTGAAGGCATCTCCCACGTGTTCATGGTGCCCGGCGGGCTGGTGGACCCTTTCCTGCCCGCCTTTTCCGAGGTGGAGGGCCTCACGCCCATCGTGGCCTGCCAGGAGGGCGGGGCGGCCTACATGGCCGACGGCTACGCCCGGGCCAGCAACCGCTTCGGGACCTGCCTGGTCATCGGCGGCCCGGGCATCACCAACACCGCCACCGCCGTGGAGGCGGCGCGCACCGACGGCTCGCCCATGCTGGTGGTCTCGGGCCAGGTGCCCACCGACTGGGAAGGGCGGGGCGGCTTTCAGGACTCCAGCCCGGCGGCCCTGGACGACATCAGCATCCTGCGCCCCCTGAGCCTGGCCTCCTTCGCGGTGGAGAGCCCGGCCCTGGTCCGCCACCACCTGCGCGCCTGCCTGGAGCGCATGTTGGCCGGGGGGCGGGGCCCGGTGCACCTTAGCCTGCCCTTGGATGTGCAGAAGTCTCCCAGCGAGGAGCCCTGGGCCCCGCTGGACGGCTCCCACTACCGCCCGGCCGTGGTGGACCTAAAGGCCATGGAGCGGCTATGGGCCCTGCTGGCCCCGCCGGAGGGCGGCGCGGGGCTGGAGAAGATTTGCATCCTGGCCGGGGCCGGGGTGGAGAAGGCGGCCGCCTGGGACGAGCTGCGCCGCTTTGCCGAGCGCTACGAGATTCCGGTGGCCACCACCCTCAGGGCCAAGGGCGTGTTGCCCGAGAACCACCGCCTGAGCCTGGGGGTGTTCGGCTACGCGGGCCACCGCCACGCCATCGAGACGATGCTTTCCGGCGAGGTGGAGCTGCTCATCGTGCTGGGCTCGGGCCTGTTGCAGCGCGACAGCATGTTCTGGGACCCCAAGATGCTGCCCCAGCGCAGCCTGGTGCACGTGGACATCGACCCCACGGTGCCCGGCCGCACCTGGCCGGTGGAGCTGCCCCTGGTGGGCGACTGCGGCCAGGTGCTGCGCGAGCTGATGAACCCCGAACCCGCGCGGGACCAGGCCCTCAAGAGCGGCATCCCGGCGCGCGCCGCCTGGCTGGAGGGCATCCGCGCCCTGGGCGGGCAGTACTACGACGAACAGAACCAGGGCAGCGAGGCGGTGCCCCTGCACCCGGCCCGGGTGATAGCCGAGCTGCGCAAGGCGATGCCGCCCGAGGGCGCCCTGGTGGTGGATTCCGGGGCCCACCGCGCCTTTGCGGGGCACTATTGGAAGGCATTGCGGCCCCATACCTATTACTCGGCCACCAACCTGGGGCCCATGGGTTGGGCCATCCCCGCCGCGGTGGGCATCAAGGCCGCCCGGCCCGGCACCCCCCTGGCGGTGATCACCAGCGACGGCTGCATGATGATGCACGGCATGGAGATCCAGACCGCGGCCCGCTACGGCCTGCCCGTGGTCTACGTGGTGCTCAACAACAGCGCCCTGGCCAACGTGTGGCTGCGGGCCCACCAAGAGGGGCCGGGCCCGGACGCGCTGACCAGCCTGCCTACCCACGACTGGGCCGGCTTCGCCCGCTCCTTGGGCCTGGAGGCGGCCACCGTGAGCCAGCCCGGCGAGCTGGCCGGGGCTTTCGAACAGGCCCTGGGCTCGGGCAAGGCCTATTTGTTGGACGTGCGTTGCGACAAGAAGTTCACCACCCCGGTCACCCCCTACAGCCAGGCCAAGAAGGAATGGGTGGATGACCACTAGCCACTTGGAGGCATGAGCCCATGGCGCGACTTCCCGACCCGGTGGGGCATCTGGGCCCCAAGGCCCGGCGGCTCTACGACGAGCTGGCCGCCAAACGCGGCCGCATCGACGGCATGTACCGCTCCCTGCTAAACCACCCCGACCTGTTGGAGCACGTGGCCCAGCTGGGCACCTATTTCCGCTTTGGCGACTCCACCCTGCCCGGCGAGCTCAGGGAGCTGGCCATCCTGCGCTTCGCCCGTTTGGCCGGGGTGGGATATGAGTGGTGCAAGCACGAGCCCGTGGCCGTGGGCCTGGGCCTGAGCGCCGACCTCCTGGCCCAGCTCCAGAACGGGGAAAAGCCCGACGGCCTCACCCCGGTTCAGTCCTTGGTCCACGACGCGGTGGAATACGTGTTCCGGGCCGAGTCCTTGCCGGCGGAGTTGCAAGCCGGCCTGGAAAAGGAGCTGGGCCTTGAGCCCATGATCGAGCTGGTGGTGCTCTGCGGCTTCTACGGCATGATCGCGCGGGTGATCACCAGCTTTGACGTGCCCCTGCCCCCGGGGTGCCCCGATCCCTTTGCGCCGGAGCCCTAGGGCCGCCTGGAGCCGGGAGCACGGCAAAGCAATCATTGTAGGCCCGCCAGGCGGCCGCCGGGCTGGCAAAATTTGGGGTAACTGGTTGCATCCCCCGGTTTATTGGGCCAGAATAAAAAACTGCCCCAACAAACTTCGTTTTTTTAAAGCGTGATGCTTCGTAATAGCCTGGCGTTTGAGAGGGAAGAATAATGTCGCTGAAGAAGACCGCCATGCTGGTGGCCCTGGCTTTGTTGCTGCTGGTCCCGGCCGCCTCGCGGGCCGACAGCATTCCGGTGGACCTGCAGCTCGCCCTGCTGGTGGATGTGTCGGGCAGCGTGAGCAACTCCGAGTTCAACTTGCAGATGCAGGGCTATGCCCAGGCTTTTCGCAGCGATGAGGTGATCTCGGCCATCGTGGGCAACGACATCGGGTCCATCGCGGTGAACATGGTGTTCTGGTCCGGCCGCAACCAGCAGGCCACGGCGGTGGACTGGTTCTACATCGGCGACGCGGCCACCTCCTTCGACTTTGCCAGCGCCTTGAGCGAAGTGAAGCGGCCCTATTCGGGCAGCACTTCCATCTCCGGGGCCCTGAGCTACGCCACCAGTCTTTTCGCCACCGACGAGACCTACCTGGCCACCAAGGAGGTCATAGACATCTCCGGCGACGGCACCAACAACCAGGACCCCTACGGTCTGAACCTGAAGACCGCGCGGGCCGACGCCTTGGCGGCGGGCATCGTGATCAACGGCCTGCCCATCGGCAACAACAGCCTGGCCGAGTACTACTCCAGCAACGTGATCGGCGGGGACGATTCCTTTATCGTGCAGGCGCGCAACTACAGCAGCTTCAGCGAGTCGCTGCTCAAGAAGCTGGTGACCGAGATCTCCAGCGTGCCCAGCACCGGAGGCGGCGGCAGCGCGGGCACCCCCGAGCCGGGCACCATGCTGCTGATGGTCTCCGCCCTGGGCGCGGTCGGCGCGGCCCGTCTGCGCCGCCGGCGGGGCAAAAAAGCCACCCGCCGCGCCTAAGCGCCAAGGCCACAGTCAACGGGCCGCTGCCCGGGGATTTATTCCGCCCCGAGCAACGGCCCGAGTTTTTTGGCGCTTTTATGGCCAAGACTCTCCCCGCGGGCCGTATATTTAATTTGCAATAAATCCAAATGCTTGGATGTGGTGCCAAAATTTTTTGGAGGCCCATGCTTGACTTTGGGGATTAAATAGGTATTTTAATACCAGAATAATTCATTAGAGGGGAATCCTTATGCAGCACTTGCTGAAAATATCCGAAGCCGCCTCTCTGGCCATGCACACCATGGGCCTGTTGGCCGCCGAGCCGGGGCGCCTCATCTCCACCCGGGAGATGGCCTCGCGCCTCCGGGTGTCGGAAGCCCACCTGGCCAAGGTGATGCAGCGCCTGGGCCGGGCCGGTCTGGTGCGCTCCCAGCGGGGGCCCAAGGGAGGCTTTTCGCTCCTGGGCAAGGCCGAGGAGATCACCCTCCTGGAGGTCTACGAGGCCACCGAGGGGCCGCTCAGGGAGCAACACTGCCTTCTGGGTAAGCCCATGTGCGACGGCAACTGCATCATGGGCGGCCTGCTGGAGCGAGTGGGCGACGAGGTGCGCGAATACTTCAGCACCACCCGTTTGTCCGATTTTAAGGACTCTTTTCTGCGCGAGGCCCAAAATGCGTAAGACCCGCGACATCATTCAGATCGACGAGGAGCTGTGCAACGGCTGCGGCCAGTGCATCCTGGACTGCGCCGAGGGCGCTTTGCAGCTGGTGGACGGCAAGGCCCGCCTGGTGGGCGAGATCTACTGTGACGGCCTGGGCGCCTGCCTGGACGGCTGCCCCACCGGCGCGTTGACCGTTACCCAGCGCGAGGCCGAGGAGTTCGACGAGGCGGCGGTGGAGGAGCTTCTGCAAGGCCAAGGCCAAGGCGCGGCCCCTGCCGAGCCCCAGGGTATGCCCATGGCCGGAGGCTGTCCGGGCCACGCGGCCATGAGCCTCTCGCCCGCTTCGGCCGCTCCGGCGACCGGCGCGGCGGCCAGCACCCTGGGCCACTGGCCCATCAAGCTGCAACTGCTCTCGCCCCAGGCCCCGTTCCTCAAGGGCGCGGACCTGCTGCTCTTGGCCGACTGCGCGGCGGCCTCGCTGCCCGACCTGCACGCCCGGCTGTTGCCCGGCAGGGCGGTGGCCCTGGCCTGCCCCAAGCTGGACAACCCCCAGGCCCACGTGGACAAGCTGGCCGACCTGTTGGCCAACGCGGAGGTCAACTCCGTGACCGTGGTGCGCATGGAGGTGCCTTGCTGCGGCGGCCTGAACTGGATAGTGGAGCAGGCCCTGGCCAAGGCGGGCAAGGACCTGCCCGTGGGCGAGATGGTCATCGGCCGGGGCGGCCAAGTGCTAAGCAGCGCCGACCTTCCCTGGAACGAGGCGGCCTAGACCCATGGCCCGCACCCCGGCCATAGCCTGGGAGCCCGAGGCCCACGAGGCGCTCAAGCGGGTGCCCGCCCTGGTGCGGAGCCTGGCCCGGCGCAAGGTGGAGCAGCGGGTGGCCGCCGCCGGAGGCGACCGGGTGCGCCTGGCCGACTTTGCCGAGGCCGAGGCCCGCTTCCGGGCGGTGATGGGCGGGCGGAGCGAAAAGGAGCTGGCCTCCTTGTTGCCCGCGCCCAACCAGCCGGGAGCCGAGATGGTGGTGCTGGAGGCCTGCCGGGCGGGCCTGAGCAACTGCCCCAACGTGCTGTTGGACACCGAGCCCTGGCGCGCGGCCATCGAGGCCTGGCTGGAGCAAGACAAGGTCAGCGAGCGGCTGCGGGCCCGGGTGGAAGAGGACTCGGTGCTGTTCCACCACAAGCTGCGCATTGCCCTGAGCGGCTGCCCCAATGGCTGCTCCCGGCCCCAGATCGCGGATTTGGCTCTGGTGGGAACCGCGCGGCCGGTTTTCGAGCCGGATGATTGCACCGCCTGCGGCCTTTGCGCCGCAGCCTGCCCCGACAGTGCGATCACCCTGCGCGAGGCCGCCGTGTGGGACCCCGATTCCTGCCTGGGATGCAAAGCGTGCAGCCAGGCCTGCCCCGAGGAGGCCGTAAGCCTGGGGCCGCCTCTGGCCCGGGTGCTCCTGGGCGGCAAGCTGGGGCGGCATCCCCATTTGGCCCGCGAGGTGGCCGTGGTGGAGCGGCCCGAGCAGGCGGTGGATATTTTTCGGCAGGTAGTGAACGACTACATCGACCACGCCCCGCCGGGCGAGCGCTTCGCCGCCTGGTGGGCCCGAGAGCGAGGGGGTATCTGATGGCTCAGACCATGTGCCCCGGCCAGGACACCAAGTTCTGGGGACCGGGCGACATCTTCGAGACCACCTGCGCCAACTGCGGCGCGGAGGTGGAGTTCTTCAAGGACGACGCCAGCCGCCGTTGCTCCAAGTGCGGGTCCAAGGTGGCCAACCCCAAGCTGAACCTGGGCTGCGCCAATTGGTGCGAGCACGCCAAGGACTGCCTGGGCTACGACCCCAAGGAGGTCCTGGCCGAGAACGCGGCCGCGGGCGGTGGGGGCGAGACCCTGCTGGAGCGCCTCTTGGAGGCCATGCGGGCCACTTTCGGCCGGGACACCAAGCGCATCGAGCACGCCGAGGCAGTGCTGGCCAATGCTCAGGAGCTGATGAAGGCCGAGGGCGGCGACCCCAAGGTGGTGCTGGCCGCGGCGGTGTTGCACGACATCGGCATCCAGGCGGCCGAGGCCAAGCACGGCTCCAGCGCCGGGCGCTGGCAGGAGCTGGAAGGCCCGCCCATCGCCGAGGCGATAATGAAGGACCTGGGCCTGGACATGGACACCCGCGACCACGTGGGCAAGATCATCGCCAATCACCACAGCGCCCGGAACATAGACACCCTGGAGTTCCGCATCTTGTGGGACAGCGACTGGCTGGTGAACATTCCCGAGGAGTTCCCGGAGATCAGCCAGGAGAAGATGGCCAAGCTCATCGACAAGGTCTTCAAGACCGAGACCGGCCGCGAGCTGGCCCGGGAGCGCTTCCTGAACTAGGCGCGAGGCTGAACCGAAAAAGTATAGGGCCGGAAGGGAATGCTCCCCTTCCGGCCCGTTGTTTGCCGCTATGGTTGTCTAGCCGGTGCTGCTGTTTCTAGGCGGCGCCTTTTTTCTTCTCGTCGATGTCGCCGGGGTACATCACCGCTTCGTTGCCCCGCTCGCCGGTGCGGATGCGCACCGCCTCGTCCACGGGGTAGATGAAGATCAGGCCGTCGCCGGCGTCGCCGGTCTGGCCCGCCTTGAGGATGGCGGCGATGGTGTCGTCGACGTTCTGCTCGCTGAGGATGATGTTGAGCTGCATCTTGGGCAGCATGTCCACCTGGTAGGTGCCCGAGCGCCCGGCCAGGGTGATGCCGCCCTGGCGGCCCTGTCCCCGGATCTCGAAGACGTTCATGCCCCGGATGCCGATCTCGTGCAGGGCATCCTTCACGTCGCCCACCTTATCCTCGCGGATGATCGCTTCTATCTTCTTAAGCATGGCTTATATGCCTCCTATGCTTTTTGATTCCGCTATGGGGCTTCCTAGGAGTAGGCCCGCTCGCCGTGTTCGGAAAGGTCCAGTCCCACTTCCTCCTCGAGCTGGCTGACCCTGAGGCCCATGGTGGCGTCGAGAATCTTGGCCAGGACGAAGGTGACCACGAACACGAACACGATGGTCACCGCCACGCTGAAGGCCTGGATGCCCAGCTGGGCCGGGTTGCCGTAGAACAGGCCGGTGGCGCCGTTGACCGCGGGGGCGGCGAACAGGCCGGTGGCCAAAGCGCCCCAGGTGCCGGCCATGCCGTGGCAGGCCCAGACGTCCAGGGACTCGTCGAGGTTGCGCTTCTGGCGGAAGCGGATGGCGTAGTAGCTGATGGGCGCGGCGATGGCGCCGATGGCGATGGCCCCCATGGGGGTGACGAAGCCCGCCGCCGGGGTGATGGCCACCAGGCCCACCACCGCGCCGGTGGCGATGCCCAGCACGCTGGGCTTGCCCGCGTCGGCCCAGGACACCATCATCCAGCTCATGGCCGCGGCGGCAGTGGCGGTGTTGGTGTTCACGAAGGCGTAGGAGGCCAGGCCGTCGGCGGCCAGGGAGCTGCCCGCGTTGAAGCCGAACCAGCCGAACCACAGCAGGCCCGCGCCCAAGACGGTGTAGGGGATGTCATGGGGCTCCATGGGAGCCTTGGGGAAGCCCTTGCGGGGGCCGATGGCCATGGCGAAGGCCAGGGCGCTGAAGCCGGCCGCGATGTGGACCACGGTGCCGCCGGCGAAGTCCAGCGCGCCCATGGCGCCCATCCAGCCGCCGTCGCCCCACACCCAGTGGCACAGGGGGTCGTATACGATGGTGGCCCAGATGAGGCTGAATACCAGGAAGGTCTTGAAGCGCACGCGCTCCACGAAGGCGCCGGTGATCAGCGCCGGGGTGATGACCGCGAACATCATCTGGAAGGCCGCGAAGGCCAGGTGGGGAATCTTATCGGAATAGGGCCCCGCCGCGCCGGTGACGCCGGCAAAGCCCAGGAAACTGAGGTCACCCACGATGCCGAAGACGTTCTTGCCGAAGGCCAGGCTGTAACCGTAGAGAACCCACTGGACCCCGATCAGGCCCATCATGATGAAAGAAAGGTTCAGGGTGGAAAGGATGTTCTTTTTGCGAACCATGCCTCCGTAAAAGAAGGCCAAGCCGGGGGTCATCAAAAGAACCATCGCCGAACTGGTGAGTATCCAGCCGGTGTCTCCGGCGCTGATGGGGGTTGCCATGACTGCGTCCTCCTACTCGACTAACAGTGCCTCTGGTTATGTGTAAAGCCGCCGGTCCTACCCTCTGGCGGTATGGGCGGCGCTGTTTCCGGGCTAGTGAAGGCAACTACAATGCCAACCATGAAATGTTTCAAAATTAAGCAGGAAAAAATGTAGGTTATGGCATCGGGCCGCTCCGAGGCGGGAGACGGAAACCCTACCTAAAGGTAGGCCGGGATGGGGGCCGGGAGCGCCTCCAGACGGCCGCCGGGCCGCGCCAAGGGCCAAAAACCGCTTGGAGGCCGGTCTTTGCGCAGAATTGTCGATGAGGATTTTACAATTAATAATAGATGGTTATGGCCAATTTTGCCAAAAAACATACCAATCGGTATTGTGCCCCAAAAAAACATACCAATCGGTAGCAAGGTAGGCGGGCGCGCCCCCGGCGGTCACATATTTGTAGATTGTGCGGCCGGGCGCTCAATTGCAATTTGGTAAACCGGCCCGGGGTGCCCTTTCCTTGACCCGCTTACAAATTCCGGGTATATATGCAAAATTCCTGGCGGCTCTCCCGGAGCCCCAACCCGAACAACGGAAAGGCGGCGGCGTTTTGGCCATTCAGGCGGTCAGGGGCATGAAGGATCTTTTGCCCCCCGAGGCCCCCAAGTGGCGCTTCATCGAGGCCACGGCCCGGGAAGCGTTCGCGGCTTTCGGATTCAATGAGATAAGGGTTCCCATCTTGGAGCGCACCGAGCTTTTCGCCCGTTCCATCGGCGAGGAGACCGACATCGTTTCCAAGGAGATGTACACCTTCGAGGACCGTAGCGGCGATTCGCTGACCATGCGGCCCGAGGCCACCGCCGGGGTGGCGCGCGCTTTTCTGGAGCACAAGCTCCACGCGGTCCCCGGCCCCCACAAGCTGTTCACCATCGGCCCCATGTTCCGCCACGAGCGCCCCCAGAAGGGCCGCTTGCGCCAGTTCCACCAGCTCGACTGCGAGGTCCTGGACGACGCCGGGCCCCAGAGCGACGCCGAGCTGCTGGTCATGGCCGACCATTTGCTGAAGACCCTGGGCGTGTCCAAGGTGGAGATCGTGCTCAACTCCCTGGGCTGCCCGGAGTGCCGTCCCCAGTTCAAAGAGGCGCTTCTGTCCTACTTCGAGGGCAAGCAGGGCCGTTTGTGCGAGGACTGCAAAAAGCGCCTGGTCAACAACCCCCTGCGCGTGCTGGACTGCAAGCAGGAGGATTGCAAGGAGATCGCGGCCAGCGCGCCCCTGATCTCCGGCTCCTGGTGCCCGGACTGCTCGGCCCATTTCGACCAGGTGAAGCGCCTGCTGGACCTGGCCGGGGTGGAGTATTCCCTGGACCCCAAGCTGGTGCGCGGCCTGGACTACTACACCCGCACCGCCTTTGAGTTCAAGACCGGCGAGTTGGGGGCCCAGGACGCGGTGGGCGGGGGAGGGCGCTACGACGGGCTGATCCAAGCCCTGGGCGGCCCGGCCACTCCGGCCATCGGCTTCGCCTTGGGGCTAGAGCGGCTCTCGCTGCTCATCGAGGACCGGCCCGAGTGGCAACAGGGACCGGCTCTGTTCATCGCCGCCCTGGGCGACGAGCCCCGGGAATGGGCCTTTGGCGCGGCCACGGGCTTACGCAAGAAGGGCCTGTGGGTGGAGATGAGCTCCAGCGACGTGAGCCTCAAGGCCCAGATGCGCCGGGCCAACAAAATGAACGCGGCCCAGGTGCTCATCGTGGGCGGCGAGGAACTCAAGGCAGGCGCGGCCCCGCTCAAGGACATGGCCAGCGGCGAGCAGAGCGAGCTGCCCCTTGGCGAGATTGTGAGCCGCCTGGCGGCGGCAGGAGAATAGAAGTGTCTGAACGATTCATCCAAGACCTCAAACGCACCCATTCCTGCGGCCAGCTGGGCACGGCGGAGGTGGGCGACCAGGTGGTGCTCATGGGCTGGGCCCAGCGCCGCCGCGACCACGGCGGGCTGATCTTCGTGGACCTACGGGACCGCGAGGGCATCACCCAGGTGGTGTTCAACCCGGAGATCGACCAGGGCTCCCACTCCGAGGCCCACACCATCCGCAGCGAGTTCTGCCTGGCGGTGCGGGGCACGGTGCGCGCCCGCCCCGAGGGCATGGCCAACCCCAACCTGGTCACCGGCGAGATCGAGGTCTATGTCGACAGCTTCGAGATCTTGAACCCCAGCAAGACGCCTCCGTTCATGCTGGAGGACTGGATCGACGTGGGCGAGAACATCCGCCTGAAGTACCGCTACCTGGACCTTCGGCGGCCGGAGATGTACGCCAACCTGCTGCTTCGGCACCGGGCGGCGGCCGCGGCCCGGAGCTATTTGAACGGCCAGGGTTTTTTGGAGGTGGAGACCCCGGTCCTCACCAAAAGCACCCCCGAGGGCGCCCGCGACTATCTGGTGCCCAGCCGGGTGAGCCCGGGCAGCTTCTTCGCCTTGCCCCAGTCGCCCCAGCTGTTCAAGCAGCTGCTGATGATGGGCGGCATCGAGCGCTACTACCAGATCGTGCGCTGCTTCCGCGACGAGGATCTGCGCGCCGACCGCCAGCCCGAGTTCACCCAGGTGGACCTGGAGATGAGCTTCGTGGGCGAGGAAGACGTCATGGCCCTCACCGAGGGCCTGGTGGCCGAGATCGTCAAAGAGGCCACGGGCCGCGAGATGGAGCTACCCCTGCCGCGCATGACCTATGACGAGGCCATCAGCCGCTACGGCCTGGACGCGCCGGACGTGCGCTTCGGCCTGGAGCTGACCGACGTGGTGGACCTGGTGGCCGAAGCGGAGTTCAAGCTCTTCGCCACCGCCGCCTCCAAGGGCCTGGCGGTCAAGGCCATCAACGGCAAGGAGATGGCCTCGCTCAGCCGCAAGGACCTGGACGACCTGACCTCTTACGTGGCCGATTTCGGGGCCAAGGGCCTGGCCTGGGTCAAGATCAAGGCGGGCGGCGAGTGGCAGTCGCCCATCGCCAAGTTCTTCACCCCCGAGCAGCAGCAGGCTATCAACGCCCGCATGGACGCGGTGGAAGGCGACATTCTGTTCTTCGGGGCCGACGTGCCCGCCGTGGTGCACGAATCTTTGGGCCGTTTGCGCCTGGAGCTGGCCCGCCGTTTCGGGCTGCGCCCCGAGGGCGTGCTGAGCTTCTGCTGGGTCACCGAGTTCCCCATGATGGAGTGGGACCCCGAGGCCAAGCGCTGGCAGGCCATGCACCACCCCTTCACCTCTCCCCGGGCCGAGGACCTGCCCCTGCTGGAGAGCGACCCCGGCGCGGTGAAGGCCCGGGCCTACGATTTGGTGCTCAACGGCTCCGAGGTGGGCGGCGGCTCCATCCGTATCCACCGCGCGGACGTGCAGGCCAAGGTGTTGGCAGCGCTAAATATTTCCGACGAGGACGCCCAGGAAAAGTTCGGGTTCCTCCTGGAGGCCCTGACCTATGGCGCACCGCCCCACGGCGGCCTGGCCCTGGGCTTCGACCGGCTGACCGCCATCTTGGCGGGTGAGCCCTCCATCCGCGAGGTCATCGCCTTCCCCAAAACCCAGAAGGCTTCCTGTCCCCTCACCGACGCCCCCGGACCGGTGAGCCGGGAGCAGCTATTGGAGTTGGGCCTGCGCCTGGATAAACCGGCCAAGTGACAACTCGGCGGCATTGTGGCCACCGGATGTTGACTTTATACGAACAACGCGCCTAGAATTGTACAGAGAGTAAAAATAGTGGTAACTTACGGGTGATGCTTCATTGACTCGCTTAATGTGGTTTACCCGGTGAGTGATTATGGCACTTCGCTCCTAGGGAGGAAATTGGTAAGGAGGATATGGGAATGACCAAGCTGAAAAAGGTTTTGCCCTGGATGGCGATTGTAGCCGCTCTGGGCCTGCTGGGTGGTTGTGCATCGGTGTGTGGGGTGGAGAAAGTTCCCCCCAAGGCTCCGCCTCCGCCTCCCGCCGTCAAGAAGTGGACCGCGCCGGCCAAGCCCATGCCGGTGACCGAGAAGCCGGCTCCGGCCCCCGCGCTGCCCACCACCTACACCGTGGAGAAGTGCGACGACCTGTGGAGCATCTCGGCCAAGCCCCAGATCTACAACGATCCCTGGCTGTGGCCCCTGCTGTGGAACGCCAACAAGGACAAGATCAAGAATCCCAACAAGATCTCGGTCGGCACCGTGTTGATGGTTCCCCGGAGCGTGAGCGACGCCGACAAGGCCGCCGCCCGCACCCAGGCCAAGAAGTTCCCCAAGTACATGCCTCCCAAGGGCGCCAAGCGCTACTGCCCGCCCAAGTAGGCACCACGACGTAACCAACCCGGCCCGCCCCCCCGGGGCGGGCCGGAGTTGTTTGTATGCGCGAACACCCGGAGGGGACGCCCTTTGACGAGGGTGCCCCCTTCCGGTATTTTTGCGTGCATGTGAAATTCGATCAGGAAAGAGGTGGACCATGGCTGAATGGAATCCGCGCCGCCGCTTGCTGGACCACACGCATCAGCCCAACTTCGTCAGTTTGGTGGACCAAGCGGAGCCGCAGCTCTTCCGCAACATCTTCCCCTATGACGAGGTGTGCCGCACCGACTTCGACCACATGGTCCAGCCCCTGGACCCGGCCGAGGAGATGTTCATCACCGACACCACTTTCCGTGACGGGCAACAGGCGCGCCCGCCCTACAAGACCAAACAGATCGTGGACATCTATGACATGCTCCACAAGCTCTCCGGTCCCAAGGGCATCGTGCGCCAATGCGAGTTTTTCCTCTACAGCCAGCGGGACAAGGAAGCGGTGGAGCAGTGCATGGCCCTGGGGCACCGCTTCCCGGAGATCACCGGCTGGGTGCGCGCCAAGAAAGAGGAGCTGGCCGAGGTCAAGAAGATGGGCCTCAAGGAGACCGGCATCCTCACTTCGGTGAGCGACTACCACATCTACCACAAGATGAACCTCACCCGGGCCCAGGTCATGGACCGCTACCTGGGGGTGGTCAAGGACGCCCTGTCCCTGGGGCTGATCCCCCGCTGCCACTTCGAGGACCTCACCCGGGCCGACATCTACGGCTTCGTGGTGCCCTTCGCCCGTGAGCTGGCCAAGCTTCGGGAAGAGTCGGGCATCGGCATCAAGATTCGCCTGTGCGACACCATGGGCTACGGGGTCACCTATCCCGGCGCGGCCCTGCCCCGCAGCGTGCCCCGCCTGGTGCGGGCCATGATCGACGACGCGGGCTGCCCGGGCAAGCTCCTGGAGTGGCACGGCCACAACGATTTCTACAAGGTGCTCATCAACGCCAGCACCGCCTGGCTCTACGGCTGCGCCGGGGCCAACAGCTCGGTGCTGGGCTTTGGCGAGCGCACCGGCAACACGCCCCTGGAGGCGCTGGTCATCGAGTACATCTCGCTACGGGGCAGGGCCGACGGGATGGACACCAGGGTGATCACCGACCTGGCCGAGTACTTCGAGAAGGAGATCGGCCACCGCATCGCCTCCACCACCCCTTTCGTGGGCCGCGACTTCAACTCCACCAAGGCGGGCATCCATGCCGACGGGCTGGTGAAGAACCCGGAGATCTACAACATCTTCGACACCGAGAAGATCCTCAACCGGCCCTACACCATCGCCATCACCGACAAGAGCGGGGCCGCGGCCATCGCCCACTGGGTCAACCAGCGCCTCAAGCTGGAGGGCGACAAGCGGGTGGACAAGCGTCATCCGGGCATTTTGAAGATCAACAAGTGGGTCTCCGAGCAGTACGAGGAGGGACGCCTGACCTCCATCGGCAACTCCGAGCTGGAGGTGGTGGCCCGCAAGCAGTTGCCCGAGCTGTTCTACAGCCAGTTCGACCGCCTGAAGGACCGCGCCAAAAAGCTGGCCCTGTCCCTGGGCGAGGAGATCATCGACCGCCCGGAGCTCAAGACCATGGCCCCGGCGGTCATCGAGCCCCTGTTGCAGGAGGCCCTGGACAAGAACCCCTTCATCCAGTTCCTCTACGTGGTCAACTCGCAGGGCTACAAGATAACCAAGAACATCACCAACATCACCGACCGGGCCAAGTACTCCTCGGCCATGTTGGATACCGATTTCAGCGACCGCGACTGGTTCATCAAGCCGATGAAGGACGGCAAGCTCCATGTGAGCGAGTTCTACACCAGCAAGATCACCGGCGCGTTGTGCATCACCTTGAGCGGCCCCCTGCGCGACGACAACGAAAATATCGTGGCCGTATTGGGCGCGGATATACGTTTCGAGGACCTGGCCAAACTGGAAGACGAGGAGACCACCGAGGAATAACCGCCGATCTCCTTGGAACTTGACAAAAATCACCGTATCGGTCTATTCTTCGGGGACATTTTTACCGAAGTTCAACCAGGCAAAAACGCAGGGGCCTTTGGGCTCATAGGATCAATAGGGAGGTACACCTTGGCAGAAATTAAAGCACCCATGGGCGGCAAAGTCATCAAGATCTCGGTCAACGTCGGCGACTCCATTGGCGAGGACGACGAAGTGGCCGTGCTCGAGGCCATGAAGATGGAAATGCCGATCCTGTGCGAGGAAGACGGCACCGTCGCCGAGATCAAGGTTGAGCCGGGCCAGACCGTGGAAGCCGAGCAGGTACTGGTAGTTCTCAGCTAAAAACGGGGTTCAGGCCCCGCTATGACAGCGGCCGCGGGCTGCCCAGGACTGAACCCCAATCAGCTCTGGGCAGCCTTCGTTTGTTTGGGGCCCCCCGCGCGGGCGGCGGCTCCGGCAGGAGCGCAGGCAATCGGTTAAGAGGGAGGTCCTCGTAATGCAGAACGTGCCGGTCACCACCAAGGAAAAGATCGAAGATCTGGTACGCCGGGACGCGGCGGCCCAGTTGGGCGGGGGCGAAAAACGCATCGAGGCCCAGCACGCCAAGGGCAAGATGACCGCCCGGGAGCGCATCGAGGCCCTCTTGGACACCGGGACCTTCGAAGAGTTCGACCGCTTCGTGGTCCATCGCTGCACCGACTTCGGGATGGAAAAAAACAAAATACCCGGGGACGGGGTGGTGACGGGATTCGGGCGGGTCAATGGCCGCCCGGTTTTTGTTTTCAGCCAGGACTTCACCGTGTTCGGCGGCTCGCTGTCGGGCCCCTTCGGCGAGAAGGTCTGCAAGGTCATGGACCTGGCGGTAAAGGCCGGGGCTCCGGTGATCGGCCTGAACGACTCGGGCGGCGCGCGCATCCAGGAAGGCGTGGTCTCCCTGGGCTCCTACGGCGAGATTTTTAGGCGCAACGTGCTCTCTAGCGGCGTGGTGCCCCAGATCAGCGCCATCATGGGCCCCTGCGCCGGGGGCGCGGTTTACAGCCCGGCCATCACCGACTTCATCTTCATGGTGGACCAGACCTCCTACATGCACATCACCGGCCCGGCGGTCATCAAGTCGGTGACCGGCGAGGAGGTGACCAGCGAGTCGGTGGGCGGAGCCAAGGTGCACAACACCAAGTCCGGCGTGGCCCAGTTCATGGCCAAGGACGACGCCGAGTGCCTGGAAATGGTGCGCCGTTTGCTCTCGTATCTGCCCAGCAACTGGGAGGAGAAGCCGCCGGAGAAGCACACCGGCGACCCGGCCAGCCGCATCGCGCCGGAGCTGGACGCCTTTATCCCCGACAGCTCCAAGCAGCCCTACAACATGAAGAAGCTGATCAAGACGGTGGTGGACACCGACAGCTTCTTCGAAGTCAGCAAGGGCTGGGCCAAAAACATGATCACCGCCTTCGCCCGTTTGGCGGGCATGGCCGTGGGCATCGTGGCCAACAACCCCATGCAGCTCGCCGGCTGTTTGGACATCGACGCCAGCCGCAAGGCGGCCCGCTTCGTGCGCTTCTGCGACGCCTTCAACATCCCGGTGGTCACCTTCGTGGATGTGCCGGGCTTCCTGCCAGGCGTGCACCAGGAGTACGGCGGCATCATCACCCACGGCTCCAAGCTGATCTACGCCTACTGCGAGGCCACGGTGCCCCTGATCACCGTGATCACCCGCAAGGCCTACGGCGGGGCCTACGACGTGATGGGCTCCAAACACCACGGCGCGGACGTGAACCTGGCCTACCCCACCGCCGAGATCGCGGTGATGGGCCCCGAGGGCGCGGTGAATATCGTGTTCCGCAAGGAGCTGGACCAGGCCGATGACAAGGACGCGACCTACCAGGAGCTGGTGAGCCAGTACCGGGCCAAGTTCGCCAGCCCCTACCGGGCGGCGGAGCTGGGCTACATCGACGAGATCATCCTGCCCAGCCAGACCCGCTCCAAGCTCATCCGCGCCCTGGACGTGCTCAAGACCAAGCGCACCTTCCGGCCCCAGCGCCGCCACGGCAACGTGCCGATGTGATTGAGGGGAGACATGAGCGATTTTAATCAACAACTAATGGCCTGGCAGGCCAAGGTGGACAAGCTGGTGGCCAAGCGCCCCGAGCGCAAGGACCAGTTCACCACCATCAGCGGCCTGCCGGTGGAACGCCTGTACCTGCCCCAGGAACCCGGCGAGGCCTACGCGGACAAGCTGGGCCTGCCGGGCGAGTACCCCTACACCCGGGGCGTGCAGCCCAACATGTATCGCGGCCGGCTTTGGACCATGCGCCAGTACGCCGGCTTTGCCACCGCCGCCGAGAGCAACCAGCGCTACCGCTATCTGCTGGACCAGGGCACCACCGGCCTGAGCGTGGCCTTTGACCTGCCCACCCAGATCGGCTACGACGCGGACCACAAGCTGGCCCAGGGCGAGGTGGGCAAGGTGGGCGTGTCCATCAGCTCGCTGAAGGACATGGAGCTTCTGTTCGACCAGATCCCCCTGGACAAGGTCTCCACCTCCATGACCATCAACGCGCCGGCGGGCATCCTGTTGGCCATGTACATCGCCGTCGGCGCCAAGCAGGGGGTGGGCCCGGACCAGCTCCGAGGCACCATCCAGAACGACATCCTCAAGGAGTACTCCTCCCGGGGGACTTACATCTTCCCGCCCAAGCCCTCCATGCGCATCATCACCAACATCTTCGCCTACTGCGCCGAGGAGGTTCCCTCGTGGAACACCATCAGCATCAGCGGATACCACATCCGCGAGGCGGGGAGCACGGCGGTGCAGGAGGTGGCCTTCACCCTGGCCAACGGCATGGCTTATGTAAAGGCGGCCATGGAGGCGGGCCTGGACGTGGACCAGTTCGCGCCGCGCTTGAGCTTCTTCTTCAACGCGCACAGCGAGTTTTTGGAGGAGGTGGCCAAGTACCGCGCCGCCCGGCGGCTGTGGGCCAGGATCATGAAGGAGCGCTTCGGGGCCACCAACCCCAAGAGCCTGATGGTGCGCTTCCACACCCAGACCGCCGGATGCAGCCTCACTGCCCAGCAGCCCAAGAACAACATCGTGCGGGTGGCCTTCCAGGCCATGAGCGCGGTCTTGGGCGGCACCCAGAGCCTGCACACCAACTCCATGGACGAGGCCCTGGCCCTGCCCACCCAGGAGGCGGTGACCATCGCTCTCAGGACCCAGCAGATCATCGGCTACGAGTCCGGCGTCACCAGCACGGTGGACCCCCTGGCCGGGTCGTACTACATCGAAGAGCTCACCGACGAGATCGAGAAGGGCGCCGAGGCCTACATCGCCAAGATCGACGAGATGGGCGGCGCGGTGGAGGCCGTGGAGCAGGGCTACGTGCAGCGCGAGATCCAGGAAGCGGCCTACGAATACCAGAAGGCCATCGAGAGCGGCGACCGGGTGGTGGTGGGGGTGAACAAGTTCGCCACCGCCAAGGAATCGCCCGGCGACATTCTCAGGGTGGACCCCAAGGTGCGCCTGGAGCAGATGGAGGCCCTGGCCAAGCTCAAGGCCGAGCGCGACAACGCGGCGGTGGAGCAGAAACTGGCCGCCCTCAAGGCGGCGGCCCAGGGCGAGGACAACCTCATGCCCCACTTCCTGAGCTGCGTGCAGTCCTACGCCACCCTGGGCGAGATCTGCGACACCCTGCGCGGGGTCTTCGGCGAATACCAGGCCCCCACGACCATCTAGGAGGAGCAAAGCCATGCGCAAGATTAGAGTATTGGCGGCCAAGCCCGGCCTGGACGGTCACGACCGGGGAGTCAAGGTCATCGCGGCGGCCCTTAGGGACGCGGGCATGGAGGTGATTTACACCGGCCTGCGGCAAACGCCGGAGCAGATCGTGGCCACGGCCATCCAGGAGGACGTGGACGTCATCGCCCTGTCCATCCTTTCCGGGGCCCACGATTATCTCTTCCCCGAGGTGATGAAGCTGGTCAAGGAAAAGGGCCTGGACGACGAGGTGCTGGTCCTGGGCGGCGGGGTCATCCCCGAGAGCGACGTGGCCGCCATGAAGGAGGCCGGCGTGGCCGACATCTTCGGCCCGGGCACCTCCACCCACCAGATCGTGGAGTACATCCAACAGAACGTGAAGCAGCGCGCCTAGCGCGGCGAATAAAGCGAGCAACGCCCGGGTCCCATATGGGGCCCGGGTTTTTTTGGGGCGATCCAAAGAAGCAGGTAATAAAAAAAGAGCGGGTGTCCCAGACAGCTCGCTGTCTGGGCAGCGAGGCTTTGGCCGAGCGGCAGGAGGTTTGGGGGGGCTTGCGATTCTAGCTGACGAGGCCGGCCGCGCGACTCCGACTTTTGCAGGCAGAGATTGCTTCGCTGCGCTCGCAATGACAAGGGTTGTTGGTATTAGAAAAATGTCTGGGCGAGGATAAACCCCGTCCCTACACTGGCCTGGCAGCTCCGCTAGCGCCCCCTGTCTTTTCTTCCCCCCTTTTCTCCCCCAACCACCCCCGCCGGGGTCGCCACCGGGCCGGCATCTCCGCGCCCCACCCGGCCTGCCTCCCTAAAGCCCAGCTAATTTTTCACCCCCCTGCTCCGCGTCCCCGGCACCACGTCCACGCCCCGCCAACGAGCGCCCTTTCCCGGCAACCACCCTTATGCCGGCCCAGGGCGGCCCCGGCAAAAAAACGCTTTTTCTTTTCTTTTTCCCCTTCTTCTCTGTTCGGTCCAAGCCGGAGAAGACACCAAGGAAGATCGCCACCTCGCGGCGGGACGGTCGCCTCTTTCATTACCCGCCCCAAGGCCGCCGCTCCTCGCGATGACTGTCTATTTCTGAAAAGGACGGTTCGAGCCTTCGTAGCTTGGGGGATGGCGCCGGTTGCAAAAGAATAGGGCGGGGAGCAGCCCCGCCCTCGCGAATCAAAGTTTATGCCCTTGCTAGCGCCAGGGCCCGTCCAGGCGGATGGCCTCTTGCCGCCGGGTCTCCCAGCCGTAGAAGCGCTCCAGTAAGTACAACCCCAGGTCCACGCCCGAGGCCACGCCCCCGGCGGTGACCACCCCGCCCGAATCCACCAGGCGGTTGTTGATCACCGTCACCTTGGGATAGTCGCGGGCCAGCTGGGCCCGGAAACGCGGATGGGTGGTCACGGTGAGGCCGTCCAAAAGCCCGGCCCGGGCCAGCCACACCGCGCCGGTGCACACCGAGGCCAGTATTTGCAGCGACGGCGCCTGGGCCTTGATGAACTCCACCACCGGCTCGGGATTTTCGGGCAGGCGGGCGCCCGGGCCGCCGGGCACCACCAGGATGTCCAGGGCCGGGGCCTGATCCAATAGCGCATGAGGCCGGACCATGAGTCCGTCCACGCACTCTATCTCCGGCTTGGTTCCGATGGTCAGGGCCTTGAAGCAAGGCAGGTCGTCGGCGGTGCGGGCACGTCCCAGCACCTCGAAGGGCCCGGCGAAATCCAGCACCTCCACCTGCTCGAACAAGAGCACCCCCGCAGTCAGTGGCTGCGCTGTCATATGTCTTTACCCCTTTGTTATGAGTTCGGCTCCCTTGCTCAGGGCCGCCCGGTTGGGGCCCATGAGTTTTTCAGGGAACATTTCGCCCAGAGCCGCTTCCACCTCGGCCGCGCCGATGGGAAGAAGGTCCAGGGCGCACAGCGCGCCCAGGAGGACCACGTTGGCCAAAATGTGGTTGCCCAGCTCCAGGGCGGCTTCGGTGGCGGGCAGGGCGTATAGCCGGTGGCACAGGGAGGCCAGAGTGGCCTTGAGCTCCTCGGCTCCAGGGTAGGCCTGCTCCCCGGCCAGGACCGCCAATGGCCGCAACGGGCGGTCGTTGGTTATTACTATAACACCGGGATGGCCATAAGTCCCCAATACCCTCAGTGCTTCCAGGGGTTCCAGGCTAACGATGGCCGTGGCGCGGTGCTCGGGCATCAGGGGGCCCAGCACCGGCCCGGAGCTGAGGCGCACTTGGCTCATCACCGAGCCGCCCCGCTGGCTCAGGCCGTAGGTCTCGCCCACGGTGACTTCGTAGCCCGCCGCGAGCAGGGACCGGCCCAAAACCTGGCTGGCCAGGACGTTGCCTTGGCCACCCACGCCGGTGATCACGATGTCCAGGGGGTCGTGCTTGAGCGCCTTCATGCCGCCGCCTCCTTGGGCAGGGCCCGTATGGCCCCGGCCGGACAGATCTGGGCGCACACTCCGCAGCCCACGCAAACCACCTCGTCCACCTTGGCCCGCCCGGTGGCCTCGTCGAAGACCAGGCCCGGGCAGCGGAACACCCGGGTGCAGTAGCGGTTGCAGCCGCAGTCCTCGCCCCGGCACAGCTCCGGGTCCACGCTCACCGCGTAGGGATGCCCGCCGCGCTTGCCCTGCACCAGGGCGCAGAGCCGCCGGAAGATGAGCACCCGCACCCCGCCGCCTTCCTGCAAGGCGTCGTAGAGCGCCTCCTGGGTGGCGGCCAGGTCGTAGGGGTCCACCACCGAGTAGGGCAGCTCCAGGCCCCGGCATACCTGTTCCACGTCCACCGGGGTGCCGGGAGTGCCCATGGCGGTCTGGCCGGTGCCGGGGTGGGGCTGGAAGCCGGTCATGGCCGTGGCCGAGTTGTCCAGGACCACCAGCACGTAGTCCGCGTTGTTCCAGCGGGCGTTGACCAGGCCGGGCAGGGCGGCATGGAAAAAGGTGCTGTCGCCCACCACCGAGATTACCGGCTGCCTAAAGCCCTGGTCCCGCAGCTTGCCCAGGCCCGAGGCCACGCCCAGGCCCGAGCCCATGCAGTGCACCGCGTTCACTCGCTTGAAGCCGGTGTTCAACACACCCATGGTGTAGCAGCCGATGTCGCCGCTCACGATGCCTTCGCGGCCGTCCGCGTCCAAAACCTGCTTCATGGACCAATAGGAGGCGCGGTGGGGGCAGCCGGGGCAGAAGCCCACCTCGCGGGGCGCGGCCAGGGCCTGCGCCTGTTGCAGGCGCGCGGCGTAGTCCGGGTCCAGCTCTTGCCAGGGCAGGCCGAGGATGTCGGCCATGGCCCCGGCCAGCTTGCCCGGGCTCAGCTCGCCCACCTTGGGGGCGTGGCCGCTCTCCTGGCCGAAGAAGCGCTTGATGCCCAGCTCGGCCACGTGCTGCGCGTAGAGGCTCTTCACCGCCGTGTCCACGAAGGGGTCCAGCTCTTCGGCGATGAGCACCTTGTCCGCCAGGGCCAGATGTTTGAGCACCAGTTCCTCGTCCAGGGGCCAGGTCCAGACCAGGTGCAGGATGCCCACCCGGTCCGTGGCCGCCAACATGCGCCGGGCCTCGTCGGCATAGAGCCGGGCCGAGCCCGAGGCGATGACTAAGAGTTCGGGATGCTCCGGGCCTTCGTAGCGGTTCAGGCCCGTGGCCTTGAGTATCTCGCCCGCCTTGGCCAGCTTGGCCAGCATGCCCTGGTGGCGCGGCACCACCGGGATGGTGAACCAGGCCTGCTTGGGGTCCCAGTAGGGCTGGCGCGCGCGGTCGGGCAGGGGGCCGGGGGTCACCCCGGCCCGGGTGTGGCTCAGGCGGCTCAGGCTGCGGAACACCACCAGATTGCCGATGTCCTCGCTGAGCTGAAAAGCCAGCTTCATCATGGCCAGGCACTCGGCCGGAGTGGCGGGCTCCAGCAGGGGCAAGACGGCGGTGCGGGCCACGAAGCGGGCGTCCTGCTCGTTGGTGGAGGATACGCCCGAGGGGTCGTCGCATGTAACCAGGACGATGCCGCCCTTGGTGCCGCTGATGGTCAGGTTGCAGATGAAGTCCAGGGCCACGTTGACCCCGTTCTGCTTCATGGAGGCCATGGCCCTGAGCCCCGCGAAGGAGGCGGCCGCCGCGCTTTCCAGGGCCACCTTCTCGTTGGTGGACCACTCGGCGTAGATGCCCGCGCCCTCGGCCGAGTCGGCCAGGGTCTGCAATATCTCGCTGCTGGGGTTGCCGGGATAGGCGGCGGCCAGGTTCACCCCGCCTTCCAGGGCGCCCCGCGCGATGGCCTCGTTGCCCTGCAGGAGCACCTTGGCCCCCGGGGTCAGGGTGCTTATGTCAGGCACGGTTCTGCTCCTGTTCCGCCCGCTGGCGCTTGGCGTCGGCCGCCGCGCTCAGGTGCTCCAGAGATGACTCGGCCGCGGGCTCCAGCTCGATGAGCTCCAGGTTGGTCGCCAGGTTGATCAACGCCTCGCCCGGGCCGCTGCGGGCCAAAACGGTGTTCCAGCCCTCGCGGCCCTCGCAGGCCCCCACGCTGATATCCGCCGCCTCGGCGGTGAGGTCCGGGCAGCCGGCACAGCCGGGGTAGCGGATGGCGCGGACCTCTTCCAAAGGCAGTTCGTGGTACTGGCCCTCGCTCCATACCTGGAAGATGCCCGCCGGCGGGGGCGGGAAGTCGCTGCGCTCCACCGGCCCCCGGATGTCGTGCTGGTGCAGCAGGGCGCGCAGCTCGCGGCCCGGCAGGTTCATGGTGCAGAACAGCCCGATGCTCAGGGCGATGCGCTCGGCCGCCGACGGGTAGCGCTCATGGGTTTTCATACGCGCGGCGGCCAACGCCTGGCAGGGCAGGCCCACCAAGGCCAGGGGATGGCCGGCGTCTTCGGACAGGGCCTGGTTGAGCTCGCGCAAGGCCCCGCCCCCGGCGTAGATGGAGCCCGCCGAGGCCAGGACCTGATCGCGGGTCTTGGCCCGCACCCCCTGGGGGATGCCGCGATGGCCCGGGGCGGTTAGAATGGCCTCGCCCACCAACCCTTCGGCCAGGGCCAGGGCCGTGAGGGTGGACACCACCCCGCCGTATTGGGCCTTGGTTTGCAAATCCGGTGATTTGGCCCGGGCGGCATAGGCGGCCTTGACCTTGCCCAGGGGGCCTGCGGCCGGCACGGCCGGGGAGGGCCGCGCGGCCACGGGGCACAGCTCCACGCAGCGGCCTTGCTCCAGGCCGCAGGGGTCGGGCGCGGCCACCCGGCCGTCCAGGAACAGCAGGTGGGGGCACAGGCCCAGGCAGGCGCCGCAGGCCACGCAGAGGCCGGGCTCGATGACTTGGGTGATCAGCCGGTCCAGACTGGCGGCGGGGGGGTGGGGTACCATTCGCCGGCTCCAAAGCAGGGGTTGTCGGTCCGCCAACACCCATAGCAGGGGCGGCGGCAAAAAGCAACGCCCCATAATCTGGTGGACAATAGCGGTTGCGCGGGGAAGTTTTTGCAATATAATATGCCTTGTCCGGCTCTTAGGGGCCGGCAAGCGTCAGGAGAGGGCGGCAGCGTCCATGGCCGGGTGCGGCCTGGGCGGAGCCTTCTTCTGGGTTGAGCGGGCATAACTCAGTTGGTAGAGTACGAGCTTCCCAAGCTTGAAGTCGCGGGTTCGAGCCCCGTTGCCCGCTCCACGCATTGACCTGGCCGAACCAATCCCGGCTTGCGGGCCGCGGCTGGGCCGCGCGACCCTAGCTGGGTTGTCCCTTTTTGAGGGGGTTTCCCGGTGCCGCCCCCCGGCGCTTGGAAGCTTGCTTCGATTAGTGGACCTGATCCGATCTGGCCGGCTTTCCATGGCCACCGCGACGGGCGGACAGATTTGACGTGGTCCACGGTCTCGGGTTTTCCCGGGGCCAGGGGCCTTGTATTGCGCGTTGCGCATGGAGGACGGCTTGTGGAGGCCCGTGGCCCCGCCAGCGAGATGGAACGCCGTTTGAGGGACATCGTGGCGCCGGTGGTGCGCTCCGAGGGCCTGATGCTGGTGGAGCTGAACTGGCGGCGGGAGTCCGGCGGCCAGGTGCTGCGCCTGATCGTGGACCGCCGCGAGGGCGGGGTGAACCTGGACGATTGCGCCCTGCTCAGCCGCCAGGTGAGCGACCTGTTGGACGTGGAGGACCCCACCAACGGGCCCTTCAACTTGGAGGTGAGCAGCCCGGGGCTCACCCGCAAGCTCAAGGACCCGGCCGAGTTCGACCTGTTCGCCGGGCGGCCGGCCAAGCTGACCGTGAACGAGCCGGACGGAAAAAGCCGCACCTTGCGCGGCGTGCTCAAGGGCACCATGGGCGACGACGTGCTCATCGAGGTGAAGGGCAAGCCAATGGCGGTGCCCGTGGCCTCGGTGGCCAAGGCGCGCCTGGAAATAGATTTGTGAGGGGGGATGACCCCTGGATGACAAGGCAATGAGGTTGGGGAGTACCCAATGAGCGAACTGAAAAGGATGATCGACCAGGTATCCCGTGAAAAGGGCCTGGACCGCGAGATTCTCATCAACACCCTGGAGGAGGCCATGCGCTCCGCCGCCCGCCGCAAGCTGGGCTCCAAGGTGGAGGTCGACGTGGCCTACAACGATGAGGACGGCGAGGTGGAGGTCTTCGAGTTCAAGGAGGTGGTCAACGAAGTTGACGACCCCGACACTCAGATCAGCCTGGAGCACGGCCACCGCCTGGACCCGGATTGCGAGGTGGGCGACGAGCTGGGCGTGAAGGTGGACACCGCCGACTTCGGGCGCATCGCCGCCCAGAGCGCCAAGCAGGTGATCATCCAGCGCATGAAGGACGCCGAGCGCGACATCATCTACGAGGACTTCAAGGACCGCAAGAACGAGATCATCAACGGCATCGTGCAGCGCTTCGACAAGGGATCCATCGTGGTGAACCTGGGCCGCACCGAGGCCATCCTGCCCCCCCGGGAGCAGGTGCCCCGCGAGGGCTACCGCCCCGGCGACCGGCTCAGGGCCTACGTCCTGGACGTCAAGCGCATCTCGCGCGGTCCCCAGGTGGTGCTCAGCCGCACCCACCCCGGCTTCATCGAGGCCCTGTTCGAGCTGGAGGTGCCCGAGATCTCCGAGCAGATCGTGACCATCGAGGGCGTGGCCCGCGAGGCGGGCAGCCGCACCAAGCTGGGCGTGGCCTCCAATGACCGCGACGTGGACCCGGTGGGCGCCTGCGTGGGCATGAAGGGCTCGCGGGTGCAGGCGGTGGTCCAGGAGCTCCGGGGCGAGAAGATCGACATCATCGCCTGGGACCCGGACCCGGCCCGCTACGTGGTCAACGCCCTGGCCCCGGCCGAGATCAGCCGGGTGGTGGTGGACGAGGCCAACCAGACCATGGAGGTCATAGTGGCCGACGAGATGCTCTCGCTGGCCATCGGCCGGCGCGGGCAGAACGTGCGCCTGGCCTCCAAGCTCACCGGCTGGAAGATCGACGTTAAGAGCGAGTCGCGCTACGGCGAGTCCCTGCGCGACGGCTACCGCTCCCTGCTGGACGTGGTGGGCGTCTCCGACGTGAGCGCCGACACCTTGTACCAGGCGGGCTACGGCTCGGCCGAGGCTCTGGCCGAGGCGGACGCCGAGGAGCTGGCCGCCCTGCCCGACATCGACGCCGAGCGGGCCGAGGGGCTCATCGCCGACGCCAAGAATTATCTGGCCGAGGCGGTGCGGCGCATGGCCCAGGCGGAGAACGCGGACGACCCCAGCGCCCTGGACGCGGCCCGCGAGGCCTGGAAGGAACTTTCGGCCCAGACGGCGGAGGCCGAGGCCGAGGAGGCTCCGGAGCCCCAGGCGGAACCGGCCGACGAGACCGAGGCCGGGGAAGAGGCCGCCCCCGAGGCGGCGGAGGAATCCGAACCCGAGGCCGAAGCCGCCCCGGAGCCGGACAAAGAGCCCTAGGGGCGAGTTGGACTAGAGACTGTTAGCCAAGCGAGGCTCCGCCGCCAAGGCGGCCGGGGCCTGGCACATAGACCGCCGAGGCGGTCATGGGAAGCGGGGCCCAAACCCCTTCCCGCCAGGTAGAGATCGGGGAGATAGTTAATGGCCAAAATGCGGGTTTATGAGCTGGCCAAGGAACTCAAGCTCGACAATCGGGAACTGGTGCGCCAGATGCTCGATATGGGCATGGACGTTCGCAACCACATGAGCACCCTCACACCGGATGAGGCTCAGACGGTGCGCGACAGGCTCAAAGCCGAACGCAGCGAGGTGGTGGAAGAGAAGCGGGTGACCACGCGGGTCATTCGCCGCCGCCGCAAGAAGGTGGAGCCCGAGGCGGGCGCTGAAGGCGTTGACGAGGCCATGGAGGCCGCCGAGGAAGAAGGCGAGGCCGCCGAAGCTCCGGAGGAGGAGGCCCTGGCGGCCGCTCCGGAGAGCGCCCCGGCCGAGGCCAAGGCCGAGCCCGAGCCCGAAGCCGAACCCGAGCCTCAGCCGGAACCGGAGCCCGAGTCCGAGCCGGCCCCGGCCGAGCCCAAGGCCGAAGCCGCCCCCGAGCCCGAGCCGGAGCCGGAGCCCGAGCCGGAACCCGAGCCCAAGCCCGAGCCGGAGCCCGAGCCGGAACCCGAGCCCGAGCCGGAGCCCAAGCCGGAACCCGAGCCCGAGCCGGAGGCCGAGCCCAAACTGGAGCCCAAGCCGGAGCCCAAGCCCGAAGCCAAGCCCGAAGCCAAATCCGAGCCCAAGGCCGACCCCAAGGCCGAGCCCAAGCCCAAGAAGGCCAAGGTGGTGCGGCCCAAGCGCAGCGAGGACGCCCCGGCCCGCATCATCAGCAAGCCCACCAAGCCCGTGGCGCCCATCGGCGACCGCTGGCGCGAGGATTCGCGTCCGGCCCCGGCCGCCCGCAGGGGCGGGCCCCGTCCCGGCCCGGGCGCGCCCGCGGCCCCCGGCGAGATTCCCCCGCCGGACAAAAGCGACGGCCGTCCCCGCCGCCGCAAGAAGGGCAAGAAGGGCCAGGTGCCCTCCGACGACGTGCTCATGCGTAAGGCGGGCAGCAAGCGCAAGTCGATCCTGGACAAGGACGCTCTCTACGGCGGAAAGCCCTCCCGGGGCCGCCGCCGGGGCGTGGCCGCCAAAAAGGCCATGAAGACCGAGCTGACCACTCCCAAGGCCATCAAGCGCCGCATCAAGGTCACCGAGGCCATCACCGTGGGCGAGCTGGCCAAGCGCATGGGCGTCAAGGCCGCGGACATGGTGGGCCGCCTGATGAAGATGGGCATGATGGTCACCCTGAACCAGTCCCTGGACGTGGACGACGCGGCCATCGTGGCCGCCGAGTTCGGCTTCGAGATCGAAAGCGTGGGCTTCGCCGAAGAGGGCCTGCTGGAGCAGGACCAGGATCGTCCCGAAGACATGCAGGGGCGTCCCCCGGTGGTCACCATCATGGGCCACGTGGACCACGGCAAGACTTCGCTGTTGGACACCATCCGCCACGCGGACGTGGTCAGCGGCGAGGCCGGCGGCATCACCCAGCACATCGGCGCCTACGACGTGCACCTGGCCGACGGCGGACACGTGGTGTTTTTGGACACTCCGGGCCACGAGGCCTTCACCCAGATGCGCTCCCGCGGCGCCCAGGTCACCGACGTGGTGGTCCTGGTGGTGGCGGCGGACGACGGCATCATGGAGCAGACCAAGGAGGCCATCAACCACTCCAAGGCCGCCGAGGTGCCCATCATCGTGGCGGTCAACAAGATCGACAAGCCCGGGGCCGACCCCGAGCGGGCGCGCCGCGAGCTGAGCGATCATGGCCTCATCCCCGAGGACTGGGGCGGAGACACCATCGTGGTGGACGTTTCGGCCAAGACCGGCCAGGGCGTGGACAGCCTGCTGGAGATGCTCCAGTTGCAGTCCGAGGTGCTGGAGCTCACGGCCAACCCCGACAAGCCGGCCCGGGGCCACATCCTGGAGGCGCACCTGGACAAGGGGCGCGGTCCGGTGGGCACGGTTCTGGTGCGCGAGGGCACCCTCAAAAACGGCGACAGCTTCGTTTGCGGCACCTTCGCGGGCAAGGTTCGCTCCATGCTCGACGACCGGGGCAAGCCGGTGGACAGCGCCGGGCCTTCCATTCCGGTGGAGGTGCAGGGCTTCGGCGGCGTGCCCGAAGCGGGCGATGAGTTCGCGGTGGTGGAAAACGACAAGGTGGCCCGCCAGATCGCCGATCACCGCTCCCTGAAGAAGCGCGAGGCCGAGCTTTCGGCCAAGACCAAGACCTCCCTGGAAGGCTTCTTCGAGCAGATGGCCGAAGGCGCGGTGCAGGAGCTCAAGCTGGTGGTCAAGGCCGACGTGCAGGGCTCGGTGGAGGCCCTGGTGGACGCCCTGGGCAAGCTGGGCAACGAGGAGGTGCGGGTCAACGTGATCCACTCCGCCACCGGCGCCATCAACGAATCCGACGTGATGCTGGCCAGCGCTTCGGACGCCATCGTCATCGGCTTCAACGTGCGGCCCATGGGCAAGGTGAGCGAGGTGGCCGAGGCCGAGCGGGTGGACATCCGCGCCTACGAGGTCATCTACCAAATCCTGGACGACGTGACCGCCGCCCTCACCGGCATGCTGGCTCCGGAGTTCAAGGAAGAGGTCATCGGCCGGGCCGAGGTGCGCGACACCTTCGGCGTGCCCAAGATCGGCACCGTGGCCGGCTCCTACGTGACCGACGGCAAGGTGACCCGCGGGGCCAACGTCCGCCTGCTGCGCGACGGCGTGGTGATCGCCAACACCAAGGTGTCGAGCCTCCGGCGCTTCAAGGACGACGTGAAGGAAGTGGCCCAGGGCTTCGAGTGCGGCATCGGCCTGGAGAACTACAACGACATCAAGGTCGGCGACGTGATCGAGTTCTACGTCATCCACGAAGTGGCGGCCACGCTGTAGAAGAACATGGTGGTGGGCGCGATGACCATAACCTTGCACCTGGGCCAGGGCGGCAGCCTCAAGGCCAAGCGCAAGGTGGTGCGCAGCCTCACCGACCGGGTGCGGGCCCGCTTCAACGCGGCCGCCGCCGAGGTGGGGGCCCAGGAACTGTGGCAGCGCATCGAGCTGGGCTTCACCGTGTGCGGCAATGAGACGGCCCACGTGGACGGCCAGATGGAGGCCATCCGGCGCTTTGTGGAGCGCTTGGCTTTGGCCGAGATCACCGACGTGCGCCAGGAGCTGATCAACCTCAAGGAGATGACGTGGGCACCCGCCGCACCAAACGACTGGGCAACCTGATCCAGGCCGAGTTGGGCGAGCTGCTGCTGCGGCGGGTCAAGGACCCCCGGGTGGCTTCGGTGGCGGTGACCGCGGTGGATGTCAGCCCCGACCTCAGCCAGGCCAAGGTGTTTTTCAGCTTGCTGGACCACGAGCAGCACGAGGCGGCCCTGGCCGGTCTCAACGCAGCCGCCGGTTTCCTGCGCCGCGAGCTGGCCGCCCGCCTGCGCCTCAAGAGCATCCCCCGCCTGGTGCCGGTCTACGACGACTCCCAGGTAAAGGGGGCGCATCTGGAGCAGGTGCTGAGGGAAGCCCGCGCCCAGGACCAGGCCGCGGCCCAGGCCCGGGGCGAGGACGAGCCGGAGGGCTCGGCATGATGCGCGAGGTGGTCCAGGCCTTGGCCGGGGCCCAGCGGGTGCTGCTGGTATCCCACCTGCTGCCCGACGGCGACGCCTTGGGATCGTCCCTGGGGCTGATGCACCTGCTCGCCGCCCAGGGCAAAGAGGTGAAGGTTTACAGCGCCGGGCCCATCCCCGAGGAATACGAGTTCATGCCGGGCATGGAGAGCGTGCAGAACGATCTGCCCGGCAAGGATTGGGTGGAGCTGGCCGTGCTGTTGGACTGTCACCAGCCCGAGCGCACCGGCGAGCGTAGTGCGCCGTATTTGGCCAAGCTCCCCAACGTGGCGGTGATCGACCACCACCAGGGAGAGGCCAGCGTCGGCCAAGCGGTTTGGGTGGACCCGGGATTCGCGGCCACCTGCGAGCTCTTGGCCGAGATGGCCCACGCCGAGGGCTGGAGCATGAGCCCCGAGGCGGCCACCTGCTTGTTCGTGGGAGTGCAGACCGACACCGGGTCGTTCCGCTACTCCAACACCACTCCCCGCTGCCTGCGCGCGGCGGCCCGCCTCATCGAGGCCGGGGCCGAGGCGTGGGCCATAAGCCAGGAGGTCTACGCCACCCGGCCCAAGCGCCTGCGCATCCTGGGCCGGATCATGGACAGCCTGGAGCTGATGCGGGGCGGCCGCCTGGCCTACAGCCAGATCACCCTGGCCGAGCTGAATCGGGTGGAAGGCGGGCCGGCCGATCTGGAGCAGGCGGTGGAGACGCTCAGGCTCATCCCCGGCGTCGAGGTCTCGGCCCTGCTGCGCGAGACCCCCAGCGGAGCCATCAAGGTTTCCATGCGCTCCCGGGGCAAGGTGGACGTGAGCCGGGTGGCCATCGCCCTGGGCGGCGGGGGCCACAAGAACGCGGCCGGGGTGACCCTGGAGGGCAACCTGGCCGGGGTGCGCCGCCAGATCTTGGGCCTGCTGGAGCAGGGCCTGGAGCAGCTCTCGTGAGCCGCCGCAAGAAAGCGGCCTTTTTCACCGACGGCGTGTTGGTGGTGGACAAGCCCGCCGGGCCCACCAGCCACGACGTGGTGCAAAAGCTACGTCGGCGCTACAAGCCCTCCAAGCTGGGCCACGCCGGCACCCTGGACCCTTTTGCCACCGGCGTGTTGGTGCTGTTGTTCAACCGGGCCACCCGCATGGCGGGCCTGTTGGGCACCGGCGACAAGCTCTACGCCGGGGTGGTGAGCCTGGGCGCGGCCATGGACACCGGCGACCCCACCGGCCAGGTGATCGCCGAAGCTCCGGTGCCCGAGCTGAACGAGGCCATGGCTGCCGCCGCGCTTAAGGCCCTGGAGGGCGAGCGCGAGCAGGCCCCGCCGGCCTATTCGGCGGCCAAGCACCAGGGCAGGCCGCTCTACGCCTATGCCCGCGAGGGCGTGGAGGTGAAAAAGCCGCCCCGGCCCATAACGGTGCACCAGGCGCGGCTCACCGGCCTGGAGCCGGGCGAGATCGCCTTTGAGATGCTCTGCTCGCGGGGCACCTACGTGCGCTCCCTGGCCGAGGACCTGGCCAAGGACCTGGGCACCGTGGGGCATCTGAAGAGCCTCACCCGCCTGGCCTCGGCGCCCTTTGCCTTGAACGAGGCAATGGGCCTGGACGAGGCCCTGGACCTAGGGCCCGAGGGGCTGAGCGAGAAGATGATCCCCCTGGGCGAGGCCCTGGCCCGTTGCGGCCTGCCCGTGGTGGAGGTGGACGAAGATTTGGCCTGGCGGCTGAGGCAAGGGGAGATCATTCCCCGGGCCGAGCTGACGGGCAACGACGATTCGGCCGCGACCGGCCCTTTCCGCGTGGAGCGGGAGGGCGAGCTGGTGGCGGTGTTGCGGTGGCTGGAGCCCGGCGAAAAACGGCCCGGCCGCGACTACGAGAGCCTAAGAGTATTTGCCGAGCCGCCCGATGCGCGGCTCCAGAACGAAACATCTGCGTCGGCCATGGGGGCCGAGTAGCCCGGGGGGCGGGACGGTCCCGCCCGGCTGGGCCGCAGACGAGGGGCCAAGGACAGGCCCGTAACTAAGGAGGAATGAGAAAGTGGTACTGACCCCGGAAGACAAAGGCGCTATTGTCGGCAAGTTTCAGCGTAAACCGGGCGACACCGGCTCGCCGGAGGTGCAGATCGCCCTTCTGAGCGAGCGAATCAAGTATCTGACCGAGCACTTCAAGGTCCACAAGAAGGACCATCATTCACGACGTGGCCTGCTGAAGCTGGTGGGCCAGCGCCGCCGTATGCTCAACTACCTCAAGCGTAAAGACATTGAGCGTTACCGCGCGGTTATCAAGGAGCTGGGCATCCGTAAGTAGGGCCCGAGTTCCGTGTAGGAAGGCGAGAGAGAGAAAAATGGTTAAGAAGGTATCGGCGACCATCAACGGTCGCGAGTTGACGATCGAGACTGGCAAGATTGCCAAGCAGGCCGGCGGCGCGGTTATGGTCACCTACGGCGAGACCGTGGTGCTGGTTACCGCCACCGGCGACACCAACATGCGCGAGGGCATCGACTTCTTGCCCCTCACCGTGGATTACCAGGAGCTGGCCTACGCCGCCGGACGCATTCCCGGCAACTTCTTCCGCCGCGAGATGGGCCGCCCCAGCGAGAAAGAAACCCTGACCAGCCGGCTCATCGACCGGCCGGTGCGTCCGCGCATGCCCAAGGGTTGGACCTACGAGACCCAGATCATCGCCAACGTCTATTCGGCCGACAAGGTCAACGAACCCGACGTGCTGGCCCTCACCGGCGCTTCGGCCGCCCTGTGCATCAGCGACGTGCCCTTCGACGGGCCCACGGCCGGCGTGCGGGTGGGCCGGGTCGACGGCCAGTTCGTGGTAAACCCCACCGCCGATGAGCGCGCCAAGAGCGACCTGGACCTCATCGTGGCCGGCAGCCGCGACGCGGTGGTCATGGTGGAAGGCGGCTCCGAGCTGCTGCCCGAGGACGTGGTCCTGGAGGGCATCTGGTTCGGCCACGAGCAGTTGCAGCCCCTGCTGGACATCCAGGAGGAGCTGGCCGCCGCGGTGGGCAAGCCCAAGCGCGAGTTCACCAAGCCGGTGGAGGACACCGAGCTCAAGGCCAAGGTGGCCGAGCTGGCCGCCGAGGGCGTCAAAAAGGTTCTGTCCACCGTGCCCAAGCTGGAGCGCTACGCGGTCAAGCGGCAGGTGAAAAAGGACGTCGTCGCCGCCCTGGGCGAAGAGGCCGCCGGCCGCGAAGGCAAGGTCAAGGACATGGTGGAGCATCTGGTCTCCGACGGGATGCGCAACATGATCCTGGACCAGGGCCGCCGGGTGGACGGCCGCGACTTCGTCACGGTACGCCCGGTTTCCTGCGAGGTGGGCCTGTTGCCCCGCACCCACGGCTCGGCCCTGTTCACCCGGGGCGAGACCCAGGCCATCGTGACCACCACCCTGGGCACCAGCGGCGACGAGCAGCGCATCGAGTCGGTCACCAAGGAAGACTCCTTCCGTGACTTCCTGTTGCACTACAACTTCCCGCCCTTCTGCGTGGGCGAGGCCCGCATGCTCCGGGGCCCCGGCCGCCGCGAGATCGGCCACGGCGCCCTGGCCCGGCGCAGCCTGCAAAAGGTGCTGCCGGCCAAGGACGGCTTCCCCTACACCATCCGCGTGGTCAGCGACATCACCGAGTCCAACGGCTCGTCGTCCATGGCCAGCGTGTGCGGCGGGTCCTTGTCCATGATGGACGCGGGCGTGCCCACCAAGGCGGCGGTGGCCGGCGTGGCCATGGGCCTGATCAAGGAAGGCGACAAGACCGCGGTGCTCACCGACATCGTGGGCGACGAGGACCATCTGGGCGACATGGACTTCAAGGTCACCGGCTCCAGCGAGGGCGTGGCCGCCGTGCAGATGGACATCAAGATTAGCGGCATCTCCAAGGAGATCATGGGCCAGGCCCTGGCCCAGGCCAAGGACGGCCGCCTGCACATCCTGGGCAAGATGGCCGAGGCCATCAACAACCCCCGGGGCGACATCAGCGACTGGGCCCCGCGCATCACCACCATCAAGATCCCGGTGGAGCGCATCAAGGACATCATCGGCCCCGGCGGCAAGATCATCCGCGGCATGCAGATGGAGACCGGCGCCAAGATCGATGTCGAGGACGACGGCACGGTGCACGTGGCCGCCGTGGACGGCGCGGCCGGCAAGAAGGCCCTGGCCATGATCAAGGACCTCACCCAGGAGGTGGAGGCCGGCGCGGTGTACGAAGGCACCGTGGTCAAGATCATGGACTTCGGCGCGTTCGTGGAGATCCTTCCCGGCCGCGACGGCCTGGTGCACATCTCCGAGCTGGACCACACCCGCGTGCGCGCGGTCACCGACGTGCTCAAGGAAGGCGACAAGGTCAAGGTGAAGGTGCTGGGCGTGGACGACCGCGGCAAGGTGCGCCTGAGCCGCAAGGCCCTGCTGCCGCCTCCCGAGGGTGGCGAGGTGCAAAACGACCGTCCGAGCGGCGGCCGTCCTCCCCGAGGCGCCAGCCGTCCCAGGCGCGACTAAAGGCAACTGTGATCAACAAAACCACACTGGATAACGGAGTCCGCGTTGTCACCGAGAGGCTGGAACACGCCTACTCGGTGACCGCGGGCTTGTGGATGGAGGTCGGCTCCCGCGACGAGGAGCCGACCCAAGGCGGCATCAGCCACTTCATCGAGCACATGGCCTTCAAGGGCACCGCCAAGCGCGATGCCCTGGCCATTGCCCGTGAGCTGGACCGCATGGGGGGCATGGCCAACGCCTTCACCTCCAAGGAAGTGACCTGCTTCCACGCCCGCACCCTGGCCGAGCTTCTGCCCGAGATCGCCGACCTGCTCACCGACATCTTCCTGTTCCCGGCCTACCCGGCCGCCGAGCTGGAGCGCGAGCGCCAGGTGATCATGCAGGAGATCTGCGCGGTGGAGGATACCCCCGACGAGCTGGTGCACGTCATGTTCGGCCAGGACTTCCTGCCCGGCCACCCCCTGGGGCGGCCGGTGCTGGGCACCACCGAGAGCGTGAGCGCGGTGAGCCGCGAGGACCTGGTGGACTATCTGGCCACCTCTTACGTGCCCTCCAAGCTGGTGGTCTCGGCCGTCGGCGACCTGGAGCACGAGCGTCTGCTGGATCTGTTGGCCCCGGCCCTTTCGGGCCTGCCCATGGGCGAAGGGCGCAACCACCGCCAGCCGCCCGAGCCCCGGCCCGGCCTGTGGGTGCACCAGCGCGACAGCGAGCAGGTGCACGTGGCCATGGGGGCTCCCGGCCCCTCGGTGGTGGACCCGGACCGTTTCGCCGCCGCTCTGCTCAATGTGATCCTGGGCGGCAACATGAGCTCGCGGCTGTTCCAGGAGGTGCGCGAGAAGCGCGGCCTGGCCTACGCGGTGTACAGCTATCTCAGTTCCTACAGCGACGCCGGGCTCTTCGGGGTCTATTTGGGCGTGGCCCCGGGCCGCTCGCCCGAGGCGCTCAAGGTGGTCAAGGACGAGATGGCCCGCCTGGCCGTGGAGCCGGTGGGCGAGGAGGAGCTGGCCCACGCCAAGGAGCACACCAAGGGCTCCATCCTCCTGGCCGCCGAGAACTCGGACAGCCGCATGTCCCGCCTGGCCCGCAGCGAATACAACTTCGGCCGCGAGGTTCCCATGGAAGAGGTGGTGGCCAACATCGAGGCGGTGACGGTGGACGACCTCACCCGCATCGCGGCCCAGTGCCTGGACCCCACCAAACTGGGTATCACCGTTTTGGGCCCGGCCGACGCCGATGGCCTGGCCGCGGAGGCCGGGGCATGAGCCGCCCCAAGGTCTTGGTCAAGCGGCTGCCTCACGGCGAGGGGCTCAAGCTCCCGGCCTACGAGAGCGAGCTGGCCGCCGGCCTGGACCTGCCCGCCGCCCTGGACGAGCCCCTGACCATCGATCCCCGCGACATCGTGATGGTGCCCACCGGCCTGGCCCTGGCCATACCGGCGGGCTATGAGGGACAGGTGCGGCCCCGCTCCGGCCTGGCCATCAAAAAGGGCCTCACCGTGGTCAACGCGCCGGGCACCATCGACGCGGACTATCGCGGCGAGGTCAAGGTGGGCCTGGTCAACCTGGGCCCCGAAGCCGTGGTGCTTCAGCGGGGTGACCGCATCGCCCAGTTGGTCATCGCGCCGGTGGTGCAGGCCGAGCTGGCCGAGGCCGGCGAGCTGCCCGACACCCAACGGGGCGAGGGCGGCTTCGGCAGCACGGGATAATATGGGGCTCACCTTCTGCTCCCTGGCCAGCGGCTCCAAGGGCAACTGCATCTACGTGTCCGCCGGGGAGAGCGCCCTGCTCATCGACTGCGGGCTCAGCGCCAAGCAGACCATCCTCCGCCTGGAGGCGCGCGGCCTGCCCTCCCACAAAATCAAAGCCATTCTCATCACCCACGAGCACGGCGACCACATCCGGGGCCTGCGGGTTTTGGCCAAGCGCCTGAACGCCGTGGCCGTGGCCACCCCGGCCACCTGGGCGGCCACCAAGGACAGGAAGGGGACGCGCCACCAGCCCATGGAGGCGGGCTCCACCTTCAGCCTCAACGGCTTGGAGGTGCATCCCTTCACCGTGTCCCACGACGCGGTGGACCCGGTGGGCCTGGTGATCAGCGCGGGAGCGGCCCGCCTGGGGGTGTGCACCGACTTGGGGAAGGTCACCGGTCTGGTGACCCAGCGCCTGGGCGGCTGCGGCGGCCTCATCCTGGAGCACAACCACGACCCCGAGATGCTGTCCTCGGGCTCCTATCCGCCCTGGCTGAAGCAGCGGGTGCGCGGGCCGCAGGGGCATTTGTCCAACCAGGAAGGGGCCGGGCTTCTGGCCGAGCTTTGCCACGCGGGGCTCAAGCAGGTGCTCCTGGCCCACATCTCCCAGCAGAACAACCTGCCCCACCTGGCCGAGGCCGCCGCCAAGGCCGCCCTGGCCCCGGGCGGGCACGCCCCCGGCCTGGCCGCTGCGGATCAGGACCAGCCCAGCTTGGTATTCGAGATTTAGAATAAGCTACAATTTGAATAGGAGAAGCCCCCGCGGGGCTCGCAGAACCTTTTTCCAACCCTTGCAGAGGCCGTGGAATGTCTGCCCCTGAGCAAAACCCCAAGTCGCCGTCCTCCCATCCCATGCGGGAGCTGCTGGTCATCCTGCTCATTGCGGGCGTGGTGTTTTGGGTCTCCTCCCGGCTGGACGTTTTCGAGTGGCTGGTGGACACGGTGCACCACTACGAGGACTACGAACTGGACGAGGTGGTGGTTCTCTTGGCCATCCTGTCCTTGGCCTTCGGGGCCTTCGCGGTTCGCCGCTGGCGGGAGTCGTCCCGGGAGTATGCCCGGCGGCTGGAAGCGGAGCGCCTGAAGGTGGTCCTGGAGACGGCGGGGACGGTGAGCCACGAGTTCAACCAGCCCCTTCAGGTGATCATGGGGGCCGCCGAGATGGCCCTTCTCGATGTGCCGGAAGACTCCAAGCTGCACAAGTACCTGAGCAACATCCTGGACAGCGCCAAGAAGCTGGCCCAGCTCATTACCAAGCTCAACCGGATAACTGCCTACCGCCGCAAGCCCTACTACAAGGACCAGCACATCCTGGACCTGGACTGAGCCAAGGCGCCAATCCACCGCCGTGCAAGCAGCAGGCAAAAAGAGGGGCCCTCCCGAAGGAGAGCCCCTGTTTGTTTTGGTTTGGCCGCGCCTAGCGCACGAACATCACCCGGCACTGGGCCCGGCGAAAGACCTTCTCCGCCGTGGAGCCGAAGCGCAGGGCCTTGGCCAGGGAGCCGCGCCCCTTGGCGCCCATGATGATCAGGTCCGCGCCGAACTCCTCGGCCACCTCCAGGATGCGCTCGTAGGGCAAGCCCACCGCGATGCGCGAGGAGTGGGTTACCGAGTCCAGGGGCAGGCCCTGGTCCTGGGCCGCGCCCAGAATCTCGCGCACCCGCTTGGCCCGCTGCTCCTCCTTGTCGCTGATGGCCCGCCCGGCCACCCCGTCGAGCATCTCGAAGCGGCCGGCCAGGCGCTCCAGCTCCTCGTAGTTGCGCTCGTTGACCACGTTGACCAACAAGAGCTCGGCCCCATGGTTGTCGCACAGGGTGAAGGCGTCGCTGACCACGTCGGCGGAGTAGTCCGAGAAGTCGACGGCGCACAGCACTTTTTTGATGGGGGTCAGGCTCATGCCGCTGCCTCCTGCATTTTCTGCCGCTCATAAATGGGCAGGGTGAGGGTCGGGTCCTTCTTGATGCGCGCCTTCTGCGAAATGTAGACCAACGCCACCAAGGCTATGCCGATGAAGTCGGCCCCCAGTTTAGGCACCGGGGTCCAGGAGTGCAAGAGGCCCGGGAAGAACAGCAAGGCGGTGGCCGCCGCAAAGACGACCCACTCGTACCAGGTGGTGGGGCAAAGCATGTACCCCATGGTCAGTGAGCCGAAGGCGATGGTGCCCAGAGTGATGGTTATGTAGGCCAGCACAATGTCATGCCAGTCGCCCCCCAGCAGGAAACCCGGTGCGAAAGCGAAGAGGAAAGGCCCGATGTAGAGCATCTTGGCGAACTTGAAACTGGTCCAACCGGTCTTCCAGGGGTCGGAGCCCGCAATGGCCGCTCCGGCGTAGGCCGCCACGCACACCGGTGGCGTGATGTTGGAGTCCTGGCTGAACCAATACACGATCATGTGTGATGCCAATAGGGCCCAGGAGGCGTAGCCCGCCTGAACCAGCTCGGGAGTCACCTCCAGGTCCCGGAAGCTCATGCCGAACTGGGTTTGGGCGATCATCTCGCTGACCGCGCCCACGGCCAAGACCGCGGTGATCAGATAGGCCGCCGTGACCGGCACACCCATGCCCAGCACCAGCGAGGCCAGGCCGATGAGCAGGATGGCGATGGGCAGCGAGCCGCTGGAGAGCTCGATGATGATCTGGCTGAACTTGAGCCCGATGCCGGTCAGCGCGATGGTGCCCACGATGATGCCGATGACCCCCACCGTGGCCCCGATGATCAGGGTGTTGCGCGCGCCCTCGATCATGGCCCCCAGCACCTCCTTGAGGCCCATCTTGTTGTCCTTGGTGGTCCAGGAAACCGCCACGCAGCTCACCGTGGCCCAGAAGGCGGCCATGCCCGGGGAGTAGCCCAGGAGCATGAGCACCACGATGATCACCAGGGGCGCGGACAACAGCCACTGCGCCTTGAGGATGTCCCAGGCGGTGGGGGCGTTGGGGTCCTTGTTGCCCACCAGGCCATAGCGCTTGGCCTCGAAGTGGACCATCACGAACACGCTGAGGAAGTAGATGGCCGCCGGGAAAATGGCCATCTTCATGATGTCCACATAGGGGATCTCGGTGAACTCGGCCATGAGGAAGCCGCCCGCTCCCATGATGGGCGGCATGAACATGCCGCCGATGGAGGCGCTGGGCTCGATGGCCCCGGCCACGTGGGGCCTAAAGCCCGCCTTTTTCATCAGGGGGATGGTGAAGGCGCCGGTACTCACGGTGTTGGCGATGGCCGAGCCGGACACCGAGCCGAAGAAGCCAGAGGCCATCACCGCCACCTTGGCCGGGCCGCCCACCGTGCGGCCCGCCAGGGCCATGGGGAGGTCCAGGAAGAAGCGGGAGCAGCCCGAGGCTTTGAGGAAACTGCCGAAGAAAATGAACAGGATGACGTAGGTGACCAGCACCGAGGCCATGATGCCGAACACGCCCTCCTGCTTCAGATAGATGTGGTTGATGGCCCGGTCCATGGCGAAGCCGGTGTGGGCGAAGGAGTCGAGAACCGGGATGTACTCCAGGAGGTTGCCCCAGAAGGCATAGCACAGGAAGGCCACCCCCACCAGGGTCATGGACCAGCCCAGCACCCGGCGGGCCACCTCCAGGGACACCAGGATGCCCACGATGCTCACCGCGGTGTCCAGAGGGGTCTCGGAGCCCATGCGGTAGTTCAGGGCCTCGTACTCAGTGATCCAGTAGCCGATGACAAAGGCGGCGATGGCCGCCAGGGCCAGGTCCATGGCGATGGGCTTTTCCCGGTCGGTCCAGCCCCAATGCTTGATAGGCAGGAAGAAGACGGCCGCCACGATCACGCTGGGGATCACGACCAGGAAATTAAAGGTGATGCCGGGGTCATCGGGGTTCTGCAAGAACAGCATGTCCAGCATCAGGTACGCGAACATGCCCACCGCCACGAAGGGTATGAGGTTGTCCAGGTAATATCCCGGCTGGCTGGTGCGCTTGGTGGTGGCGGGGTAGTTGATGAACACCAGGATATAGGTGATCAACACGTAGATGCCCAGGAAGTACTGGGTGTCCACCGGCAGGATGCCCGCGTTGTAGAAGTAGAACAGGACCATGAACACGCCCAGGCCGGCGGTAAACCAGGCCCAGAAACCGCTCATGGAGCGTCCCACGGCGGCGTCCTTGCGGACTATCTCGTCGAGCTTTTCCTTGTCGACAGCCGAATCCTGGAGGGCTGCCTCCTCATCGTAGGCGTCGACTTTCTTGTTCTTGGGGTCGTCGCTCATGGCCAACCTCTTGGCTTGTATGTAGGCGGGTTTTTTAAAAAAGGGGGGAGGGTAGCTCGACCCTCCCCCCTGAGGTTCACCCGTGGGGGATTAGTCGATGGGCTTCAGGTTGTCCGGAATCTTGAGGCCCTGCTCGGTCCAGAACTTATAGGCGCCCTTGTGCAGCGGCACGGAGGCACCCCGGAAGTTGTTCTGCAGGGTCATGGCCTTGAAGGTCTTCTTGGCGGCCACCATGGCCTGCATGCCCTTCTCGGACCACAGGGTCTTCATGATCTTGTAGACCAGCGCCTCGGGCACGTCCTTGTTGGTGGTCAGGATGGTGGAGTCCTGGAAGGTCTCGCAGGGAGGCATGCCCTTGTAGTAGGTGTTCTCGGGGATGGTGGTGGGGCTGTAGGCGAAGGCCTTGTAGAAGCCGGTCTTCACCGCGTCCTTGTTCACGTCGATCAGGCGGATCTTGACCTGCACCGAAGCCTCGATGATGGAGCGGTTGGGATAACCCACCAGCACCCAGAAGGCGTCCAGCTTGCCGTCCTTAAAGGCGCTGGCCGCGGCCGAGTAGCCCAGGAAGGTCGGCTTGAAGTGGTCCCACACGCCGATGTGGCGGAAGAAGCGCTCCGCGCTGGCGGCGGCGCCGGAACCGGCGTTACCCACGGCCACGCGCTTGCCCTTCAAGTCCATGGCGCTCTTGTAGCTGCTGTCGGCGCGAACCACCAGCTGGGCCGGGGCGCCGTAGAGGTAGCCCATGGAACGGATCTTGTTGTACTTCTTGGAGTCCTTGGGCAGCTTGCCCGCGAAGCCCAGGGCGCTGTCCACGGCATAGCACAGGCCGATGGTGCTGTCGCCGTTGTTCACGCGCTTGACGTTCTCCACCGAGCCGCCGCTGCCCACGGCGCTGGCCTTGATGTCGGAATTGACTTTGGGGATGTAGACCGCCGCGCCGTTGGCGAAGGTGTTAAAGGTTCCGCCGGTGGGGCCGCCGCCGACTTTGACCTTGTAGTCCTTGGCCATGGCCGGAGCCGGCACCATGCCCAGACCCACCACCAGAGCGGCGGCCAGAGCAAAGATAAGAGCCTTTTTCATAGGATCCCTCCCATAGGTAAATGATGGACGTTTACTGCCTAAACCAGAGCCGACGGCCGGTTGCGGCCGATAAGCTCATTCCTCGCCAATGGTTCTTTTTCGGGGCAGGGAAGAGCGCTCCGCCATTTTGGTCTCGGCGGCAGCGGAAGCAGGCGCCCCGTCTTTTTGCAGTCACCCCTATCAGGTGAGCTTAGGTTATAAAATAGGCGGGCAACAGGTAAATTGGAACAACTCTGATTCTTGTGTAAAAGAATTTCTTACAAGATATTGCAATAGTCCGGAATCATAGGGTTTTAGGCTGCGGTTACGGTTCGACCAGGCCTTGGGCGATGGCGAAACGCGACAGGTCGGCGTTGTTTCGCAGGTTCAGCTTTTTGAGCAGGCGAAAACGATAGGTGTCCACGGTTTTCACGCTGATGTGGTAGGTCTCGGCGATCTCCCGGTTGGTCTGGCCCAGGGCCAGGGCGCGGAGCACCTGCACCTCGCGGTTGGAAAGGCTGTCCAGGGGGCTGCCCTGCTCGCCCCGGGCCACGCGCAGGGCCAGAAGCTCCGCCGCCTCCTGGCTGAGATAGCGGCCCCCGCCGTGCACCTGGCGGATGGCGCTGACCAGCTGCTCCGGGGCCGAGCGCTTGGTGATGTAGCCCTTGGCTCCGGCGCTGATGGAGCGCACCACGTACTGCTCCTCCTCGTGCATGGTCAAGACGATGATGGGCAGCTCGGGTTTGGCCGTGGCCAGCTGGTTGAGCACCTCCAGGCCGTCCATGCCGGGCATGGAAAGGTCCACCACGGCCACGTCCACCGGGTTTTCCAGGGCCTGGCGGATGGCCTCGCGGCCGTCGGCCGCCTCCACCAAGACCACCATGTCCCCGGTGTCTTCGATGAGGCTGCGGAGCCCCGCCCGTACGATGCTGTGGTCGTCGGCCAACAGGACCTTGATCATAGCGACTCTCCCAGGCCGGGCTTGAGGGGCAAGACCAGGCGAACCTCGGTGCCCGCGCCCGGGGCCGATTTTATGCTCAGCGAGCCCCCGGCCAGGGCGGCGCGCTCGCGCATCCCCGCGATGCCCAGCTCCTCGCCCTCGCTCAAAAGCTCCACCGAAAAGCCGTCGCCGTTGTCGCGCACCGTGAGCTCCAAAAGGCCCTCATGGCTGGCCAGCTCCACCTCCACATCGGTGGCCCCGGAGTGGCGGGCCACGTTGGTCAGCGCCTCCTGGGCCACGCGGTAGGTGGCGATGGCCAGGGGGTCCTCCACCTCGGGCAGGCCGTTGGAGCTGAACACGCAGGCGATGCCGGTGCGCTTTTCGAAGTCGCTGGTGTGCCACTCCAGGGCGTCGGCCAGGCCCAGGTCCTCCAGGGCGGGCGGGCGCAAGCGGGTGGCGATGCCGCGCACCTCGCTGATGGTCTGGTCGATCAGGGCGCACATGGTGTCGGCCCGGGCCCCGGCCTTGGGGTCCGCCTCGCTCAGGCGTTGGCGCAGCCACACCGCGTCGATGCGCAGGGCAGTGAGCACCTGGCCCAGCTCGTCGTGCAGCTCCCGCGCGATGGCCCGGCGCTCTTTTTCCTGGCTCTCCATTATGCTGCCCGAGAGCAGGCGCAGCCTCTCCTGGGCCTTTTTGAGGTCCGTGATGTTGAGCATGATGCCGCAGACCCGGCTCACCTCGCCGCTCTCGTTGATGATGGGGAAGCGCACCGAGAGGTAGGTGCTCACCCCGCTCTCCTGGGGGATGCGCTCCTCGGCCTGCACCGGCTGTTTGCCGCGCACCACCATCTGGTCGTAGCGCCGGAAGCGCCCCGCGATCTCCGGGGGGAACAGCTCGGTCACCGTGTTGCCCCAGGCCTCCTCCATGCTCAGGCCGAACAGCTCCTCGAAGCGGGAGTTGACCATGATGTAGCGCCCCTCGGCGTCCTTCATGTAGACCACCGCGGGCGCGTACTTCATGAAGCTGGTGATCTCCCGGGTGCGCTGGCGCACCTGGCGCTCCAGGTCGCGGGAGTATTCGCTCAGCTTCTCCTGGGCTTGCCTGAGCTCTTCCTCGGTGTGCTTGAGAGTGGTCACGTCCACCAGCACGGCCAGGGAGTTGACGATGCGCCCCTCGTCGTCGCGCTCGGCAATGGCCGACAAGAGCACGTCCACCACTTCGCCGTTTTTCTTGACGAACTGGTAGGAGATGTCCTTGGCGCTGCCGGTGCGGAAGAAGCGGGGCAGCACCTCGCTCTGGGCGTGGCGGCGGCTCTCCGGGGTGAGGAAGTCGGTGAGGCGGCGGCCGATGACCTCCTGGTCGTTGTAGCCCATGGCCTCGGCCCAGTAGTCGCTCACGTTGACCAGGCGGCCATTGATGTCGATGGAGTGCAGCAGGGCCGGGGTCTTGTGGTAGAGGCGGCGGTAGCGCTCCTCGCTGCGCCTCAGCTCCAACTCGGCGCTGCGGCGGCGGTTTATCTCCTGGGAGGCCTTGCGGTAGAGGAAATACACCCCCAGGCCCGCGAAGATGCACAAGCCCAGCACCACCACCCCGGTGGTCTGCACGTAGGGCTTGAAGGCCCACTGGGTCACCATGGACAGATCGGTGAAGTAGTAGACCTGCCAGCCCGGGAAGTTGGCCACCGGCCGGGTGTAGTAGAGGTATTCCTCGCCCCGCTGGTCGGTCACCTTGTGCTCGCCGGTGCGGCGGATGCCGCTCCAGGGCCAGGGCCCGTCGCCGAACTGCCGGGTGCGGGCGATGGCCTCCCAGTGCTCCAGGCTGCTGGGCCACAGGGTCTTGTTGACCCACTCCGGGCGGGAGGACGAGAAGATGACGTCATGCGGCCCCACCAGGAGGGTGGCGTCCATGTCGCCCTGCTCCATGCTGGTCTCCAGCAGGCCGATGGGCGCCTTGATCACCGCCACGCCCCAGGGCAGGCCGCCGGGGCCCCACACCGGGCTGGAGTAGTAGGCGCCGCGCTTCTTGCTGGTGGTGCCCAGGGCCAGGTACTTGGCCGGGTGGCCGGCCATGGCCTGCTTGAAGTAGGGGCGGAAGGAGAAGTTGTGCCCCACGAAGCTGTCCAGGGAGTTGCGGTTGGAGCTGGCGATGGTCAGGCCCTGGGCGTTGAGCAGATAGCACACGTCCACGTCCAAGGCCTTTTGGAAGCGGTCCAGCACCTGGTTGGCCGCCTCCAGCCTGGCCTCGTTGGGGTCGGCCAGGGCGCGGCGCATCTCGCCCAGGCTGGCCAGGGCCCGGGCCGGCTTCTGGTTTTGCGAAAGGAAAGAGGAAATCTGGTTGGTGAGCACCTCGGTCTGTCCGGCCGCCCGGCGCCGCGCCAGGACCAGGGCCGAGTCTTGCAGAGAGTAGTAGTAATAGAGCCCGCCCACCGCCGTGGACACCAGGGCCAGCAGCGACAGGATCATCAATATGGTGCGCAGGCGCATGGGGGCTTTGTTCTCGCCAGGCAAGATCGGACCTCCGAGGGTATGCCTAAACTTGGCAGAATCGCGGCCCCATGTAAATACCCTGGAAATGTCTGCAAAATCGGGCGCGGCCCCAACGGGGCCCGGCCGGGGGGGCCGCATTGACAGGGGCCGGGTTTTTGTTAGGATGATTTAATTTCGGCGAAAAGGGTATGTTTAAACCAAAGCCCCAATTTTACGGGCCCGCGAGCCCGGGGACAGCCCATGGTGCGCAAGAAAAAAGATGAGGAGCAGGCCGTTCCGGTCGAGCCGTTCGAGGAGCAGGAACTGCCCGACAGCATGCCCCTGCTTCCCGTGCGGGACGTGGTGGTCTTCCCCTACATGATCCTGCCCCTGTTCGTGGCCCGCGAGAACTCGGTGGCCGCCGTGGAAGCGGCCATGGCCGAGGACCAGCACGTGTTCCTGGCCACCCAGCGCGACCAGAACGTGGAGTATCCCCTGCCCGAGGACCTCTACGAGGTGGGCACGGTCGGGGTGATCATGCGCCAGCTCAAGATGCCCGATGGCAGGCTCAAGGTGCTGGTGCAGGGCCTGGCCCGGGCGCGCATCGACCTCTGGGAGCAGGAGCAGCCCTACTTCCGGGTGAGCCTGCAAACCTTGCCCGACCCGGTGGAGGAAAAGCCCGGCCCCGAGTCCGAGGCCCTGATGCGCTCGGCCCGCGAGGCCTCCGAGAAGATCTTGGCCCTGCGCGGCCTGTTGACCAGCGACGTGCAGGCCATTCTGGGCTCGGTGGACGAGCCCGGCCGCCTGGCCGACCTGGTGGCCTCCAACATGCGCCTGGAGACCAAGGCGGCCCAGGGCATCCTGGAGGAGAGCGACCCGGTGATGCGCCTGACCAAGGTGCACGAGCACCTGGGCACCGAGCTGGAGGTTTCCACCCTTCAGGCCAAGATACAGTCCGAGGCCCAGGAAGAGATGAGCCGGGGTCAGAAGGAGTATTACCTGCGCGAGCAGCTCCGGGCCATCCGCCGCGAGCTGGGCGACGAGAACGACCGCGCCCGCGAGCTGGGCGAGCTGCGCCAGAGCCTGGAGAAAAAGCGCCTGCCCGCCGAGGTGCGCGAGGAGGCGCTGAAGCAGCTGAGCCGCATGGAGCAGATGCAGCCCGAGAGCGCCGAGGCCTCCATCATCCGCACCTACCTGGACTGGATTCTGGACCTGCCCTGGTCCAGCGGCAGCAAGGACCGCCTGGACGTGAAAAAGGCGGCCAAGATTCTGGACGAGGACCACTTCGACCTGGAGAAGGTCAAGGAGCGCATCCTGGAGTATTTGGCGGTCAGGAAGCTCAACCCCAAGATGAAAGGGCCGATCCTGTGCTTCATCGGCCCACCGGGGGTGGGCAAGACCTCCCTGGGCCGCTCCATCGCCCGGGCCCTGGGGCGCAAGTTCGTGCGCATCTCCCTGGGCGGGGTGCGCGACGAGGCCGAGATTAGGGGCCACCGCCGCACCTACATCGGAGCCCTGCCCGGCCGCATTATCCAGGGGCTCAAGAGCGCGGGCACCAACAACCCGGTGTTCATGATCGATGAGGTGGACAAGGTGGGCTCCGATTACCGGGGCGACCCCACCAGCGCGCTTCTGGAGGTCCTGGACCCGGAGCAGAACAACGCCTTCTCGGATCACTACCTGAACCTGCCTTTCGACCTTTCCAAAGTGATGTTCATCACCACGGCCAACGTGGAAGACACCATCCCCGACGCCCTGTGGGACCGCATGGAGGTGATCGAGCTCTCGGGCTACACCGAGGAAGACAAGGTGACCATTGCCCAGGGCTTTTTGATCCCCCGCCAGCTCAAGGAGAACGGCCTCAAGCCCGAGCAGATATCGCTGAGCCCGGCGGCGTTGTTGGAGATCATCCGCTCCTACACCCGCGAGGCGGGGCTTCGGAACCTGGAGCGCGAGATCGGCTCGGTGTGCCGCAAGGCGGCCCGCAAGGTGGCCGAGGGCGGCGAGGGCCCCTACAAGGTCACCGCCCAGAACCTGCACCGCTACCTCGGCGTGCCCAAGTTCCTGCCCGAGGAGGAGCGGGGCGAGGGCGAGGTGGGGGTGGCCACTGGCCTGGCCTGGACCTCGGCGGGCGGCGAGGTGCTGCGGGTGGAGGTGAGCGCGGTGGAGGGCAAGGGCAGCCTGACCATCACCGGCTCCCTGGGCGAGGTGATGCGCGAGTCGGCCCAGGCGGCCCTGTCCTATGCCCGCTCCCGGGCCAAGGAGCTGGGGCTTAAAAAAGGCTGGTACGACGACATGGACCTGCACGTGCACGTGCCTTCCGGCGCCATCCCCAAGGACGGCCCCAGCGCGGGGGTCACCCTGGCCACGGCCATCATCAGCGCCCTGACCGGGGTGCCGGTGCGCGAGGACGTGGCCATGACCGGCGAGGTGACCCTCACCGGCAAGGTGCTGCCCATCGGCGGGCTCAAGGAAAAGGCCCTGGCCGCCCAGCGCTCGGGCCTGGCCCGCGTGTTGGTGCCCGAGAAGAACCAGAAGGAGATGAGCGAGATACCGGCCAAGGTGCGCCGCAAGCTCAAGATCACCCCGGTGGGGCACATGGATCAGCTTTTGCCCCTGGTGCTCTCGGAGTGGCCCATCGCCAAGCCGGCCAAGAAAAAGGCCGCGCCCAAGAAGGCGGCCAAGCCGGCCCCCAAGAAGGCGGCCCCCAAGGCCCCGGCCAAGAAGAAAGCCAAGAAGTGATGGGCAAGCTGCTCTACGTGGACGCCTGCGGCGGGGCCTCGGGCGACATGCTGGCCGGAGGGCTCATCGGCCTGGGCTGGCCGGTGGAAGAGCTGGCCGGGCACCTAAAAGCCATGGGCCTGGAGCAGGTGGAGGTCTCCGCCGCCACGGCCGAGCACCTGGGCATCCTGGCCAACCGCCTGGAGGTCAAGGCCCCGCACGAGCATCACCACCGCCACCTGAGCCACATCCTGAAGCTCTTGGCGCGCCTGCCCGAGAACATCGGCGGCCCGGCGGCCAAGGTGTTCCGCCGCCTGGCCGAGGCCGAGGCTCGGGTGCACGGCACCACCCCCGAGGAGGTGCATTTCCACGAGGTGGGCGCGGCCGACGCCATCGCCGATGTGGTGGCTTTTTGCGCGGGCCTGGTCTGGCTGGGCTCGCCGCGCATCGTCTGCTCGCCCCTGCCCATGGGCTCGGGCACGGTGAAGGCGGCCCACGGCGTATTGCCCCTGCCCGCCCCGGCGGTGCTCAATTTGCTTGAAGGCCTGCCGGTGTATCCCTCGCCCATCAAGGGCGAGACGGTAACCCCCACCGGCGCGGCGATCCTCAGCGCCCTGGCCCACGAGTTCGGCCCGCCCCCGGCCATGAGCCTGGCCAAGACCGGCATCGGCGGGGGCACCCGCCCCAGCGGCGAGCTGCCCAACATCCTGCGCCTGTGGCTGGGCCGGGAGGACGCGGCCGGGTCCGGCGACCGCATCGTGGAGATCGTGGCCCATTTGGACGACATGAACCCCGAGGACCTGCCCCTGGTCATCGCCCGGCTGATGCAGGCCGGGGCCCTTGACGCGGCCGCCGCGCCGTTGATCATGAAAAAGGGCCGCTTGGGCTTCAGCCTGAGCGTGATGAGCCCGCCCGAGCTGGCCGAGGAGCTGGCCGCCCTGGTGCTGGAGCAGACCACCAGCCTGGGGGTGCGCCTCAGGCCCGTGGAGCGGCGCACCCTGCCCCGGGAGGTGATCACCGTGGACAGCCCCTGGGGCCCGGCCAAGGTGAAGCGGGCCTGGGTGGGCGGGGCCTGGCGGGTGCACCCCGAGGCCGACGAGGTGGGGCGCATCGCTCTGGAGACCGGCCTGCCTCCGGCCCAAATCCGGGCCCGCCTGGCCGCCCTCGCCGAGGAGCATGGCTCCTAACACATTGCCTTGACAATAAATTTCGGAAGTTTACAATAAAGAGACATTGGAGGGAACCTGCCCCGCCAAAAAGTCCTGTCCTGTTGGGGGTTTTCATGTTTAGCCGTGTGCTGCGCGCCGCCTTGGCCGTGGGGTTGCTGCTGGTGCTCGCCATTCCGGCCTGGGCCGACAGCATCAGCTTCGACTACAAGTCCGGCATCACCGACACCATGCTCAACAAGTACAGCCCCAACGCCAACTACGGCGACTACGCCTACAGCGGGGTGTACCAGTTCAGCGGCGGCACGGGCTACGAGTCCTTGATGCGCTTTGACGACATCTTCGGCGACGGCAAGAACCAGATCCCCCTGGACAGCACCATCAGCAACGCCACCCTGCGCCTGTACCTCTACACCGGCTCGGGCTCGGGAGAGCGCGCGCTCTACCGCATGACCGAGGACTGGAGCGCCAAGAGCACCTGGAACAGCCTGGGGGATGGGGTGGACATCGGCAAGCAGACCGCGGGCACGGCCGACGCCACCTTCAGCGACCCGGGCAGCAGGGGCTTTTTGGACATCGACGTGACCGCGTCCTTGCAGGCCTGGGCCGACGGGGCCAAGAACCTGGGCTGGGTGATCGTGGGCACCGGCTCCAACTGGAACTACTCCTTTTACGCCTCCTCGGACTACAAGTCCGCCGGTTGGCGGCCCAGCCTGAGCGTGAACTACTCCTCGCCGGTGGCCGGCACCCCGGAGCCGGGCACTCTACTGCTCATGGGCAGCGCCATGGCCTTCCTGGGCTGGCGTCGCCGCCGACGCCGCCGCCGCGCCTGAGCCACCCGCTTGCCCCGCGCCGCCGCCCCGCCTAAAATGGCAGGGTGAGCTTTTTCCCTCCCCATACGCGCACTTGGTTGGTGGGCCTGATCTGCCTGGTTTTGGCCCTGGCCCCGGCCTGTGGCCAGAGCGGCGGCAAGGCCAAGGGCGCCTGCACCCTGGGCAGCCAGCTGGCCTCGGATGAGCTGATCATCGTGCCGCTGAGCGCCTTCACCAAAAAGCGCATCGCCGACGACAAGCTGAACCCCATGGAGCTGCTGGGCCGCCCCTGCCAGGCGCAGGCGGTGCCCCGCCGGGTGGAGATCGACGAGCGCACCGAGTTCTACGTCTTTTACAGCCCCAAGGATCAAAAGGACAACGGCCTCCAGGTGGTGTTCACCTGGTACTTCGGCCGGCCGGCGGCGCTCTACGCCAAGCCCCAGTTGAAGGTTTTGGTCAAGCGGACCGGCTTCGAGCGGCCCCTGGCCATAAGCTGGATATGGTCCAAGCCCCACGGGTCGAGCAAGGTGCTCTCCCTGGGTGGGCTGCACTCGGTGACCAGCAAGGCCCAGTGGGAGGCCAGCCGCATCTACGGGCCGCGCACCCTGGTGATCAGCCGTTTCGCGGGATTCGACCACGGGCGTCCCCTGGCGGGCGAGACCCTGGCCAAGGTGGAATTCGAGATCCACGAGAAGGGCGTGCAAATCTACTAAAAGCGAAACCGCCCCAAGGGGCGGCAACGCGGTATCCCGCCGTCTGGCGAAGCCGCCTCTACGCCTACGGCTTGGGCATCACCTTATCCAGAATATCCTTTTCCATGGCCGGGGCGTCGCCGGCCGGCACCCACTGGCCGTTCACCCGGCGCTCGGCCTTTACCCTGGTTTCGATGCGCGAGCTCTGGCGGTCGGCGCACTGCACCAGCACCGTGGCGCTCCAGCGGCGCTGGTCGCCCTGGTGCTCCGGGGTGATCAGGGCCACGCCCAGGGGAGCCTGGCGCTCCGAGGCCAGACCCAGGCCGGGGTTGGAGCGCATGGCCGCGCGCACCTGGTCCTGCACCGTGGCGCAGGGCAGGTCGAAAATCATGGCGTACTGGCGGTGGCCCTGTTCCGCGGGCTTGCCCGCCGCGCTCTCGTCCTTGCAGGCCAGGCTGCTCAACATGGCCAGGGCCAGAACCGCTATCAGCCAGATGCGCATGTGCCCTCCTATTGGATGGTCAGGGTGTAGGTCTTGTTGCCGCTCTTGTCGTAGGTTCCGCTGGTAACGCGGGACTTGCCCAGGTCGCCGGTGATGTCCGTGCCCGGCCCCAGAGAGTATAGCAAACTCATGAAGCGCGACTCCTGGTCGCTGATGGGCTGGCCTCCGAAGGGGTTCATCAGCCCCTCGCCGTCATGGCCCAAAAAGCCGATGGCGTGCCCCGCCTCGTGGGCCAGGGTGTCCGCCTCGCCGCCCGAGCAGCTGCTCTGGTCGCGCGCGATGTACACCTCCGCGTCGGTGATCTGCCCCGCGCTGTTCCAGCGGACGGTGGTCAGGCCGCACCAGGAGCTGGTGGAGCGGTAGGACACGGTTATGTTGCTGCCCGAGCCGAAGGAGAAGCGCACCCGGCCCCCGGAGGCGCTGTTCCAGCGGTTGAAAGCCGCCGGCGCGCTGGGGAAGGCCCCGGCCGACACGCTGATGGGCAGGTTGGCCCAGCGGATGGTGTGGCCGCTCAGGCGCGAGGCGTTGTAGGTGTAGAGAAACTGGTAGTCCTGGCTGGAGAAGCCGTCGCCCCCGCCGCCGCCCCCGCCGCCCCCGCAGGAAACCAGGGCAAGCAAAAGGGCCAGGCAAGCGGCGGCCAACAGGCTCTTGTCTAGCTTGGAGCGCCGGGGCATAGGCAAGACCTCGCTGTTAAAACAAAACCATGAATTTCCCGGACCATGATAACCGGTTTCGGGCGGAGCAGGCCATGGTTACCAGAGCAGGGCCAGGGCTTGGTCCAGGCGCGGGGCGCCGAGGATTTGCAGGCCCTTGGGCGGGGCGGTCTTGCCCGGAGCGCACAGGGCCTGGCCAAAGCCCTGGCGGGCGGCCTCGGCCATGCGGGCGGCCGAGCGCCCCACGGCGCGTAGCTCTCCGGCCAGTCCCACCTCGCCGAAGCACACCGCCGAAGGCGGCAGGGGGCGGTTGGCCAAAGAACTGGCGATGGCCGCGGCCACGGCCAGGTCCGCGGCGGGCTCGGTGAGGCGCACCCCGCCGGTCACGTTGACGAACACGTCGTGGCCCCCCAGGTCCAGCCCGGCGTGGATGGCCAGCACGGCGCAGAGCATGTGCAGGCGGCCGGGGTCCACGCCCAGGGCCTGGCGGCGGGGCATGGCCAGGCCCGAGGGGCTCACCAGGGCCTGCACCTCCACCAACAGGGGCCGGGTGCCGCTCATGGCCGCGCACACCGCGCTGCCAGGGGCCGAGGCCGGGCGGTGGGCCAGGAGCATGGCCGAGGGGTTGCTAACCCCGGCCAGGCCGCGCTCGCCCATCTCGAACACGCCCACCTCGTCGGTGGCCCCGAAGCGGTTCTTCACCGCCCTGAGCAGCCTGAGGCGCATGGAGGGCTCTGCCTCGAAGTAGAGCACCGTGTCCACCAGGTGCTCCAGCACGCGGGGACCGGCCAGGGCGCCTTCCTTGGTCACATGGCCCACCAGAAAAAGTGCGCTGCCCGTGGCCTTGGCCGCGCCGGCCAGCTCGGCGGCGCAGTGGCGCACCTGGCCCACCGCGCCGGGGGCGCTGGCCAGCTCACCGCTTTTGAGCGCCTGAATGGAGTCCACCACCACGGCGGTGAAGCCGCCCTCCACGGTGGTGGCCAGAATCGTCTCCAGGGAGGTGTCGGCCAACAGCTCCACCCCCGCCCCGGCCAGGCCCAGGCGCGCGGCCCTCAGGCCCACCTGGCGGGCCGACTCCTCGGCGGTGACATAGAGCACCCGCCCGCCGGAGCGGCCCAGGGACTCGGCCGCCTGGAGCATGAGGGTGGACTTGCCGATGCCCGGCTCGCCGCCCACCAGGACCACCATGCCTCCCACCAGCCCGCCGCCCAATACGCGGTCCAGCTCCTCGATGCCCGAGGCCAGGCGATGCTCCGGGCGCTCCAGGGTGCCGGTGAGCGGTTGGGTGCGGCCGGGCGGGGCGGCCTTGCCCTTGGCGGCGGGGGAGGCGGCCTCCTCCACCAGGGTGTCCCAGCTCTCGCAGGCCGGGCACTGGCCCAGCCACTTGGGCTGAGAGGCCCCGCAACTCTGACAAACGAAAATAGTGGCGCGTTTGGCCAAGTCAACCTCCCGTTGCCCCACCATAATACCCGAGGCGGCGCCCGGGGGACAGCTTTGGTGGAAACCGCCTGTTACATTGACAAACCCCTGGCCAACGCATATAAAATTAAGCGACCCCAAAGGGCTAGGAGCAATAATGGGCGCGGGGAGGTACGCGTCTATTCCACGGTTCGGGTAAAGGAGCATTTCTGGCATGTCTGACAACGTCTTGCAGGTGACCGACGACAGCTTTGAGACCGAGGTTCTGAACAACGCGACCCCCACCCTGGTGGACTTCTGGGCCTCCTGGTGCGGTCCCTGCCGGGCCATCGCCCCGGTGGTGGAGGAGCTGGCCGAGCAGTACGCCGGCAAGCTGAAGGTGGCCAAGCTCAACGTGGATGAGAGCCCCAAGACCCCCGGCCAGTACGGCATCCGGGCCATCCCCACCCTGATCATCTTCAAGGACGGCAAGGTGGCGGACCAGATCACCGGCGCGGTGAGCAAGTCGCACCTGGAGGCGGCCATCAGCAAGCAGCTGGGCTAAGCCCGGGCGCGGCACATGCACACCCACGACATGATAATAGTGGGCGGGGGGCCGGCCGGCCTCACCGCCGGGCTCTACGCGGCCCGCGCCCGCATGGACGCGGTGCTTCTGGAGCGCCTTAGCCCCGGCGGCCAGGTGCTCACCACCGACATGGTGGAGAACTGGCCCGGCGACGTGGACGGCGTGACCGGTTTCGACCTGGCCGACCGTATGCGCGACCACGCCCTGAAGTTCGGCCTGGTGATCGAGAACAAGGAGATCATCAAGGTCGTGGCCGACGGCAAATGCAAGGTGCTCACCACCCCGGACGGCGAGATGCGCACCAAGGCTGTAGTCCTGGCCGTGGGGGCCCAGCCCAGGAAGCTGGGCGTGCCCGGCGAAGAGCTCCTCACCGGCAAGGGCGTGTCCTACTGCGGCACCTGCGACGGGCCCTTCTACCGCGATCAGGTGGTGATATGTTTCGGGGGCGGCGACACCGCCGCCGAGGAGGCGGTGTTCCTCACCCGCTTCGCCTCCAAGGTGTACCTGGTGCACCGCCGGGACGAGCTCCGGGCAGCCGGGGTTTTGGCCGAGCGGGTGCTTAGCAACGAAAAAATCGAGGTGCTCTGGTCGCAGGCTCCCCTGGAGATCGTGGGCGAGAACAAGGTGGAAGCGGTGCGCCTGAAAAGGCTCAAGGACGACACGGAGTACGAGCTGCCCTGCGACGGGGCATTCGTCTTCGTGGGCACCACGCCCAACACCGAGTTCCTGCGCGGCACGGTGGACATGGACCGGCAAGGGTTCATCATCTGCGACCGCACCCAGCACACCAGCCTTAACGGCGTTTTCGCCGCGGGAGACTGCTGCAGCAAGCTGCTTCGGCAGATCGTGGTGGCGGCCGGCGAGGGGGCGGTGGCCACCTACGCGGCCCAGCGTTATCTGGAAGAGGTCCATGACTAAGAAATTCAGGTTGGCGGTTCTGGGCCTGCTGCTGGTTCTGCTGGCGGCGGGGGGATGCGGTTGGTTCGGGGGGCAGAAAAGCGCCACGGACGATGCCTTCGACACCCCGGCCCAGGTGCTGGCCAACGAGGCCGAGACCCTCTACCGCGAAGGGCAGTACGACGAGTCGGCCAACCTGTTCCAGGCCCTCAAGGACCGCTTCCCCTACAGCCGCTTCGCGCTCTTGGCCGATCTTCGGGTGGGCGACGCCTACTTCAAGTCCAAGCGCTACGAAGAGGCGGTGCTGGCCTATGAGGACTTCATCCGCCTGCACCCCAAGAACGACGCGGTGCCCTACGCCATCTACCAGATGGGCATGGTCTACTTCGACCAGATGCTGACCCCGGACCGCGACCCGGAGAACGCGCGCAAGGCCATGCAGACCTTCCAGCGCCTGATCAAGCAGTATCCCCAGAGCGAGTGGGCGGTGCGCTGCCAGCCCCGGCTGCAGGAAGCCACCCGCCGCCTGGCCGCCCACGACATGGTGGTGGGCAAGTACTACTTCCAGACCAAGTCCTACCGCGCGGCCATGGGCCGCTTCAAACGGGTGCTCACCCAGTACCCGGACGTGGGCCTGTATAACGAGGCCATGAACTACCTCAGGCAGGCCCAGGAAAAATGGTCCGCCCTGCCCGCCAAGGAGCGCGAAGGCCAAGGCATCGACCGCCGCGACCTGACCACGCCCATCCCCGGCGTGGAGGCTCCGGACGTGCTCACCGGCCCGGAGGCCAGCCCGCTCTAGGCGAAGCACATAGCAAAAAGCGAAGGGACGCCCGAGTGGGCGTCCCTTTTTTGTCGGGGCATTGTTTGGTCGGGGAGCAGGGTGGGTAGAACCCGGCCCGGCCGGCTATCCCTTGGCCTGCTCCCGGACCAAGTCCGGCACCTTGCTCAGGGCGTCTTCCAAGCCGCCGGGGTTTTGGCCGCCGGCCTGGGCCATGTCCGGCCGGCCCCCGCCGCCGCCGCCCACCATGGGGGCCAGCACCTTGACCAGGTTGCCCGCGTGGTAGCGCCCGGCCAGGTCCTTGGTGACCAGGGCCAGCAAAAGCGCCTTGCCGCCGCTTTCGGCGCCCAACACCGCCACGCCGGAGTCCAGCTTGTCGCGCACCGTGTCGGCCAGGTCGCGCAGGGCCTTGGGGTTGTCCACCTCCACCTTGACCGCCAGCACCTTCACGCCGTCCACGTCCACCGTCTCGGACATGAGGTCGCGGCTGGAGGCCCCGGCCAGGCGGCCCTTGAGCGTCTCCACCTCGCGCTCGCGCTCCTTGAGGCTGGCCATGAGCTTGCCCACCCGCTCGGCCAGCTCGGAGCGGCTCACCTTGAGCGCGCCGGCGGCCTTGCCCACCTCGGTCTCCAGGGCCTGCACCGCCTCCACGGCGGCCCCGCCGGTGAGCGCCTCCAGACGGCGCACCCCCGCGGCCACGGATGACTCGGAGACGATCTTGAAGTAGCCGATGTCGCCGGTGGCTCCGGTGTGGGTGCCGCCGCAGAGTTCCTTGGACACGCCGGGGATCTGCACCAGGCGCACCCGGTCGCCGTAGCGCTCTTCGAACAGGGCCATGGCGCCGGTGGCCATGGCCTCGTCGATGTCCATGACCTTGGTGTCCAGGCTGATGTTGGCCCGCACGCCTTCGTTGACCGTGCGCTCCACGGCCCGAAGCTCCTCGGGGGTCATGGCCTCGAAGTGGCTGAAGTCGAAGCGCAGGCGCTCGGGGCTGACCATGGAGCCGGCCTGCTTCACGTGCTCGCCCAGGTGCTCGCGCAGGGCCGCGTGCAGCAGGTGGGTGGCGGTATGGTTGGCCGCGGTGGCCGCGCGGGCGCCGGTGTCCACGGTCAGGGTCAGCTCGTCGTCCTTGGCGATCTGCCCTTCGCTCACCTCGATCTGGTGCACGATCAGCTCGCCGCCGGGCTTGAGGGTGTCGATAACCTTGGCCTTGCCCCGGGGGCCCTCGATGAAGCCCACGTCGCCCACCTGGCCGCCCGCCGCGCCGTAGAAGGGCGTGGCCGGGGCCACCAGCTCGGCCTTTTGGCCTTGGGCCACCGCGTCCACCGGCTCGCCGTCCACCAGGAGCAGGGCGGCGGTGCTGGTCCCGCCAAGGCCTTCGTAGCCGGTGAAGGCGGTGGTGAAGCCCTCGGCCTTTAGCTTGGCCAGGGCGGGGGGAAGCTGCTGCTCGCCGCTGCCGCTCCAGGCAGCGCGGGAGCGGGCCCGCTGCTGGCCCATGGCCGCCTGGAAGCCTTCCTCGTCCACCCCCAGGCCCTCTTCGGCCACGATGGTCATGGTCAGGTCCAGGGGGAAGCCGAAGGTGTCGTAAAGCTTGAAGGCCACCTCGCCGGCCAGGGCGTCCTGGCCCTTGGCCTTGGCGTTGGCCACCGCCTCGGAGAGAAGCTTGAGGCCGGTGTCCAGGGTCTCGCCGAAGCGCTCTTCCTCGCCGGAGATCACCTTGTCCACGAAGGCGCGGTTGCCGTAGAGGCCGGGGTAGGCGTCCTGGAACTGCTCCATGACCACGCCGGCCACCTTGTGCAGGAAGGGCCCCTCGAAGCCCAGCTTGCGGCCGTGGCGCGCGGCGCGGCGGAGGATGCGGCGGAGCACGTAGCCCCGGCCCTCGTTGGAGGGCATTACGCCGTCTCCCACCAGCACCGTGCAGGCGCGGGCGTGGTCAGCGATGACCCGGAGGCTCACGTCGCTCTCGGCGTCGTCCCCCCGGCGCACCCCGGCCAGCTCGCTGGTGTAGTCCATGATGGGGGTGAACAGGTCGGAGTCGTAGTTGCTGGTGAAGCCCTGCACCGTGGCCGCGATGCGCTCCAGGCCCATGCCCGTGTCGATGGAGGGCTTGGGCAGGGGAGTCATCTTGCCGGAGGCGTCGCGCTCATACTGCATGAACACCAGGTTCCACAGCTCAAGGTAGCGGTCGCAGTCGCAGCCCACGGCGCAGTCGGCCGCGCCGCAGCCATGCTCCGGGCCCTGGTCGATGTGGATCTCCGAGCAGGGGCCGCAGGGGCCGGTGTCGCCCATGGCCCAGAAGTTTTCCTCCTCGCCCAGGCGCACGATGCGCTCGGAGCGCACCCCGACCTCGCTCTCCCAAAGGCGGGCCGCCTCGTCGTCCTCGGTGTACACGCTCACCCAGAGGCGCTCCGGGTCCAGGCCGTAGCCCTGGGTGAGGAGCTCCCAGGCGAAGACCACCGCCTTCTCCTTGAAGTAGTCGCCGAAGCTGAAGTTGCCCAGCATCTCGAAGAAGGTGTGGTGGCGCGGGGTGCGGCCCACGTTCTCCAGGTCGTTGTGCTTGCCCGATACCCGGAAGCACTTCTGGCAGGTGGTGGCGCGGCTGTAGGCGCGCTTGTCCTGTCCGGTGAAGACGTTTTTGAACTGCACCATGCCCGCGTTGGTGAACAGCAGGCTGGGGTCGTCGGCCGGCACCACGCTGGAGCTCTTGACCACCTGGTGTTGATGCTTGGCGAAATAGTCCAGAAACTGGCGGCGGATTTCGTTGCCGGTCTTGGCCATGGGATGCGGGCTCCTTATTCGGCGTCCGGGGCGGCTTCCGCTTCGGCCGGGGGCAGGAGCCCCAGCTTGGTCTTGAGCCGGGTTATCACCTCGTCGAGCACCTCGGGGGTGTCGGCCAGGAAGTTGATGGCGTTCTCGCGGCCCTGTCCCATGCGCTCGTCGCCATAGGAGTACCAGGCCCCGCTCTTGGTCACGATGTCCTGCTCCACGCCCCAGTCGAGCACCTCGCCCAGGCGGTTGATGCCTTGGCCGAAGGTGATATCGAACTCGGCCTGCTTGAAGGGCGGGGCCACCTTGTTCTTGACCACCTTGACCCGGGTGCGGTTGCCCACGTCGGCGTCGCCGGACTTTATCTTGCCGATGCGCCGGATGTCCAGGCGCAAACTGGCGTAGAACTTGAGCGCGTTGCCGCCGGTGGTGGTCTCGGGGCTGCCGAACATCACCCCGATCTTCATGCGGATCTGGTTGATGAAGATCAGCGCGGTGCGGCTCTTGGCCACCACGGAGGTGAGCTTGCGCATGGCCTGGCTCATCAGGCGGGCTTGCAGGCCCACGTGGCTGTCGCCCATCTCGCCTTCCAGCTCGGCCTTGGGCACCAGAGCGGCCACCGAGTCGATGACCAAGACGTCCACCCCGCCGGAGCGCACCAGGATCTCGGCGATGTCCAGGGCCTGTTCGCCGGTGTCCGGCTGGCTCACCAACAGATCGTCCACGTCCACGCCCAGCTTTTTGGCGTAGGACACGTCCAGGGCGTGCTCCGCGTCGATGAAGGCGGCCACGCCGCCCAGCTTCTGGGCCTCGGCGATCACGTGCAGGGTGAGTGTGGTCTTGCCCGAGGACTCTGGGCCGTAGATCTCGGTGATGCGGCCCCGGGGCACGCCGCCGATGCCGGTGGCGATGTCCAGGCCCAGGGAGCCGGTGGAGATGGCCCGCACGTCCTGGGCCACCTCCTGGCTGCCCAGGCGCATGATGGCCCCCTTGCCGAAGTTGCGCTCGATCTGCTTGAGGGCGCTATCCACCGCCTTGTCGCGTTGGTCGCGGGCGTTATTGTCAGCCATGGTTCCAGCTATCCTCCCGCGCCGTCCCCGAGGGTGGCGCCGAAAAGGGGCTTATAAATCGGCCCTGAACTGGTCAGGGTGCTTTGCATCAATACGGCCCGGTTGGCCGCGAACTCCGGCCCCCGGTGCCCGGCCAGGCCGGCCAGCTCTCGGCTGAGCGGCCCCAGGGGCGCGGCCTTTTTCTTGCCGCGCCGCTCGCGCACGCGGCCCAGGGTCAGGTGGGCCTTGAAGGCCCGCGTTTCGGGCTCGAAGCCCAGGGGCTGGTTGGCCGCCTGTATGGCCTTGGCCTGCTCAGCCAGTTCCTCGATCATGCCCGCCAGGCCTAGCCAAATCACCCGGGGCTTCTTGATCCCCGGGAAGGCTCCGCAGCCGGTAATGGCCAGCTTCAGGGGCGGACGGCCCGCGCAGGCTCGAGCCAGGGCGGCCTCCAGGCCCGGTTGCCGCTCCGGCTCCACCTCGCCCAAAAATTGGAGCGTGAGGTGCAGGTTCTCCGGGGCCACCCATTTCACGTCCGCCCCGGCGGACTTGAGCTCTTTGATCAGCCCGGCGGCGTGCTCCTTCACCGCCGGGGGCATCTCAAGGGCGATGAAGCAGCGCATGGTCTTCCAAATAGCGCCGCAGCAGGTCCAGGGCGGTGTGGGCGCTCAGCTGCTTTATCTGCGCGCGGCTGTCCGCGAAGGCCAAGAAACGCCGGTGCAGGGTCTTGACCCCGCCCTCGGCGGCCAGGCCGAAGAACACGGTGCCCACCGGCTTTTCCGGTGTGCCGCCGTCGGGCCCGGCGATGCCGGTGACCGACAGGCCTATGTCCGTGCCCGCCTCGCGGCGCGCGCCCTCGGCCATCTCGGCCGCGGTCTCGGCGCTCACCGCGCCATGGGCCTCCAGGGTCTCGGGACTCACGCCCAACAGCTCCATCTTGGCCCGGTTGGAGTAGGTGACCAGGCCGCGCTCGAAAAAGGCGCTGGACCCGGCCACGCCGGTGACCAGGTGGCCGATGAGACCGCCGGTGCAGGACTCGGCCAGGGCCAGGGTCAGCTTCTCGGCGATCATGCGTTGGGCCACCACGTCGGCCAGGGTGTCCGCGCCGTGAGCCACCACCAAACCTTCCAAACGGTGGGACGCCTCGTCCACCAGGCGTTCCAGCAGGGCGGCGGCTGCCTCCGGTTGGCGGCTACGGGTGCTCAGCACCACCTGCTCGCAGGGGAACACCGGGTAGAAGCCCACCGTCACCTCGGGGTAGCCCGAGGTGAGGCCCGCCAGCCTGAGGCCGATCTGGCTCTCGCCCAGGCCGAAGACGGTGAACTTGCGGCTCACCGCCACCTGCTCGGGCGCGAAGCGCTGCACCAGGGCGGGCAGCACCAGCCGCTCCAAAAGGCGGCGGTTCTCCTCCGGCACCCCGGGGAGGAAGTATACCGGCTGGTCGCCCGGAGTGGTGAGCCGGAATCCGGCGCAGGCCTTGTCCAGCACCTCGGCCCCTTGGGGCAGCTGGGCCATGCGCTCCACCCCGGGCGGCAGGTTGCGCCCCACCGCCGCGAAGCACTCGCGCAGGTTGTCGATCATGCGTCGGCTCTCGGCCAGGGCCAGGCCGAAGTGGCGGGCCGCGGCGGAGGCGGTTATGTCGTCTTCCGTGGCCCCCAAGCCGCCGCTGACCAACACGAAGTCGGCCGAGGCCAGGGCCTGGTCCAAGGCCCCGGCGATGGCTTCCATGTCGTCGCCCACCATGAGCACCGAGCCGAAGCGGAAGCCCAGGGGGCTTAGGCGGCTCAGGGCGAAACGGGAGTTGGTGTCGGCCACCCGGCCGCTGACCAGCTCGTCGCCGATGCAGATGATCGCCCCGCGCATAGCGCCTCGCTCCGTGTTGCCCCGCCCCCGGATAACCGGCTCCAAACCGCCGGTCATTCTCGAAAATTCCAGCTTTTCAAGCTATCAAGGGGGGTGGTCTTTGTCAACCGGCGGAGGGGCCGGGGCCTCGCCTGGAACGGCCCTTGTCCGTGGCCGCCGTACCTTCCCGCCGTTGGGGCCCGCACCGGATCAATCCTCGCTCTTGACCGATTCCTCCAGGTCTAGAATCGAGGCTTGGCCTACGTAGGGCTTGTTCTTGTAAGTTTTGATTTTGTCTAATTTATTTATTATGCTGGCGAGCTTGCGCGCGGCAAGGCCGATCTGCTCCAACTGCTCTTTTCCCTCCAGGGAGAAGGAGAGGTCGAGTTGCATGATTTCCGACATGCCGAGTATCACTTGCAGGGGTTGGGTGAGTTCGTGATAGACCATGCCCACGGTTTCCAAGGCGGCGTTCAGCTTTTCTTGTTCGAGCAGGGCCTGATGCTCTCTTGCGATGGGGGTGAGGTCCTCGAAGATGATTATGGTCCCGGTGAATTTATCGCTGATGTCGAGGCTCTTGGTTATGGTGACCCCCAAGAGCTTGGTTTGGTCCAGGATGTTGATCTCTTTCGTAAAATGAGTGTTTTTCAGGCCTTCATTTTTGCAACGGTCCAGCTCCCGGGGCAGCCAAGGCAATAGGTCGAACAGGGCGACCGCGTCCAGGCGCCCCTGGTCGGCGGCCGCATGTTTTGGGGATATTTCCTCGGGCGGGGCGTAATAATGCCCCCCGGCCAGGGCCTCTCCCCGTAAAAACATGGCCGCGGCCAGGTTCATGTTGTCGATGGTTTCGTCCGGGTTGAGGATGATTACCGGCAGCGGAATGCTCTCGAAAATGGTCAGGTACTTGTTTTTTTCGTTGGTCATGAACCGGTTGCCGGCTTGCAACTCACTCAACGACTGCCCCGGGCTTTTGTCCGCCCATTCGGCGACAAAGCTGATCTCAATGCGATCGAAGACCCGGTTGAGGAAAAGGGCGTGGCGCGCCAAGGTGTCAGGCGGCCAGTCCTGGGCGGCCAGCAAGTCCAGGTAGGATTGGCGGTAGTACTTCATCAGCCCCAGGAACATGGGCAGAGGCACGCCCCGCCGGCGGTGTTTTTGGGCTTCATAAATGCCGAAGCGGGCCACCGGGTCGTCGGCAAACTCCTCTTCGGGCGAGAGCTCCGGAATATCCGGGTAATTTTGGATGGCCGTTAGAATAGATTCCGAAAGCCCGGATATGGACAAGCGCCAGGCCTCCATCAGGGTGGAGGTGTACATGGTATAGTCGTGTTCCTTGGCATAGGCAAGGATCCGGGCCATCAGCCATTCTTCATTATTGGCAATAATCTCTGATAATTTTTTCATCTTATGCAATCCGTGGACAGGCAGTTGCGTAGTTATTAATATGATGACATTTCCCGGCGGGAAGTTGTGAACTATATCTTGTCTAGATTTTGGGGAGTGGGTATGCGTTGGTGCGATCTCAGCTGTCCGGAAGCCAGCTTCCCCCGCGACGAGGCGGTGGACGGCGCGGGTTCCTGCCGCACCTTCGCGGCCCTCTACTGCGCCAAGCTGAAACGTCTGGTAGCCAAAAACGCGCCCTGCGCGGCCGAGGCGGCCGGGCAGGGCAGGCAAAAGCCCCGGGAGACCGAGACCTAGTCGTCTTCCTCGCTGCTGTCGCTTTGGGGCGGCGCCTCGGTTCCCACCTTGAAGAAGTCCACGCCCTCTTCTTGGAGCATTTTCTCTTCCTCGCTGGTGGAGACCCCCCGGATGTTGCGCGACTCGCTGACCCCGTAGTGGATCTTGAGCGCCTCCTTGGCGAACTGCGGCCCCACGTCCTCGAAGTTTTCCTGGAAATAGCGCTGCAAGGAGCGGCCCAGCATCTTGGCCGCCTTCTCGTGGTCCGCCTGGCTGCGTCCCTTGGAGATGGCAAAGGCCGAGGGCACCCGTTTCACCGCTTCGCTGCCGCACACCGGGCAGGCGACCAGCTTCTTCTTTAGCTGCTTTTCCAGGTCCTTGAGGTCGTCGAACCAACCTTCAAAGGCGTGACCCTGGTCGCACTGGAGGTCAAAGACGATCATAAACCCTTTATATCACGGACAAGCTGCCCTTCCCAGCCTATTCGGGGCGGGGAGGCAGCCAGCGGCGGCGGCCCAGGATGATGAAGCCGGTGTGGCCGCGCATGGCGTGGGAGGGGCGCACCGAAGGCGGCCGCACCTGCCAGTAGCGCTGCATGGCCTCGAAGGAGCTGGGCAGGCAGAAGGCGCGCTCGTTTTGCAGGGCCTCCATCTGGCGCATGAGCTGCATGGCCGTGGGAAGATAGGCCGCCCAGATGCCGCCGGGCCGCACCGCTTCGGAGGCGCCCTCCATGAGGGTCCAGGGCTCGGGGATGTCACTAAACATGCGGTCGCAGTCGTATTCGCCGAAGCCGTCTTCCACCGGGTTGGCCATCACCGGCTCCCAGCGCTCCAGGAACTCCTCCCCCAGATAGGCGGCCACGTTCTTCTTGGTGCGGTTGAGGTGATCGCGGCGCACGTCGAAGCTGATCAGGCGTCCGGTGGGCCCCAAGGCTCTGAGCAGGGACATGGTGAGGGCGCCGTGGCCGGTGCCCACCTCGATCACGGTCATGCCGGGCGCCACGTCGCCGAAAAAAAGTAACAGGGCCAGGTCCTTGGGGAAGATCACCTGGGCCTGGCGGGGCATGTTCATCACCACCTGCTCCAGGGTGGGCACGAACACCAGGTAGTGGCGGCGCTGGGGGGTGACCAGCAGCTCTCCGGAGTGCAGGTTGGCCAGGGTGGGGTGGTCCAGCATCTCGCCCTTGAGGCGCACCTTGAGCAAAGGGTCCGGCACCTGGATCAAATATTGCCGGTCCTTTTCGTCCACCAGGAGAAGATGGTCTCCCGGCGCGTGCAGGCTTTGGTTTTCTTCTGGCGGCAAGGGCGGCTCCGGGTTGGGGTTCACGCCGCTTTATAGCCTATGCGGCGTCGGCTTGCAAAGCCCGGCGCAAAAAAACCGGGGAGCCCCGAAGGGCTCCCCGGCGGGATGCTTGCATAGAGCCGAAAGCTACAGGATGGAGAGGTAGCGGTCCAGCTCCCAGTCGGTGACGTACAGACGGAAGGCGTCCCACTCGGCGGTCTTGTTCTCCAGGAACTTCTCGAACACGTGATCGCCCAGGGTTTCCTTGACCAGCGAGCTCTTGGCGGTCAGCGCGATGGCGTCGCCCAGGGTGGCGGGCAGGGCGCTGATCTTGTGCTTCTTGAGCTGCTTGGCGTTCATCTCGAAGATGTCTTCCTCGACCGGAGCGGCCAGCTCGTAGCCCTCTTCCATGCCCTTCATGCCGGCGGCCAGCATGACCGCGAAGGCCAGGTAGGGGTTGCAGGCGGGGTCGGGGCAGCGCAGCTCGCAGCGGGTGGCCATCTCCTTGCCGGGCTTGTACATGGGCACGCGCACCAGGGCGGAGCGGTTGCGGCGGGCCCAGGCCACGTACACCGGGGCCTCATAGCCGGGCACCAGGCGCTTGTAGCTGTTGACCCACTGGGCGATGATGGAGGTGAACTCCGGGGCGTGCTTCAGCAGGCCCGCGATGTAGCTCTTGCCTTCCTTGCTCAGGCCGAACTCATCCTTGGCGTCGAAGAACAGGTTCTTCTTGCCCTTGAACAGGCTCTGGTGGGTGTGCATACCCGAGCCGTTCTCGCCGAAGACCGGCTTGGGCATGAAGGTCGCGTACACGCCGTGCATCATGGCGATCTCTTTGACCGTCAGGCGGTAGGTCATGGCGGCGTCGGCCATTTGCAGGGCCTCGGCGTAGCGCAGGTCGATCTCGTGCTGGCTGGGGGCCACCTCGTGGTGGGAGTACTCCACGGTGATGCCCAGCTTCTCGAGCGCCAGGATGGTGTCGCGGCGAAGGTCGCTGGCCACGTCCAGGGGGGTCAGGTCGAAGTAGCCGCCCTCGTCCAGGTACTCGGTGCCGTAGGCGTCCTTGAAGTAGAAGAACTCGAGTTCCGGGCCCACGTACATGGTGTAGCCCTTGTCGGCGGCCTTTTTCAGCTGACGCTTGAGCACGTAGCGGGGGTCGCCCTCATAGGGGGTGCCGTCGGGGTTGAGCACGTCGGTGAACATGCGGGCCACGGCGCCGCTTTCCTGGTTGCGCCAGGGCAGCAGCTGGAAGGTGGAGATGTCGGGCATGGCGATCATGTCCGACTCGTCGATGCGCGCGAAGCCTTGGATGGAAGAGCCGTCAAAGCCCATACCCTCCGAAAGCGCCGTCTCCAGCTCGTTGGGGGTGATGGCGAAGCTCTTCATCACGCCCAGAATGTCGGTGAACCATAGGCGGATGAACTTAACGTTGTTGTCCTTTACCGCCTTAAGGACGCCTTCTTTGGTCATTTTTGCCATGCTCGTATTCCTCCTTGAGATCAAATGGGCTTGACCTTGGCCGCGGGTTTCGCCCCGAAGGCCAACCTGGCCAGGGCTTATCGGAGCGGCACTTTACAAATTTGGTAGCTCTGGAATGACTAAGCAATTTCCGAGCCAAACCAGGTGCCGCTGCCTAACTGTGTGAATTGCTGGCTATATCTCCAGAAAGCCCCGGAAAGAGGCCTTCGTAACCCTACCGATCGGTATGCTGAATTTAGGCTAAAACTACCAAATGGTAGGTGCCCTCAATGCGGGGCGACCAACCAGTTGTTAATCCCCAGCATATACGGGCCCGGGAGGCCATGCAAGCCTCCCGAGCCCGGTAAGTGGTTCAGGTTTCGGCCCTAGCCCATGGCGGGCGGGCCCTGCTCGCCGGTGCGGATGCGGATGGATTCCTCCATCGGCAGCACGAACATGACGCCGTCGCCGATCTCGCCGGTGCGGGCGCCCTTGATGATGGCCGCCTTGGCCGACTCCACGAAGTCGTCGTTGAGGCCGATCTCGATGCGCACCTTCTTGAGGAGGTTTACTTCCTGTGCGACGCCGCGGTAAGTCTCGGAGAAGCCGCGCTGGCGGCCCGAGCCCACGATGTTGGTGACCGACATGTTGAACACCTCGGCTTCGTACAGGGCCTGCTTCACGTCGTTCAAGCGCTCGGGCTTGATGTAGGCGATTATCATTTTCATTGACCTTCCCCTCCTTTCTACCTGGTGGTGAAGATCTGGAAGTCGGAGTAGGCTTCCATACCGTGTTCTTCAATGTCCAGACCGCGGACTTCCTCTTCCTTGGTCACGCGCAGGCCCATGATGGCCTTCACCGCCAGGAATACCACCGCCATGCACACCATGGCAAACACGGCGCAGACAACGGTGCCCATGATCTGGATGCCCAACTGGGTGAAGCCGCCGCCATGCAGCAGGCCGTCGTTGCCCAGGCCCAGGGCCTTCTGGCCCCAGATGCCCACCGCAATGGTGCCCCACATGCCGTTGAAGGCGTGGACCGGCACCGCACCCACCGGGTCGTCGATGTGCAGCTTGTCCAACAGGCTCACGCCCATGACCACGATGCCGCCGGCGATGAGGCCGATGACGATGGCGGCCCAGGGGCTGACCACGGCGCAGGGCGCGGTGATGGCCACCAGGCCCGCCAGGGCGCCGTTCATGCACATGGTGAGGTCAGGCTTGCCGTACATGGCCCACACCAGGAACATGGCTCCCATGGCGCCGGCCGCGGCGGCCAGGTTGGTGTTGATGGTGATAAGGGCGATGGCCATGGCGTTTTCGGTGCCCGAGGCGGCCAGCTGGCTGCCGGGGTTGAACCCGAACCAACCGAACCACAGGATGAACACACCGAGGGCGGCCAAGGGGATGTTGTGACCGGCCAGGACGCGGCTCTTGCCGTCCGGGCCGTAGCGGCCGATGCGGGGGCCGAGGATGATGGCGCCGACCAGGCCAACCCAGCCACCGGTGCCGTGCACGATGGTGGAGCCGGCGAAGTCGAAGAAGCCCATCTCGGACAGCCAGCCGCCGCCCCAGGTCCAGTGACCGATGATGGGGTAGATGATGGCCGTCAGCAGCGCGGTCGCTATCAGATAGCTGGGGAACTTGGTGCGCTCGGCCATGACGCCCGAGACGATGGTGGCGGCGGTGCCGCAGAAGACCGCCTGGAACATCCAGGAGGCCCAGATCGGCAGGCCTTCACTGGCCAGGCCGGAGAGGCCGAAGCCGCTCATGCCGATAAAGCTGTTGCCTTCGCCGAACATGAAGGCATATCCTACGAGGAAGTAGAGAATGCTGGCGAACGCGAAGTCCATGAAGTTCTTGGCGAGGATGTTGGCCGCGTTCTTGGCCCGGGTTAGGCCGGCTTCCACCATGGCGAACCCAGGCTGCATGAAGAAGACCAAGTAGGCCGCCAATAGCACCCAGACCGTGTCCAGGTCGTTTACCTTGGGTGCTTTGGCGGCCTCTTCTGCCCAGGCGGGCAGGGCGGTCAAGAGCCCCACTCCCGTCAGGGTGATCAGAGAAGCCATCACGCGCTTGATCATTTCCCAACTGCTCCTTTGGAAACGGCCCGGCCGGGGTGCCTATCCGGCCGGGCCTCGGTTTCTAATCCGTCTTTAGAACGAGGCGCCCAGCACCACGCCGAAGTAAACGTTGTTGTCGTCCTGGAGCGGCTTCATGTTGTCCTTGATGTCGCCGTCGACCAGGCCGGTGAAGACCACCTGCGGGGTGACCGTGAAGTACTCAGCAAAGCTGAAGGGCAGGGAGATGTAGCCGCTGTAGTCGGTGAAACCGCTCTTGTCGGTCCCGTTGTAGTAGAACTCGTTGTTGTCGTCGCTGCCGTAGGCAATGCTGGCGCCCACGTTCAGGGCCCAGGTGATGCCGTCGCCGAGCTTGGGAAGATCCAGGGCGTAGTCCAGGGCGCCCAGGACGTAGAAGCCGTTGGACTCCTGGACGTCCTTGTAGATGGTCAGGCTGGGGGTGACGATCCAGTTGTAGCTGACGCCAGCGTAGAACTCGGTGGTGTCGGCCAGGGTGCTGCCCGGGAAGGTGTAGCGGATGACGCCCACCGGGATGGAGAAGGCGCCCAGGTCAAAGGTGTAGTCCACGGTCAGGTCGATCTCGTCGATCTCGTTCTGGCGGCCGTTCTGGTCGGTCAGCATGTAGTCGGCCCAGGCGTTGAAGCTGAAGCCGCCGACGCCCGCGGTAAAGGAGGGCTGGGCTACCCAGTCGTCCACCACCACGATGCCGCGCCACACGTACTTGCTGTTGAAGCCGACCTCGAGGTCAACCGTGGGGGTCAGTTTGGCTTGGGCCGGGGTGGCGGCGGCGAAGGTGCCAGGGATCGCCAGGCTCAAGGCCAACAACATACAGATTACCAACTTCTTCATAACTCATTTCCTCCTGATGTGCTCTGTGCTCTCTAGTTAAGGCCCTCGGCCAGCCAAGCCTTTGGGCCGTTTATCTGTCCACTGGGGAACGCTTCTGGGGTTTCCTAATGGCAAAGTGTGTGCCAGAGCTGCACAGGAGGCGATCAAGTTATATAACTTGTTAAATTATCACGCGAAAAAAAATCGCCCCCAAAATGGGGGCGAGATTGGCGGGCCCGGAAAGGCTACCGATTGGTATGAAAAGAGGGGTTAATCTACTTTTTCGTACGGAAGCGCCGAGGGTCGATGCCGTACTTTCTCACCCTGAGACCCATGAGCCGCTCGCTGATTCCCAGGCTGCGGGCGGCCGAGGCCTTGTTGCCCCGGGAGTTCTTCAGCGCGTCGGCGATTAGCTCGCGCTCCACGTTCTCCATGGTGGACTTGAGGGTCCCCTGGTGGATGGTGCCCGAGGCCTCGGCGGTTTGCAGGGTGGGGGGCAGGTGGTGCCCGTGGATCACCTCGTCGGAGGACAGGATCACCGCGCGCTCGATGTAGTTCTCCAGCTCGCGCACGTTGCCCGGCCAGTGATAGGACATGAGCATGTCGATGGCCGGGGTGGAGATGCGCCGGATGGTCTTGCTGTTGGTCCGGCTGAAGCGCTCGGAAAAGTAGTTGGCCAACAGAAGCACGTCCGTGCCGCGCTCCCTGAGGGGCGGCACGTGGATGGGGAACACGTTGAGCCGGTAGTAGAGGTCCTGGCGGAAGGTGCTGGTTTCCAAGAGCTTTTCCAGGTCGCGGTTGGTGGCGGCGATGACCCGCACGTCGCTCTTGATGGTCTCGGTGCCGCCCACCCGCTCGAACTCGCGCTCCTGGAGCACGCGCAGCAGTTTGACCTGGGTGGCCGGGGAGAGGTCGCCCACCTCGTCCAGGAAGATGGTGCCCCCGTCGGCCAGCTCGAAGCGGCCCTTGCGCTGGTTGTGCGCCCCGGTGAAGGCGCCCTTTTCGTGGCCGAATAGCTCGGATTCGATGACGCTTTCCGGCAGGGCCGCGCAGTTCACCTTGATGAAGGGCTTGGAGGCCCGGAGGCTGTTGTAGTGGATGGCGTGGGCCACCAGCTCCTTGCCGGTGCCGCTTTCGCCCCGGATGAGCACCGTGGTGCCCACTTGGCAGACCTGGGCGATGAGGTCGTAGACCATCTGCATGGCCTTGGACTTGCCGATGATGTTGGCCGGGTGGAAGCGGTCCTTGAGGCTTTCCTGGAGGCGCAGGTTCTCCTCGCGCAGGCGTTGCTGCTCCTCGGCCACTTCCTGCCTGAGGCGCACCGCTTGGGCGATCATGGAGCCGATCACCGACAACAGGCGCACGTCCTCTTCCAGGCTGATGGCGTCGGAGAACAGGCGGTCGGCGCTGAGCGCGCCCACCACCTCGTTGCCCAGCTTGATGGGCACGCAGATGAAGGAGATGTCGTTCTTGTCCAGCTTGGAGCGCGCCCCGGTGCGGTCCAGGAAGTGGGGCTCCTCGTTGATGTGCTCCACAACCATGGGCCGGCCCGACTGCACCACCTGGCCGGTGACGCCCTCGCCGAGCTGGTAGCGGCCGCGCTCACGCTGCTTGGCGCTGAGGCCGTGGGCCGCCTCGATCATGATCTCCCCGGTCTCGCGGTTGAGCAGGGTGATGGTGCCGCGCATCATGCCCATGTGGTTGGCCATGAGCTCCAGGACCGGGGCCACCACGTCCCTCAGGTCCATGCTGCGTTCCAGGGTGGTGCTTATGTCGAAAAGCAGAGACAGCTCCTTGAGCTGCCGCTGATAAGTCCCGTTAGGGGCGGTTTCAGGTGACATTCGCCGCTCTCATTTTGCTTGTGGCTACTGCTTGGTACGAAATAATGGGCAAACGTACCACTAGGTAGGCACAAATTCAACGCATAACATTTTTGTAAATAAGAATTTTCCCACCTAGGGGTGGGTTCGGGCCTCAGCGCCTTAGTTTCGGCGGTCGAAGCCGGGGCGGTAGTGGTTGGTGATGGGCAGGCGGCGGTCGCGGCCAAAGGCCTTGGGCGTGATCTTCACCCCGGGCGGGGCCTGGCGGCGCTTGTACTCGTTGATGTCCACCAGGCGGATGATGTCCCGCACCATGGCGAAGTCGTGGCCCAGGGCCACGATCTCGTCCAGGACCATGTCCTCTTCCACGTAGGCCCTGAGGATGGGATCGAGCACTTCGTAGGGGGGCAGGGAGTCGCTGTCCTTTTGGTCGGGCCGAAGCTCGGCCGAGGGCGGCCGCTCGATGGTGCTGGCCGGGATCAGCTCGCGCCCGGCGGATTCGTTTACATGGGCGGCCAGCTCGTAGACCAGGGTCTTGGGCACGTCCTTGATCACCGCGAAGCCCCCGGCCATGTCGCCGTACAGGGTGCAGTAGCCCACCGCGGTCTCGCTCTTGTTGCCCGTGGTCAAGACCAGCCAGCCGAAACGGTTGGACAGGGCCATGAGTATGTTGCCCCGGATGCGCGCCTGGAGGTTTTCGTGCTCCACCCCGGGCGCGCCCGGCCCGAAGGCTTCGCGCATCTCGTCCAAATAGATGTGGTAGATGTGGGCCACGGGCACGGTGATCAGCTGGATGCCCAGGTTGGCGGCCAAGAGCTCGGCGTCCGAGCGGGTCTCGTTGCTGGTGAACTGGCTGGGCATGGTCACGCCGGTGACGTTTTCCACCCCCAGGGCCTCCACGGCCACCGCCGCGGTGAAGGCGCTGTCGATGCCCCCGGACAGGCCCAGCACCACCCGCTTGAAGCCGTTCTTCTTTATGTAATCCCGGGTGCCCAAAACCAGGGCCTGGTAGGTCTCGGCCAGGTAGCCCATCTCCGGGGCGCACACCGGGGCCAGGGGAGCGGCGGGCCGCTCGCCCTCCAGGGGCAGCTCCACCACCCGCACCCGTGGGTCGCTGGTCAGGCTGGGCAGCTCCGCCGCCGGGGGCAGCTCCAGGTCCACGATCTGCAAATCTTGAACAAAGCGCGGCGAGCAGGCCAGGGTATGGCCCTCCGGGCTCTCGGCCAGGCAGCCGCCGTCGAATACCAGCTCATCCTGGCCGCCCACCAGATTGTTGTAGAACACGTAGGACCCGGTGGCCGCCGCGAAGCGGGCCACGATGTCCTTGCGTTCGTCCAGCTTGCCCGCGTGGAAGGGCGAGGCAGAGATGTTGAGCGTCACCTGAGCCTGGTGCTTCCGGGCGCAAAGCTCGCACTCATCGCCGGCCACCCACACATCCTCGCAGATGGTGAGCATGAGGCGCGCGCCGCCCAGGTCCAGGAGCAGGCAGTCATTGCCCGGCGCGAAGTAGCGCTTCTCGTCGAACACCCCGTAGTTGGGCAGCTCCTTCTTGCGGTACACCGCCCGGACCTCGCCTTTGCTGATCACCGCGGCGGCGTTGTAGCACAGCCCCTGCTCCAGGTCCGCGTCGGCAAAGCCCACCACCAGGTTGATGGGCGGGCACTGGGCGGCCAGCTCCCGCACCGCGGCCATGGAGTCCATGAGGAAGCGCGGCTTGAGCAGGAGATCCTCGGGCGGATAGCCGATCACGGCCAGCTCGGGGAAGGTGACCAGATGGGCCCCGGCCTGATGGGCCCGGCGGGCGTAGTCAAGGATCAGCTCCTGGTTGGCGCTGATGTCGCCCACCGTGGGGTTTATCTGGGCTTGGGCGATGCGGAGGGTGGGCATTGGCTAGTTCACGCGAATAGCGAGGCCGGCTGTGCCAGCCACCGGCATACTGTGTTGCCGGCTGCGCTCCAACCTCGACGTAGCTTCAGCTACGCCTCCGGTTGTCGCTTGCCGGACGCCTTGTCTGCCGGCGCCTGGCTTCGCCGATTTGGATGAGGTTTTCATGAACATTCGATCGGCTGCTGAGCCTGCTCCACGATAAAGGGCCGCTAGTCGTTCTTGCGCACGAACCAGAAGCAGGGCTTGTCTTCCGGCGCGGGCAGGGGCAGCTCCAAATAGCCCTGGGAGTAGTAAAGCTCCTCCCAGGCGGCCTCGGCGGCCACGTCGGCATTGGTGCAGCGGATCAGCTCCTTTTCCAGATCCAACTCTTCGCAAAACAAACACTGGGGACAACGCAGGTTGGTCATGGCAGAAATCGGCGGACCCTTCCCTATGGCCGGAGCCTAGCGCTCCAGCATCTGCTGGAGGTTGATCATCTTCTGGCGCACGTTTTCCAGGGTGGCCATCAGCTTGAGGCTGTGGTTGGCGAAAATGCTGTCCCGCGATCCGTTGAGCACCACCAGGGGCTCGAAGTGGGCCAGCCTGAGCTCGTCCACGATGGTGTCCATCAGCTCGCTGGAGCGCTTGAGCTCGATCACGTCGCGGAACTCCCAGCGCACCGCCAGCATCGCCTCGTACATGGCGTAGGCCACGCCCCGGCCGAAGTAGAAATTGTCGTCGATCTGGGACCAGGGCACCGCCACCCTCATGCGCTTCTCGCCCTGCTGGGTTGCGTCGCCGGCGGTCTCCTCGCTCAGGCGCTCCCCCACGTCGCGGGGGGCGTTGGCCAGCCGGGTGTCCACCCCGCCCAAGAGGCTGGTGAACTGGTCCAAGAGCTCGATGAGGTTGTCGACCCGGGGGTAGAAGTGGCTGGTGCCCTTGATCAGGCCCTGGCGGTAGAGCCCCAAGGCCCGCACCCCGTCGCTGAGCTTGCTCTCGGCCGCCGGGAATATCCACAGATGGGGATTGTTGGAAAAATCGGTGAAGGCCCGGTCCGCGTGCTTGTCGATGCGGTCGGTGGTGCGCTGGCGCGATAGCTTATCGCGGAGCGCCCGGGTGCAGTAGCGCAGAACTTCCAACTCGCCGAGCTGGAAGTTCTGGGGATTGTCCATGAGCACCGAGGGGTAGATCACGTCGTTGGGCAGCCAGGCGCCCAGCATGTTGTTGCCCAGGGTGACAAGGGTGTCGCTGAACACCACGCCCGAGGTATTGAGGGCCGGCATCTCCGAAGGCGCGTTGGCCGGGGGGGCGGGGTTGAAAAACTCGGGGAAGGCGCGGTTGTACTCGTACCACATGACGAAGGGCGCGCAGACGAAGTAGAGCACCACCACCAATAGTACGGCCCGCCAGACGCGGCCGCCGGGGCCCAGGCCGGAGCCGAAGGGATTCAGCCACCCGGCGCGCCGGGGCTCGCCGTCATTCAGCTTGTCCTTGGCCATGAGCTTTCCTCCCCTTGCTTTCGTCCCGGCGGGTCTTCTCTATTGTCCCGCCATCTGGGGGCTTGTCAAGGGCGGGGCTTAGTGAGCTTCTCCACCAGGCCGGTGGTGGATAGGCCTTCCACCAGGGGCAGGCTGTACACCTCGCCCCCATGGGCCCGCACCGTGTCGGCCCCCACGATCTTGTCCTCGGGCCAGTCGCCGCCCTTGACCAGCACGTCGGGCAGCACTTCGGCGATGAGCTCGGCCGGGGTGGACTGGCCGAAGATGACCACCGCGTCCACCGAGGCCAGCCCGGCCACCACCCGGGCCCTGAGCTCCTGGGGCACCACTGGGCGCTCCACGCCTTTTTCCAGGGAGCGCACCGATTGGTCGCTGTTGAGGCCCAGCACCAGATAGTCGCCCAGCGCGCGGGCCCGCTCCAGGATGTCCACGTGACCCGCGTGCAAAAGGTCGAAGCAGCCGTTGGTGAAAACCACCTTGCCGCCCCGGGCCCGCACCGCGCGGGCCGCTTCGGCGGCGGCCGCCGCGTCCATGATCTTGGTTTGGCTGCTAGGCATGGCTCCCCGCCTCAGCGGATAAGGTGGCCCGAGCGGGACCAGCGCAGGCTCACCGGAAACTGTTTCCAGGACCACAGCACCACCTCGGCCCGGCCCACGATGTCCCCCCGGGGCACGAAGCCGCCCTGGCCCTGGTTCCAGAAGCGCGAGTCATAGGAGTTGTCCCGGTTGTCGCCCATCATGAAGTAGCTGTCCTCCGGCACCCGGAAGGGGCCGAAGGCGTCGCCCTGGTGGGAGCGTCCGCTGTAGCGCCCCCAATCGGCCTCGAGGGCCTGGCCGTTGATGTAGACCTGGGTGCCGATCATGGCCACCGTTTCGCCGGGCAGGCCGATGATGCGCTTGACCAGGTCGTCGCCCTGGCCCTTGGGGTTACGGAACACCACCACGTCGCCGCGCTGGGGCTCGCCCAGGGGCAGCAGGGTAATGCTCGTGAAAGGCAGCTTGAGGTCGTAGCAGAGCTTGTTGACCACCATGTGGTCGCCGATGAGGAGCGCGGGCTGCATGGAGCCGCTGGGCACCCAGGAGGCCTGCACCACCCCGGCCCGGAGCACCGCGCTGAGCACCAGGGCCCAGAGCAGGGCCCCGCCCCAGCCGCGCAAAAAGGCCCTGAGCTTCTCAGTGATCTCGCGTTTGGCGTCCTGCGCCTGGCTCTGTTTCGCGCCGCGCTTCATGCCTCGCCTCCCGTGGCCCGGGCCAGGGTGAGCACCTCCACCCGGGCCGCGCCTTTGTCCTTGAGCACCCGGGCGCATTCGGCTGCCGTGGCCCCGGTGGTGAAAACGTCGTCTATTAATAATACCCAAGCTCCGGCCAGACGTCCCTCCCAAGCCGGATTCACCCCAAAGGCCCCGGACACGTTGGCCCGCCGCTCTTCGGGGGCCAGGCCCACCTGGGGCCTGGTGTGGCGCAGGCGCAGAAGCAGGTCCGGGGCCAGCTCCGGGCCCTTGTCGCCCAGGGGCAGGCCCTTGGCCAGGCTCAAAGCCTGGTTGAAGCCCCGGCTGATCAGCCGCCGGGGATGCAGGGGCACCGGGGCCACCAGGTCGGCGGTGGCCCAATGGGAGCGCGGGGCCGCGCCCAGACGCCGGGCCAGGCCCGCGCCCAGCCAATAGCGGCGCTGATACTTGAAGCCGCGCACCAGCTCGGCCAGGGGGCCCTGGTGGCGCACCAGGGAGCGGGCCGCGTCAAAGGGCGGCGGGTCGCTCTGGCAGGAGGCGCAGAGCCAGGCCGCGCCGGGGCGGCCGCAGCGCTCGCAGGCCTGGCCGGCCAAGGGCTCCACCTCGGCCTCGCAGGCAAGGCACAGCAGCTCGCCGTCGTCCACCGGCCCGCCGCAGGCGGCGCAACAAGAGGGGAAGAGAAGGGAGCGCAGGCTGCGGCCCAGGTTGCGCAGCGCCTTGGCCCCCCCGTGCATGGCCTTTACAAGCGCTCCGCCACCCGCGCGGCGAAGATGGAGCAGGGCACCTCCCGCGCGCCGGGGATCTGGCGGGCCAGGTCGTAGGTGACCTCGCCGCCTTCGATGGCCCGGCTCAGGGCGGGCGCGATCTTTTCCGCTGCCTCAACCCAGCCCAGGTGCTCCAGGAGCATGGCCCCCGACAGGATCACCGATCCTGGGTTAACCTTGTCCTGGCCCGCGTACTTGGGGGCCGAGCCGTGGGTGGCCTCGAAAACCGCCGCCTCGTCGCCGATGTTGGCCCCGGGGGCCATGCCCAGCCCGCCCACCTGGGCGGCCAAGGCGTCGGAAAGATAGTCGCCGTTCAGATTGGGCGTGGCCAGCACCGCGAACTCCTGGGGCCTGAGCAAAGCTTGCTGGAACATGTTGTCCGCGATGCGGTCCTTGAGAACCACCTGGCCCTGGCTCAGCTCGTCGCCCTCATTCACGCAACGCCCCGCGTATTCCTCGCGGGCCAGCTCATAGCCCCATTCCTTGAAGGCGCCTTCGGTGAACTTCTGGATGTTGCCCTTGTGTACCAGGGTGACCGACTCGCGGCCCCGGGCCAGGGCGTAGTCCATCGCCCGGCGGATGAGCCGCTGGGAGCCGAACTTGCTCATGGGCTTGATGCCGATGGCCGATTGGTCGCGCAGCTTGGCCCCCAGCTCGTCGCGCAAAAAGGCGATGAGCCGCTCGGCCTCGGCCGAGCCCGCCGCCCACTCGATGCCCGCGTACACGTCCTCGGTATTCTCGCGGAAGATCACCATGTCCACCAGCTCGGGCTGCTTGACCGGGCTGGGCACGCCGGGGATGTAGCGCACCGGGCGGATGCAGGCGTAGAGGTCCAGGATCTGCCGAAGGGCCACATTGATGGAGCGGAAGCCGCCGCCCACCGGAGTGGTCAGGGGGCCCTTGATAGCAACCTTGAGGGCGCGGATGTCGGCCACGGTGGACTCGGGCAGATACTCGCCGGTCTGCTCAAAAGCTTTTTCCCCGGCCATCAGCTCGTACCACTTGATGCCCCGCGCCCCTCCGTAGGCCCGCTCCACCGCGGTGTCCAACACCAGGCGGGCCGCCCGCCAGATGTCCGGGCCAATGCCGTCGCCTTCGATGTAGCCCACCGCCGGAAAGGCGGGGACGCTCAGGGAGGCGTCGTCGTTCAGGGCGATGAACTCGGCCCCTTGGGGCAGGGCGCGGCTGAGTTGGGGGCGGCTCATGATGTGCTTTCCTCGCTGTAGCCCAGCTCGCGGGCGAAGGCCACGAAGTCCTCGTAGCTCACCTCGTCGTCGATGCCCGGGCAGCCTTGGCGCGCGTCCTCGAAGGCGGTGCGCTTGGCCAGGATGTTGGGGAAGAATGGCCACAGGCGGCAGATGGCCGGCTTGGCCTGGTGCACCCGGCAGCCCTCTGGTCCCAGCAGGCGGCAGGCCCCGTCCTCGTCGCAGAGCACCTCCCAGCGCCCGTCCTTGGGAGCCAGGTAGGCGGCGGTGAACTCCTCGGGGCTCATGTCCAGCAGGGCGGCGGCGGCCGGGATGCCCTCGGTCTCGAAGAATATGCCGCCCCAGCCCTGGCAACAGATGTTGCAGCGCTTGCAATCAAAGGGCGGACGGTCGGTTTGGGCTTGTTTTGAGGTCATTATGCCGTGAGATTACAACGGGAAGGGCCTTGAGGCAAGCTTAGGCCCCCAGAATGGGGAAATGGTTTTTCTTGATGAACTCCACCGCCTCGGCGGCGTCGCGCTGGGCGCGGTGCCAGTGACGGCCCCGTAGCTTGGTGTCGTCGTCCAACAGCTGGCTCTCGTCGCCGCGCAGCATGTGGCGCAGCGCGAAATCGCCGGGCAGCTCCACGGGCAGGCGGTCCTCCTGGTCGCTGAGGATGGCCCAGAGAAGGGTCCAGGCGCGGGCCACGTTTACCAAATGGTAACCGCCCCCGCCCAGCACGATCCAGCGGCCCCAGGCCAGGTTCTTGAGACGCCGCGCCGCGTGACCGAAGCCCCGGGTGGTGAGGTTCAGGTTGGCCAGGGGGTCGGCCAAAAAGGTGTCCACCCCCATCTGGCTGACCACGTAGTCGGGCTGGAAGGCCTCGATCAGCGGAGGCACCACCTGCTCGAAGGCGATCATGTACACGTCGTCGTCGGTATCGGGCCACAGGGGCAGGTTCACGCAGTAGCCCTTGCCCTGTTCGCGGCCCATCTCCTCCAAAAAGCCGGTGCCCGGGAACAGGGTGGCCGGGTGCTGGTGCAGGCTGATGGTGAGCACCTGGTCGCTGTCGTAAAAGGCCCACTGCACCCCGTCGCCGTGGTGGGCGTCCAGGTCCACGTAGGCCACGCGCTTGCCCTTGGCCACCAGGCGGCGGATGGCCAGCACCGCATCGTTGATGTAGCAGAAGCCGGCGGCCCGCGCAGCCAGGGCGTGGTGCATGCCACCGGCCATGGTGAAGGCGGCGGGAGCGCCTTCTTCGGCCACCAGGCGGGTGGCGGCCAGGGTGGCTCCGGCCAGCAGGGCCGACCAGTCGTAGACCCCGGGGAACACCGGGTTGTCGCCCGGCCCCAGGCCGAAGGCGATGTAGCCCGTGGTCTCGGGGCAGGCCGAAAGCTCCCTGAGGGTCTCCAGGTAGCGGCGGTCGTGGTAGAGCATCATCTCGGCCATGCCCGCCGGGGAGAAGGGCTCGCAGGGCGGCTCCATGCCCAGCAGGCCCAACAGCTCGTGAGTCATGGCCAAACGGCGCACCCGCATGGGATGTTCCGGCCCATAGTCGAAGCGCTGGAACTCGTCGCTGTAGAGGTAGGCGGGCTGGTCCCTTGACGGGTTGGGGGCCATGAAAAAATACCTCGCGGGGTGTGAAAAATAGACGGCACAGGATAGCATTAGAGCACCCGGGGGGGCAAGGTTCGCACCTCTGGTCCGGTTGACAGCCCCCCGGGGCGCTGGTATGCTGGACAGCATCCATTTATTCAGTTTTTTGGAGCCCTTGGGCGGGGAGGACGTTCCCGTGAGTCTGGCTCAAACCGTCGAGGCGGACTATAAAACCGCCTTCAAAGCCAAGGATGAGTTGGCCACCTCCTGTCTGCGGCTGATCCGGGCCGCCCTGAAGAACCAGGAAAAGGAAAAGCGCGAGCCTCTGACCGACGAGGAGGAGCTGAAGGTCTTGGCCTCCATGGCCAAGCAGCGCCGCGACTCCATCGACCAGTACGAAAAGGGCGGGCGCCAGGACCTGGCCGACCGGGAGAAGGCCGAGCTGGCCATCATCGAGGCCTATCTGCCGGCCCAGCTCGACGAGGCGGCCGTGGCCAAGGCTTTGGACGAGGTGTTCGCCGAGGTGCAGCCGCAGGGCATGAAGGACATGGGCGCGGTGATGAAGGCGGCCATGGCCAAGCTGGGGGGACAGGCCGACGGCAAGCTGGTTAACCAACTCGTGCGCCAGCGTTTGCAGTCCTGAACAAGCCGGTTGCCATCCGCGAGAGGCTTCCTGGCCGGTCGTATATGCACTATTACTCAGGCCCCATAGATAAAGGCCCGGGCCGGGGCGATCCCGGGGCCGGGGCGGAGCCCTGCGCCGACGCCCAGACCCTGGCCGTCTTGGAGCTGGCCCCCCTGCTGGACCGGGTGGCCTCCTTGGCCGTGAGCCCCCTGGGGGCGGAGCGGGCCAGGGCCCTGCGCCCCTGCCCGGACCGCGCCGTGGTGGAGCGCCGCCTGCGCCGCCTGAGCCAGCTCCGCGAGCTCATGGAAGAGTACGGGCGGCCCTCCCTGGACGGCCTGGACGACGTGCGCCCCCTGCTGGGCCGCCTGGGTCCGGTGGGCGCTTTCCTGGTGCCCGAGGAGCTGGAGGTCATGGCCGACTTCCTGGGCGCGGCCGGGCGCGCGGTCTCTTTCCTGGCCCCCAGCGAGGGCGTGCACGACGAGCTTTTCCGCCTGGCCAACCAGATCACCCCCTTGCCCGCCCTGGCCAAGGAGCTGCGCGCCATCATCGGGCCGGGGCACTCGGTGTCCTCGGCGGCCAGCCCGGAGCTGGCCCGGGTGCGCCGCGAGGCGGGCCGGGCGCGCGAGAGCCTCCGGGCCGAGCTAATGGGCCTGGTGGGCGACAGCGGCCTGGGCAGCGCCTTTTCGGATCAAGTGGTGACCCAGCGGGCCGGGCGCTTCGTGGTGCCGGTGAAGGCCGACGCCAAGGGCCGGGTGGCGGGCATCATCCACGACACCTCGGGCTCCGGGGCCACCTGCTTCGTGGAGCCCCTGAGCGCGGTGGAGGGCAACAACCGCCTGGCCCTCTTGAGCGCCCAGGAGCGCGAGGAAGAGATCCGCGTCTTGCAGCGGGCGGCGATGCAGCTGGCCGAGCAGTCCCAGGCTCTCAAGGAGAACGTTTCCGCCCTGGCCAAGCTGGACTGCCTCTTGGCCCAGGCCCGCCTGGCCGAGCGTTTGGATTGCTCCGAGCCCCGGCTGACCGAGGGCGAGGTGGAGCTGATCAAGGCGCGGCATCCCCTGTTGGCCTGGCGCGCCTCTCTGGGCAAGGGCGCCTGCGTGCCCATCGATCTGCGCCTGGACCCGGAGAGCCGGGTACTGGTGATCTCCGGGGCCAACGCGGGCGGCAAGACCGTCACCCTGAAGACCCTGGGCCTGGTCACCCTGATGACCATGTGCGGGATGCATCCGCCCCTGGACCGGGGCAGCCGGGTGGCGCTCTATTCCTGGGTGGCGGCCGAGGTGGGCGACGACCAGGATTTGGGCCGCGACCTCTCCACCTTCACCGCCCACGCCGGCCGCTTGGCCGACATGGTGCGGCGGGCGCGGCCGGGGGCCCTGTTCCTCATCGACGAGATAGGCAACGGCACCGACCCCAGCGAGGGCTCGGCCCTGGCCACGGCGATTCTGGACTGGCTGGCCCAGCGGGGGGCCACGGTGCTGGCCACCACCCACTATCACCGGCTCAAGGCCTACGCCAATTTGCACTCCCACGCCCAGAACGTTTCCGTGGCCTTTGACCGGGCCACCGGCGCGCCCACCTTCCAGCTGCACTACGGCGCGCCGGGATTCAGCGACGCCCTGGGGGTGGCCGCGCGCCTGGGCTTCCCCAAGGGCATCATCGCCGCGGCCGAGGCGGACCTGGACACCGCCGAGCGCCAGACCGTGGCCCTCCTCAGGGAGGCCGAGGCCGCCCGCCAGGAGGCCCGCCGCGAGCGGGCCGCCGCCGCCAGCGAGCGCCTGGCCGCCCAGAACGAGCGCAACGAGGCCAAGCGGCTCAAGCGCCAGGCGGCCCAGGAGCGGGCCGGGGCCCTGGCCGAGGGCAAGCGCCGGGTGCGCGAGGTGGCCGCCCGTCTGGAAAAGCAGCTATCCGAGATCTTGCAGCAGGCCGAGGAAAAGAAGGAAGAAGGCGAGCAGATCAAGGCGGGCGCGGTGCGCCAGGATCTCTACGCCGCGCGGCGCGAGGCCTTGGGCGCGGTGGAAAAGGCCGCCGGCGCTCCCGAATCCCCGGCTGCGTCCGATTCCGGCGAGGTGAAAGGCCTCAAGGAAGGCAGCCCGGTGCGCCTGCTGCGCCTGGGCCAGCAGGGAGTGCTTTTGGAAGCGCCCAGCAAGGGCCGCGAGGCGGTGCCGGTTTCGGTGGGCGTGGCCGGGGTGCGGGTCATGGTGCCCCTGGCCGAGCTGGAGGCCCTGCCCGACGGGGCCCACACCCAGCCCAGCGCGCAGAAGCCCCGCCCGGCCAAGGGCGTGGCGGTGCAGGCCAGCGGGGGCGACGGCCTGGAGCTCAAGCTCATCGGCAAGACGGTGGAAGACGCCCTGCCTCTAGTGGATAAGGCCCTGGACCAGGCCCTGGTGGCCGGCCGCCGCGAGGTGAAGCTGGTGCACGGGGTGGGCACCGGCCGTTTGCGCGCGGGGGTGCGGGCCTATCTGGAGAAGCACCCGGCCGTGGCCTCCATCCGGGCCGGGGTGCGGGGCGAGGGCGGGGCCGGGGTCACCGTGGCCGAGCTGAGGGACTAGCCTATGAATGACGGCCGCATACCGGAACATAAGATCGACGAGGTGCGCCAGGCGGCCAACATCGCCGAGGTGATCGGCCGCCGGGTGAAGCTGATCTCCGCGGGCAAGACCCTGAAGGGCCTCTGCCCCTTCCACGGAGACACCGACCCCAGCTTCATCGTCAACCGCGAACGGGGCACCTGGCATTGTTTCGGCTGCGGCGAAGGGGGCAACGTCTTCACTTTCCTCATGAAAGACGAAGGCATCAGCTTCCCGGAGGCGGTGAAGGAGCTGGCCGCCCGCTATGGGGTGAAGCTGCCCGAGCGGAAGCGCACCCCGGCCCAGAAGCGCCAGGACGAGCACCGGGCCCGCCTATTGCGCGTTATGGAATTAGCCGGTACCTTTTTTATTCAGCAGTTGGCCGCGCCCTCCGGGGAGCCGGCCCGTCGCTACCTGGCGCGAGACCGGGGGCTCAGGCCCCAGGTCATACAGGAGTTCGGCCTGGGCTGGGTTCCCGACGCCTGGGAAGGCCTCCGGCGCTTCCTGGGCTCCAAGGGCGTGCCCGAGGAGCTGGCCATCGAGGCCGGGCTTTTGGTGCCCCGGGACAAGGGCGACGGGTGTTACGACCGCTTTCGGGGGCGGGTCATGTTTCCCATAGCCGACGTGTCCGGAAGGCTGGTCAGCTTCGGGGGGAGGGTCTTGGGCGAGGGTGAGCCCAAGTACCTGAATGGGCCGGAAACGCTTCTGTTCAAAAAGTCCGCGACGCTTTACAACCTGGAACGCGCCCGATCCTTCATGCGCAAGAAGGACCGGGCCCTGGTGGTGGAGGGCTACTTCGACGTGATCACCCTGGCGGCTATGGGCTTTGGCGAAACGGTTGCTCCCATGGGCACCGCGCTGACTCCCCAGCAGGTGCGCCGCCTCAAGGGCCAGGCTTCCCGCCTGGTCCTGGTGTTCGACGGCGACGAAGCCGGCCGCCGGGCCGCCCAGCGCAGCCTTCCCATCTGCCTGGCCGAGGGGGTGCAACCCTCGGTCCTTCTTTTGCCCAGTGGAGAAGACCCCGACACCTTTGCCCGCGAGCACGGCCCCGAGGGCCTGGAAAAGGCCATCGCCGCAGCGGGTTCGCTCATCGAGGCGGTGATCGACGCCATCATCGGCCAGGGCGACCTGGGCACCCCGGAGGGAAAGAGCCGGATCGTGGCCGAGGCCGGGAGCGTGATCAAGCAGATCAACGATCCGGTCACCGCCTGGCTCTATCTGGGCCGCTTGGCCGCCCGCCTGGGCTTGCCCACCGAGGTGGCCGCCGCCCGTTTGGGCATGCCCGCCCCGGGCAGCCGGGGACGCGGACCCGCCCCGGCCCCCCGGCAGACGACGCCCCCCGCCCGTTCCGGCCGCCAGTGGCAGGAGGCCGCGGTGCAGCTGGCCCTGGCCCAGCCCGAGGCGGCCCAGGTCTTGGCCGAGGCCGGGGTGCTGGACTGCCTGCCCGACCCCGAGTTGGCCGCCGTGGCCGGGGCCATCCGGGACATTCTGGCCGATGGCGGCCGCCCCGAGGCGGCGGCGGTGATCAGCCGCCTGGAAGAGCCCGGGCTGCACCGCCTGCTCAGCCGCCTGAGCCAGGACGGCCTGAGCCTGAGCCCGGAGCAGGCCGCCGTGCAGGCCCAGGCCCTGGCCGGCAAGGTGAAGCTCCAGCGGAACCGCCAGCGGGGCCGCGAGCTGACCGTCCAAATCGCCGAAGCCCAGCGGGTGGGCGATTACGAGCTGGTCCAGCGCCTTCAGGCCCAGCGCCAGGAAATTTTCGACATCTCTTCCCCTGAACCCTTCCGAAAGGACTAGAGCATGCTCGAGGAAAAAAATCTCGCCGAGTTGCAACGGCTTATCTCCAAAGGTAAGTCGCAAGGCTACCTGACCTACGACGAGATCAACGACACCTTGAGTGAGGAGGTCACCTCCGAGCACATGGACGACATGATCATGGTGCTCGACGAGATGGACATCCAGCTCATCGATAACGAGACCAAGGCCAAGCTCCAGGCCAAGAAGGCAGCCCTGGATGACGGCGACGAGGAAGAGGAAGACGATACGCCCCCGGTGGTGGACGAGGGCCGGGTCAACGACCCGGTGAAGATGTATCTCCGGGAGATGGGCATGGTCTCCCTGCTCACCCGCGAGGGCGAGGTGGAGATCGCCAAGCGCATCGAGGCCGGCGAGCGCACCATCATCGACGCCCTGCTGGAGTGCACCCTCTGCGCCAAGGAGATACTGCATCTGGGCTCGGCGGTGGAAGAGGGCGCCATGCGCATCCGCGAGGTGGTGGCCGACCTGGACGAGGAGGCCGGGCCCACGGCCGAGGCCAAGCGCACCAAGGAGTTTTTGGACCTCATCGCCAAGGCCCGCCGCCTGGACAAGAAAAACACCCGCGACTACGAGAAGCTCAACTCCCGCTCCTCGGGCCTCAAGGCCGACCAGCGCAAGAAGATGCGCGGGGCGCTCAAGAAAAACCGCACCAAGGTGGCCGAGCAGCTCTCCGGGCTCAAGCTGGACAAAAAACAGGTGGACCAGCTTTGCCTCACCCTGGAGGAGCGCCAGGAGATGATCGACCGCTGTCAGGCCATCATCACCATGGCCATGATGGAGACCGGCCTGCCCAAGGCGGAAATCACCAAGACCGCCCGCTTGGTCAGAAAGGCCAAGGGCAAGAAGGTCAAGGAGATGTCCTCCTGCCGCTGCGACGCCGAGCGCCTGCTGGAGCTGGAGCAGGCCATGAAGGAGTCGCGGGCGGTGATCCGCGAGGTGGAGAACGAGTGCAAGATGTCCGGGGCCAGCCTTCGCAAGCTGGTGATCCGGGTGCGTGACGGCCGCGTACGGGCCAAGGCGGCCAAGCAGGAGCTGGTGGAGGCCAACCTTCGCCTGGTGGTGTCCATCGCCAAGAAATACACCAACCGCGGCCTCCAGTTCCTGGACCTGATCCAGGAGGGCAACATCGGCCTGATGAAGGCGGTGGACAAGTTCGAGTATCAGCGCGGCTACAAATTCAGCACCTACGCCACCTGGTGGATCCGCCAGGCCATCACCCGGGCCATCGCCGACCAGGCGCGCACCATCCGCATTCCGGTGCATATGATCGAGACCATCAACAAGCTGATCCGCACCAGCCGCTACCTGGTGCAGGAGCTGGGGCGCGAGCCCACCCCCGAGGAGATCGCCGAGAAGATGGACTTCCCCTTGGAGAAGGTCCGCAAGGTCCTCAAGATCGCCAAGGAGCCCATCAGCCTGGAGACCCCCATCGGCGAGGAGGAAGACAGCCATCTCGGCGACTTCATCGAGGACAAGAAGGTGGTCAGCCCGGCCGACGCGGTGATCAGCCTGAACCTCTGCGAGCAGACCAGGAAGGTGCTGGCCACCCTGACCCCGCGCGAGGAAAAGGTGCTCAGGATGCGCTTCGGCATCGGCCAGAAGGCGGACCACACCCTGGAAGAGGTGGGCCGCGACTTCGACGTGACCCGCGAGCGCATCCGGCAGATCGAGGCCAAGGCCCTGCGCAAGCTCAGGCACCCCAGCCGGGCCAAGAAGCTCCGCTCCTTCATCGAGAACTGATACGCGCCGCCCCAGCCGGGAGACCTACATCATGAGACGCATCCTGGCAGGCTGCCTGCTGGCCCTGGCCCTGCTGGCCGCCCCTGCCTGGGCCCGAGGGCTGCCCCCGGACCAGCCGGTGGCCTCTGGCGTTGCCTGGTCGGCCCAGGGGGTGAACGTGTTTCTGACCCGCGCCGCCATCGGGGACTACAAGCTATTCGTGGCCAACGGCCCGGGTCTGGAGGTCTCCTACCTCACCCGGGTCAACAGCTCGCGCGAGGTTAGGCGCAAGCTAAAGCCCCTGGCCGAGTCCAACCCCTGCCTGAAACTCTACCGCTTCAGCCACAACTTCAGCCGCACCACCATCTGGATGGCCCTGCGCTTCGAGCGGGACGGCAAGCCGGTCTCCGAGCTGGGCCGCGCCTTTTACGGCGAAATCAAGGCCAGCGCCCCGCCGGCCGCCTCCCAGGGCAACCGACCCGGGGCCATGCTCCCGCGCATTCCCGATCCGGGCCGCAAGTAGGCCGCCCATGCCCGTGGCCGTGGTGCACCTTAGCGAGAGCCTGCCCCTTGAGGGCCGCGCCGCCCTGGCCGATGAGCTGCGCCACGCGGTGGTGGAGAGCCTGGGGGTGCCGCCCCAGTTCGGCAAGGTCATCGTCTATGCCGCGCCCCAGGCCCAGCGCAGCGTGCACCCGGAGCGCGACCCCGGTTTCGTGCTGGTGGAGCTGCACCTGTTCTCCGGCCGCACCCGCGAGGTCAAGGCCCGCCTGGTGGCCGCCCTGGACGCGGTGGTGCGCCGCCATACCGGCCTGAGCCCGGAGAACGTGTTCGTGCATCTGATCGAGTCGCCCAAGGAGAACTGGGGCCTGCGGGGAGGCCGCCCGGCCGACGAGGTGGATTTGGGCTAGGGCGGCGCGAAAGATTTCTTGCGCCTAGGGCGCCCCGATAGCAGAGCTATCGGGGGCAGCAGAGATAAGGAAAGTTTGTTGAGGGCGGCCCCGGCGCATGATGCCGGGGCCGCTGTTTTTTATTGAGCAGCCGGGAAGGCGGGCGCGGCCAGCTTGCGGGCGAACTCGCGCACCCCTTGGGGCCAGGGCTCGGTCAGCTCGTTGAAGCGGCCCGCATCGCCCGCGAACAGGGCGCGGGTGGACTCCTCGAAGCCGGGCAGGTCGCCGGCCATGGCCGACATGAAGCCGTAGGCCGCCTCCTGGGCCCGGCGCACCGCCTCGCGGCCCTGGTTGGCCTTCTTGGCCTGCTCCACCAGCTTGCGCAGAGTCACCGAGGCCCCCCCTGGCTGGGCGTTCAGCCAATCCCAGTGCCGGGGCAACAGCGTCACCTCCCGCGAGACCACCCCCAGCTTGGGGCGTCCCGGCCCGCGCTTGGCCGGGGCAGGGGCCTCGGCGGGCGCGGCGTCCGGCGTGGCGGGCTCCAGGCGGGCCAGGACCTCGGCCTCCGTGCCCCGGAAGTCCAGCTCCACCGGCTTGCCGGTCTCGGCGTCGAAGATGAGCACCGACACATTCTGGTTGCTATCCAAAAAGCCCTTCACCTCGCGGGCCACCTGGTGCAGCTCGCCGCTGGCCAGGCAGCGGGAGCCTTCGAAAGCGGCGCACTCGCTGCTTTGCCTCTGTTGCATGACGCGAAACCTCCGTGATGAGTAGGAGGCATTTTTACCAGGGTAAAATTCGACTGTCAATATTGCCCGGGTAAATTAATTGGGGCGAGGGAAGATTTCTTGTGGCTGCGCCACCCCGATAGGCGAGCTATCGGGGGCAGCAGGGAGGAAGAGGGAGAAGAAGAGGTTTGGAATGAAGAAGAGTCCGGGTGGCCCCGACAGCTTGCTGTCGGGGTTGCGGAGCGCAGCGGAGCAACAGGAGGTTGGGCGGTGTGGTGCGACTAAACAGACGGTTCGGTAGGTGCGAGGGGTTGTACTGAACCTTTTTTTGCCTGCGGCACCCAGACAGGCGAGCTGTCTGGGCCACCCATGTCAGGCGGATCGCTTATACCCAACCACCAGGTACAACACCCCCACCGCCAGGGGCACCAGCATGTGCACCACTAGCTCGCCATCCATGGCCAGGCCCAATACCATGCCAACCGCTATGGGCGCGCAGACCAGCCAGCCGCCTAGCCTTTCATACTTCCAGCCCAGGATGAGCCCCAGGAACATCAGGGGAAAGATGCACAACCAGGCGTTGTCCAGGAGGGAGTAGGCCGGGTTGAGGAAGGGCAGGGGGTTGCCGTAGCCAAAGTAAAAGGGCAGGCCAAAAGCCAAGATAGCTAGCGACAGGATGCGGGCTGTCCAGCGGATGCGCTTGAGGCTTTTGGACCCCATCCCCATCTACCCCCCGAAGCGCACCGCGATGGTCTCGCCCTTGGCGGTGACCTTGCCTTCGGCGCTCAGCTCGCAGAGCACCACGGACTTTTTGGGGCCCGCCTCCTTGATCCAGGCCTTGAGAGTCAGCTCCGGCCCCAAGGGGGTGGGAGCGAGGTAGGACACGTTGAGGTTGCCGGTGACGTAGGTGATGCCGGGCTCCGTGTCCATGGCCCGGCCTTCGGACTGGTAGGCGGCGGCGATGGCCGTGGCGATGGAGTGGCAGTCGATGAGGCTGGCGATGAGCCCGCCGTAGACCACGCCGGGATAGGCCGTCTGCTCCGGCCCGGGGGTGAAGGCGCAGGTGGCGATCTCGCCGTCCCAGTAGCTATGGATTTGCAGGCCATGGGGGTTGGACGGGCCGCAGCCGTAGCAGGTGGCCTCGGCGGGGTAATAGGACTGGATATAGCTCATGGCGGCGCTTCCCGGATGAAGGTTGGTCGGCGCGGCCATTTTTTCAGGGAAGCGGGGCCATGGCAAGGGGATTCAACGCCTCAGTCTCTCATCCTGTGCCAGCGGATGACCAGGCCCCAGGCAAAGAGCAGGCCCAGCAAGAGGGAGAAGAGCGAGAAGCTCAGCTCCTTGCCCGTGCCGCCGCCGCCCAACCAGCTTACGCCCTGGGGCACGGCCAGCGCGCCGCGCACCAAAAACACGGCGCAGACCCCCAGCAGCATGGGCCGCAGCCAGGGCAGGCGGCGGATGGCCCCGCCCCCGGCCAGGGCGTAGGCCCCGAAGATGGCCAGGAGCAGGGCTACCAGGGCGGTGAGCAGCCCGGGCAGCCAGGATCCCTCCCGGGCCAGCTCGGCCATGCGCTCCCCGGCCCCGAAGTAGACATAGGCCGGGGCCCCCATGATGATGATCTCCAGGTGCAGCAGGGCCAGGGCCAGGCACATCAGGCCGGCCAGGATCAGGGGCGTGGTTTGCCAGTCGGCCTTCACGCCGCCTCTTGCGCCGGGGCTACCGGCCGCTCGTCGCCGGTCTCCCGCTTGACCCCCAGGACCACCTTGTAGAGCACCGTGACCATGAGCGCGCCCAGGGAGTAAATGCCCAGGGTGATGACCAGCTCCACCCAGGTGGGGGAGTATTGCGTCACCTCGTGCAGGGGGCTGGGGATGAAGCCGCCGGCCATCATGCCCAGGCCCTTGTCGATCCAGGTGCAGCCGAAGACCATCACGCAGGCCAGGGCCAGGAGGCCATGGCGCCCCCGCCAGCGCGGCACCAACAGAAGCGTCACCGCGCCGAAGCCCATGACCAGGGCGGCCCACATCCAGCCCACCAGGTTGCCTTCGCCGTGCAGCCCGAAATAGAGGTACTTGAAGTGCGCGGTGTGAGAGGGGATGTCCGAGTAAAAGACCGTGAACACCTCCAGGAAGAAGAAGAACAAATGCAGGATGATGGCGTAGGTCACGATCTTGGCCAGGGTCTGGATGGCCCGGCGGCCGCAGTCGAAGCCGGCCACCCGGCGCAGCACCAGGGCCAGCAGGATGAGCACCGCCGGCCCGGCGGCAAAGGCCGAGGCCAGAAAGCGCGGGGCCAGGATGGCGGTGAGCCAGTATCCCCGGCCCGCCAGGCCCGCGTAGAGAAAGGCGGTCACGGTGTGGATGGACACCGCCCAGGGTATGGACAGGTAGATGAGCGGCTTGACCCAGCCCGGCGGGGGCAGCTGTTTGCGGTTGGCCTCCAGGGTCACCCAGCCGATGATCAGGTTCAGGATCAGATAGCCCTGGAGCACGTTCACGTCCCAGAACATCACCGAGCCCGGGGTGGGGTGCAAAAATATGTTGAGCACCCGGCTGGGCTTGCCCAGGTCCACGGTGACGAAGAGCATGCACATGATCACCGCGGCGATGGCCAGGAACTCGCCCAGGATGGTGATGCGCCCGAAGTCTTTGTAGTGGTGCAAATAATAGGGCAGCACCAGCATTACCGCGCTGGCGGCCACGCCCACCAGGAAGGTGAGCTGGGCAATGTACAGGCCCCAGGACACGTCGCGGCTCATGTCGGTGACCATGAGGCCTTGGTGGTACTGGTAGAGATATACGGCGAACCCGGTCAGGACCAGGGCCGCCAGGGCGCACAGCCAGGTCCAATAGGCTCGGTTGCCTTTCAGGGCCAACTCCAACATTGCATTCCCTCTCTTTGCCGCGGGGCAGGGTCCTTTCCGCGGCGGCTCGCCGTCAACCTCGGGGCGTAACCAGCGCGCCCTGCAAGGTCAGGTCAATCAGCTTGGCCAACATCCGGTCCATTTCCTCGACATCGGGCTCCGGCTGGCCGAGCCCCCACAGGCAGACGAAGACGTAGTTGGAGAACATGGCCTGCATCAACACCGGACAATCAACTTCAGGTTTGATCTCGCCCTGCTCCTGGGCCAGGAGCAAGGCCTCCGAACCCGCCGCTATCATGGCCTCCTCCTGGGCCCTCATCCAGGGGCTGCGCACCTCGGGGGTGAAGAAAACTTCCTTTAGCAAGTTGCGCGAAAGGGAGGGCCGACGGAGGTAATACTCGAAAAAGACCCGCGTGGCGTGCAGGAACTGGTCACGGACACTAGCGCCTTGGGGCAGGGTGGTCCGGGCCTTCTCGCGGGTCAGTTCCCAGTCCTCCACCATGGCGGCGGAGAGTAGCGAGGCCTTGTCCTTGAAGTGGCTCATCACCGTGCCCACCCCCACCCCGGCGAACTTGGCCACCGCCCGGATGGTGGTCTTGCCGTAGCCCAGGGTCTCGAACAGCTCCTTGGCCGCCTCCAGGATCAGCTCCCGGGTATGGGCCTTTTGCTGGGCCCGGCGATTGCCGAGGGGATTGTCCGGGGTGGGTGGGGTCATGGGCGCTCCTGGGATTACAGAACATGTTCTATTAATGAACGCATTCATTTAATGAACGTGTTCAATAAGGCGCAGATTATAACAGCCTCCCAAGACTGTCAAGCAAGGTTTGGGGGGGCAATGCCCTGAAATAAGCACCATGCGCGGGATTTTTTTGCGCCGCGAGCGTGCATTACGAGCCGAGCGGTAGTATTTTCTAAGAGTGAGGACGGCCGACCCCGCCCGGGTTGGCCGTTCCTATTTTTTTGCACTAACCCCGCCCAGGCCCTCGGGGCCGGCGGGCGGGCCCACGGCCCGGGACTCAAGACCATGCGGATCGCAATCGGCAAGCTGAAGCCTCCATCCCTGACGCAGACGCGCCGGGTGGCCTATAACCTATTCCTGATATCTCTGGGCTGCGGCCTCATCGGCCTGGCGGTTAACGGTATCCTACTAACCCACCATTTCGTGGGCGGGGGCATCGTGGGCCTGGCCATGCTGGTCTACTACCTGGCCCCGGTGTGCTCGGTGGCCGTGTTCAGCATCCTGCTCAACATACCCGTGTTCCTGGTGGGCTGGCGCCTGGTGGGGCACCGCTTTTTCTTCTACAGCCTGGCGGGTGCGGTCATCCTGGCCGCCGCGCTCAAGTGGGTGGTGATCCCGGTGCCGGTGGAGGACAAGATCCTCTCGGCCATCCTGGCGGGCATCACCACCGGCACGGGCATGGGCCTGGTCATGCGCTCCTTGGGCTCGGTGGGCGGGGTGAGCATCCTCTCGGTGGTGCTGCGTTATCGCTGGTCCATCCGGCCGGGAACCACGGCCATGGCCTTCAACGTGTTGGTGCTCCTGGGCGCGGCATATACCGCGGGCCTGGACGAGGCGCTCTACACCTTCATCTACCTGTTCGTGAGCGCCAAGGTGACCGACGTGGTGCTCACCGGCCTGAGCCAGCGCAAGGCGGTGTTCATCATCTCGCCGCAGTGGAAGAGCATCTCCCAGGGCATCCTGCAAGGCCTGGGGCGCGGGGCCACGGTGATCCCGGCCCGGGGAGCCTTTACCGGCGACGAGCAGAACATGCTCTATTCGGTGGTGAGCATCCAGAACCTGGGGCGGCTCAAGGAACTGGTGCGCGCGGTGGACCCCAACGCCTTCGTTGTGCTCTCCGACACCCTGGAGGTGATGGGCCGGGGCATCGGCAACCAGCCTTTTGATTAAGCGGGAAGAGCAAGAAAAGAAAAAAGAGAAGAGGTTTGGAAGGGAAGAAGGGGGGCAAAGAGCAGCGGCAGGCTTGGCTGCGGTGACAAGCGGTTTGGAGATTGCCGCCCGCTGAGTGCGGTCATGACCGGGCGTCCGGCCTGATCGAAGCCCCCGCCCCCGGCTCGGCTCCCTTATTCCAAACTTCTTTTGCTGCTCCGGGGTGGCCCAGATAGCTACGCTATCTGGGTGCCGCAGGCGCAAGAGGTTCAGCACAGCTTATCGCTCCACCGTATCATCACGGCGAAATCGAAGCGCCTAGCCGAACCTCTTGTTGCTCCGCTGCGCTCCGCAACCTCGACAGCCGAGCTGTCGAGGCCACCCGGATTCTTTTTCATTCCCAACCAGCTCTTATTCTCTGCTGGCCCCGATAGCTCGGCTATCAGGCGTGCCGCGGGCACAAGAAATCTTTCCGGCCTCGGTTTCCCAGAAACGCGGAAAGCCCCCGCTCCCGGCTACGGCCGGAGGCGGGGGCTTCTTGTTTCAGCCGAAGCTGTCTTAGATTTTCTTGCGGCCCAGCCTAAGCGAGTTGGTGACCACGCTCACCGAGGAGAAGGCCATGGCCCCTGCCGCCAGCACGGGGTGCAGGTCGCGGATGTAGATGGGCAGCCACATGACTTGGTGCAGCACGCCCGCCGCGATGGGCACCAGGGCGGCGTTGTAGAAAAAGGCCCAGAACAGATTCTGTTTGATGGTGACCATGGTGGCCTTGGAGAGCTTGATGGCCCGGCTCACCCCGCTGAGCTCGCCGCCCACCAGAGTGATGTCGCTGGCCTCCATGGCGATGTCGGTGCCGCTGCCGATGGCGATGCCCACATCGGCCCGGGCCAGGGCCGGGGCGTCGTTGATGCCGTCGCCCACCATGGCCACCACCGAGCCGTCGGCCTGGGCCTCGCGCACCTTCTGGTCCTTGTTCTCGGGCAAGACCTCGGCCACCACCTCGCTGATGCCCACCCTGGCGGCCACCGCCTGGGCGGCGCGGGCGTTGTCGCCGGTGATCATCACCGGGGTGATGCCCATCTCCTTGAGCTCGGCGATGGCCTGCTCCGCGCCGGGCTTCTCCTGGTCGGCCACGGCCAACAGGCCCGCCAGCGCGCCGTCGATGGCGGCCAGCATCACCGTCTTGCCCTGGCCGGAAAGCTCGGCCACCTGCTGCTCCAGCTCGGGGCCGCATTGATCAACGAACCAGCCCGGCTTGCCCACCTTGAGCTGGTGCCCGTCCACCACGGCCTCGATGCCGAAGCCGCTGTGCGCGGTGAACTCGCCGGGTTGCCCCAGGGACGCGCCCTGAGCCTTGGCCCCGTCCACCACCGCGCGGGCGATGGGGTGCTCCGAGCCGCTCTCGGCCGCCGCGATGAGGCCCAGGGCCTCGTCGCCGGCGCTCCCCAGGGGCTCCCAGTCGGTTAGCTGGGGCTCGCCCTTGGTGATGGTGCCGGTTTTGTCGAACATGACCTTGGAGAGCTTGTGGGCCGTCTCCAGGGCCTCGGAGTTCTTGTAGAGGATGCCCAGGCTGGCGCCCTTGCCGGTGCCCACCATGATGGCGGTGGGCGTGGCCAGGCCCAAGGCGCAGGGGCAGGCGATGACCAACACGGCCACCATGCGGATCATGGCCGGCACGAACTCGCCGCCCAATATCCACCAGGCCGCGAAGGTGCCCAGGGCCACGATGATGATCACCGGCACGAACACCGCGGCCACCTGGTCGGCCAGGCGCTGGATGGCCGGCTTGGAGCCTTGGGCCGCGCGCACCAGGCGGATGATCTGGGCCAGGGCGGTGTCGGAGCCCACCCCGGTGGCCTCGATGCGCAACAGGCCCTGCTGGTTCACCGTGGCCCCGAAAACCTGGTCGCCTTGCTTTTTGTCCACGGGGATGGACTCGCCGGTCATGGCCGCCTCGTCCACCGCCGAGGCCCCGGAGACCACCACCCCGTCCACGGGGATGGACTCGCCGGGCTTGACGATGACGATCTGGCCCTTTTGCACCTGGCCGGCCGGTATCTCGATCTCATTGCCTTGGTCGTCGAGCACCCGGGCCTTCTTGGGGGCCAGGTCCATGAGCTTGCGGATGGCCGCCGAGGCCTCGCCCTTGGCCTTGGCCTCCAAGAGCTTGCCCAGCTTGATCAGGGTGATGATCACCGCCGAGGTCTCGAAATAGACGTGGGCGCCCAGGCCGGGGAACAGGAGCAGGGCCAAGGAATAGAAGTAGGCCACCGAGGAACCCAGGGCCACCAGCACGTCCATGTTGGCCGCGCCGCCCTTGATGCTCTTCCAGCCGCCCACGTAGAAGCCGCCGCCGGTATAGAACTGCACCGGCGTGGCCAGGGCGAAAAAGAGCCAATTGACCCAGGCGGCATGGGACCAGGCCCCCACCAGGCCGAAGTCGCGGCCCATGGACAAGACGAAAAGGGGCACGGTGAAGGCCACGCCCACCCAGAAGAAGCGTCGCTGGGCGGCCAGCTCGGCGGCCCGGGCCACGGCCTCGGGGTCTTCGGCGCCCTCGCCCTCCACGGGCAGGATCAGCTCGTAGCCCGCGTTCTTCACCGCCGCGGCCATGGCCTCAAGGCTGGTCTTGCTGGGGTCGTAGTCGATGGAGGCGGTCTCGGTGGCGAAGTTGACGTGGGCCTCCACGACCCCGTCCACCTTCTTGTTGAGGGTGCGCTCCACGTTGGCCGAGCAGCGGGTGCAGGTCATGCCCACCACCGGCAGGTCCACGTGCTTGGATTTTTCCGGCACGATGAGCTGGTAGCCCGCGTCCTTGACCGCCGTGGCCAGATCCTCCAGGCTCACCTGGTCCGGGTCATAGTCCAGCGACACGGTCTCGGTGCCGAAGTTCACCGAGGCGCCCGTCACCCCCTCAACCTTCTTGTTGAGGGTGCGCTCCACATTAGCCGCGCAGCGGGCGCAGGTCATGCCCACCACCGGCAGCTCGGCGTGCTGCTGGGCCACGCTATGCTCCTTCAGGTCTTACTTGGGGGGGTAGCCGGCGTCCTTGAGCTGGGCCTCGATCTGGTCCCAGGTGGCAGGGGCGTCCCAGGCGATGGTCACGTCCTTGCTGTTCACGTCGCCTTCCACGCTGCTCACGCCCGCGATCTCGGCGGCTTCGCGCTTGATGGTGGCCAGGCAGTGACCGCAGGACATATCCGGAATCTTAACAGTCTTGGTTTCCATGATTTACTCCAGGTTGATGGTCGCGCGCCGTGCGGCTGGGTTGGCTTAATTGCTTAGTTACAATCATAACCCCCGAGAGCAAATTGCGCTAATGCTTAACATTGTTAGTCGTGCCTAGCATGTCTTGCCCCGGCCGACCAACTGGTTTGGCCAGGGCGCAAGCGCCTATACTTATAGATAATAAGACCATTCTCGGAGGGAACAACCCCATGAGCCGAAAAAGACTACCGCGCCGCTCGATATTCGCGGCCGCTGCGCTGCTCTTGGCCCTGCTGGCCGCTCCGGCCGTCCTGGCCCAGTCGGGGTCGGGCTGGGGATGGGGCATCACCTTCAACTCCATCAGCGTCACCATTATCAACCAGAGCCAGGAAGACATCACGATCATGGGCTATATGCTGCAAGAGGGGCAATGGTCTCCGGGCCAGCAGCCCAACTCGGCGGGAAGCGGCTTTGCCAACGGCTCCACCCTGGGGCCCTATGGCACCGAGTCCCAGCAGATGGGCCAGGGCAACGGCGGGGCCGTGTATTTGAACCTGGGCACCGTTTCCTGGCGGATGGCCTCGGGCGGCCAGCCCCAGCTTCAGGCGCAGCTCTACCACAGCGGCTTGCAGGCCCAGACCGAGGGGCCCTTTGGCAGCGGGCAGAAATACACCTATCGCGTGACCATCAGCAAGCAGTAGGCTTGCGCGCAAAGGAAAACCCCCGGCCTTGGCTGGCCGGGGGCTTTTTAATTATGCGGAGGGGAGGCTACTTGCCGGTCCACTCGGGCTTGCGTTTTTCCAGGAAGGCCTTGAGGCCCTCTTCCGCGTCGTGGGTGGACATGCATTCCTTGAGGTATATCTTCTCGATCTTTTCCAGGGCGTCCTCGCGCTTGGCCTGGTCCAGGCCCTTCACGACGGCCTTCTTGGTCACCTGGAGGATGACCGAGGAGAGCCCGGTGAGCTTGGCCACCAGGGCCTGGGTGGCGCTCTCCAGCTCCTCGGGCGGCACCACCTGGTTGACCAGGCCGAGGGACTTGGCCTCGGCCGCGCCAATCACGTCGCCGGTCACGATGAGCTCCAGGGCCTTCTTGTAGCCCATCTGGCGGGGGAAGACCAGGGCGGCCACCGGCGGGAACACGCCCACCAGAATCTCGGGCTGGCCGAACTTGGCCTTCTCCGAGGCCACCACCAGGTCGCAGTAGGCGGCCACCTCGCAGCCGCCGCCCAGGGCCGCGCCCTGCACCGAGGCCACCGAGATCACCCCCAGCTTTTCCATGCGCCGGAAGATGCCGTGGAACACCTCGATCATCTCGTTAACCTGGTCGCCCAGGTGCTCGCCCACGTCCACCCCGGCGCTGAAGGCCTTGCCCGTGGCGTTGATCAGCAGCACCTTGAGCCCGGCGGGGTCCAGGCTGTCCAGGGCCTGGTTGATCTCTTTCATCATGGCGATGTTCAGGACGTTTAGGGGCTCGCGGTCCAGGGTCAGGGTCGCCACCCCGTCCGCCACCGCCAGCTTGATGTGCTCAAAGGCCATCGCTTCGCTCCTTAAAAAAAAGTAGGCGGGCCGGGCCTGAGGCCCGGCCCGCCGATTGTCTTGGCTATGCAGCCCGGTTTAGTCCTTGGGCTTGCCCATGACCGCGGCGAAGGTCTCGTCGCCGGCCTCGGCGCCCTCGGCGATGAGCTGGCGGAACTTGATGAAGTCGATCACGTCCGAGCCGGTGATCTTCTTGGTGTTGAAAGCGCCGAAGCCCAGGAAGGCCTCGTAGTTCATGTTGGCCATCAGCCAATGGCGGTTGGGCAGCTTGGCCTGGTCCCAGAAGTACTTCTTCTTGGCGCGGATGCCGTCGATGGACTTCATCACGCAGCCGGGGAACAGGTTGGCGAAGGTCCAGATGATCTTGTTGACTTCGCCGTCGAGCATGGCCGCGTCGCGGGGCAGCTCTTTCATCTTGGCCTTGGCCTCGCCCAGGGCCTCGCGGTCCTTGAGGAACTCGCCGTAGACGATCTCGCCGCCGTCCACGTAGCGGTCGGTGATGATCATGGGGTTGCGGATGAACTTGTCGCCGTCCTTGAGCACGGGCACGACCTTGGAGACCAGGTTCTTGGCCCGCATCTTATAGGCGCTCCACATCTCGCAGGAGACGCAGTTCCACATGGCGTCTTCCATGTTGAGCATCCAGGGGAGGAAGTCGGTGGAGCCGCCGTCCGGAGCCGAGCCGTGGCGGGCGCCGGCCTGGCCGAAGATGGCCAAGTCGCTGGTCACGGCCAGGTCGCAGGCCATGCCGATCTCCTGGCCGCCGGCCACGCGCATGCCGTTCACGCGGCAGATGGTGGGCTTCTTGCACATCAGGATGCTGTCCACCATCTCGTTGAACAGGTCCATGTACTCGCCGTACTCATTGGGCCGCTTGGAGTAGTACTCGCTGTACTCCTTGGTGTTGCCGCCGGTGCAGAAGGCGTCGAAGCCGGTGCCGGTGAACACCGTGGCCACCACCGAGCGGTCGCCGGAGGCGGCGCGGAAGCCCGCGATCACGCCCTTGACCATGGTGGTGGTATAGGAGTTGTACTGGCGCGGGTTGTTCAGGCGAACCTCGGCCACGTACAGTTCCGGAACCTCTTCGCCGGTCTTGGGGTTGACCAGGGGCTTTTTGGTGTAGACCACGCAGGGCGCGTCCTCGTCGTTGCCCCAGTAGCGGCCGCGAACCATGTCCTCCTCGAACAGAAGGTGGTTTTTCAGTTCGCTTTCTCTCGGCATCCAGTCAAGAGACATATTTTCCTCCTAGGATTTGATAGTCTTGCTATAAAAGACCGAATTAAAAACTGTCTGGTTAAAAGCTGTCCAGCGGCCTAAAAGTCAGGCTCCAGGACCTGGCGCTTGTCGAACAGGCCGTTGTGCTGCTGTTCGAAGACCTCCTGGATGGTGCTCATGGGCTTGGTCTCCAGGAAGGGCTCGATCTGAACCCGGCCGTCCTGGACCATCTCCAAGACCTTGGGATAGTACTCGGGCAGGCAGCCCCAGGTGCCGATGATCTCGGCGTCGAAGGCCATGAGCTTAGAGAGCATGTACTTGTTGCTCTGCATGCCGAAGCCCACCACCACCATCTTGCCCAGGAAGGACAGGAAGGCCAGAGCCAGTTCCTGGCCCCCGGCGGTGCCGGTGCACTCGAAGATCTTCCAGCCCACGTTCTTGGGAACCCCGGCCTCCTTGCAGATGGCCCCGAACTCGCCCTTGACCTCCTTGACGTCCTTGCCCTTGGAGTTGATCACGTAGTCGACTCCGAAGTTCAGGGCGCGGTCCAGCTTGGCCTGGTTGCGGGCCATGCCCACCACCACCTTGGCCCCCAGGGCCTTGGCGATCTGGCCCATGTACACGCCCACGCCGCCGGTGATGCCGGTGATGATCACCAGGTCGCCGTCCTTCAGGTCGGCGCGCATGGCCGCCTGGTAGGGCGTGGTGCCCGCGTCGGCCACCACCGCATAGTGGCTCAGCGGGAACTTGGGATCGTCCACCACGCACAGGTCGCCGGCCGGGACCGGGATGTGGCTGGAGAAGCCGCCGTAGATGCCCAGGGAGTTGCCCGGCATCTTCTGGGCCAGGCAGCGGTTGCCGCGGCCCTGGTCGCAGATGGGGCAGTTGCCGCAGGGCATGACCGCCGGCACGATCACGTTCTTGCCGATAAGGGCGTCGGGGCCGGCCAGCACGGTGCCCGCGATCTCGTGGCCCAGGGTCAGGGGCGGCTTGCTCACCGTGGGCACGCCATCGTAGAAGTAGCTAAGGTCGGTGTGGCACACGCCGCAGCCGGCCACCTCTACCAGGGCATCGCCCTCGCCCAGCTCGGGCATGGGGATGGTGGTGCGCTCCAGTTTGCCCGGCGCGTCCATCACGAACTTGCCGTTTTCATCCTTCTTGTAGGTGGTGGGGCTCACCATCTGCCAAGTGTCGATTTTGTCGGGTATGGCCGCCATGTCCCTCTCCTAAAGCCTATGGCTCTTTTTAAAATTCACGTTTCATCGATCCCCCCGGGGGAATCAGCTAGATCATGCCGTATCCGCCGTCCACGCACAGGAGTTGGCCGGTGATGTAGTCGGCCTCGTTGCTGGCCAAAAACACGAAGGCCGGGGTGATGTCGTCGGCCTCGGCAAAGCGCTTGAGCAGGATGCGGTTCATGTAGATGTCTTTGAGCTTCTCGTCGGAGCGGATCTTCTCGGTCATGTCCGTGGCCACGATGCCCAGGGAAATGACGTTGCAGCAGACGTTGGAGCGGGCCATCTCGCGGGCCACGGACTTGGTGAGGCTGATCACCCCGCCCTTGGCGGCGGAGTAGTTGATCTGGCCCACCGTGCCCACCACGCCGGCCACGCTGGTCACGTTGATGATCTTGCCCGAGGACTGCTCCTTGAAGATGGGGTGGGCCGCCTTGGACATGAGCCAGGCCGCTTTAAGATGGATGCCCAGCACCTGGTCCCACTGCTCCTCGGTCATCTTGTGGAGCATGGCCGGGCGGGTGAAGCCCGCGTTGTTGACCACGATGTCCAGGCCGCCCAGGTCGTTCTTGGCCGCGTCCACCAGCTTCTGGCAGTCGGCCTCCGAGGCCGCGTCGGCCTTAACGGCCACGGCCTTTTGGCCCATTTCCTCGATCTGTTTGACGATGTCTTTGGCAGGACCCTCGGAGGAGGTGTAGTTGACCACCACGTCGGCGCCTTGGCGGCCGTAGGCCAGAGCCACGGCGGCGCCCACGCCCCGGGAAGACCCGGTTACGATGGCTTTTTTTCCGGCTAGACGCATGCGCTCTCCCTCCAGATGAGCGCCCTGGGAATGGGCGCGAGGGTCTCTGTCCCTCGGGCCCAAGGGCTTGTTAGGGTTGTAATGTAACCGTAATATAGCTACATCGTAACTATTGGCAAAACCCGGGCAAGGTGTCAAGAAAAAACGAGACAGCATGGGCGGAATAGGCGCTTTGACAGGGGCCTCCGGCTGGGCTAGCCTGGGATCTTCGCCCGCAGCGAGGAGAGAGCCATGAGCGACAAGACCGTCTTGATTCAGGACCAGGGCCCCGTCCGGGTGCTCACCCTCAACCGCCCCGAGCAGCTGAACGCGCTTAACCACGAGTTGGGCCAAGAGCTCATGGACGCCCTGGCCGAGGCGGAAAACGACCCCAAGGTGCGCGCGGTGGTGCTCACCGGGGCGGGCCGGGCCTTCAGCGCCGGGGCGGACCTGGGCCGTTTCGCGGCCATGGCCGCCCAGCAGGACAGCGCCGCCCGCGAGAGCTTCACCGGCCTGGGCTTCCCCCGGGCCATGGCCAACTTCCCCAAGCCGCTCATCGCGGCGGTCAACGGCCCGGCCGTGGGCTGGGGCCTCACCGTAAGCCTGATGTGCGACCTTCGGGTGGCCGCCGCCGAGTCCTACTTCTCGGCCGGTTTCGTGCGCATCGGGGTCACCCCGGAGTTCGGCTCCTCCTTCCTGCTGCCGGCCATCGTGGGCCTGGGCCGCGCCCTGGACATGACCCTCACCGCCCGCAAGGTGCCCGCCGAGGAGGCCCTGGCCATGGGCCTGGTGAACCGGGTGGCCCCCGAGGGCCAGCTCATGGAGGCCGCCCTGGAGCTGGCCGGGCAGATCGCGGCCTATCCCGCCACCGCGGTGAGCATGGCCAAGACCCTCATGCGCACCGGGGCCGGGGCCGCCATGGAGCAGGTTCTGGACTACGAGATCCGCTGCTTCCGTTCGGCCATGACCAGCCCGGAGCACAAGGCCGCGGTCAAGGCCATGATGGAGTCCATCGCGGCCCGCAAAAAGGGCTAGGCTTGCGCCTGGGCATCCATCTCTCGGATGCCCGGTGCCGCGTAACCGGGGGTGAGATTAAAGCCGTGAATATGGGCGGGACGCCATCCCGCCTATATTCGGGCGCGTTCGATTTTGTCATCGTACAGGGGGGCCTGTCGCCATGCTCAGGAAAGCTTCCGGTGTTGTATTTGCCTGCTCTTCTCTGCTCATGCTCACCTGCTTCGTGCTGCTGGGGGTCAAGCTGGGCTATCCCGAGATCCTGCGCGAGGAAACCGGGGTGGCCCTGGCCAAGTTCATGGCCAAGGCGGATCTGGCCCGTGCGCTTTACTACGGCCTCATGGTCTCGGCCGTGCTGGTGATAATGGAAGCGGTGCTTTTCCACCGGGTTTTCCGGGGGCCCCAAAACGGGGTCTGGCTGGAGCTGGGCAAGTACAGCGGCGTCTGCGCGGGCCTTTGCTTTATATTCGGTTTCATGCGCTGGGTGTTCCTGGTTCCCTTCATTGCCCAAAGCCACGCCCAGGCCGCCCCGGACAGCGCCCTGGCCCAAACCGGTGCCTTCATGTTTCGCGCTTTCGACACCTATATGGGCACCACCATCGGCGAGCACATGGGCTTTCTCTTCCTGAGCCTGATGCTGTTCTTTTTCGGCATCGCCATGATTCTGAGCGCGGAAGGCTCCTTATGGCCCGCTATTTTGGGCTGGTTGGGCATACTGATCGGGCTCGGCGTGCTCTACGGAAACACCGAGGTGTTCGGCTTCCCTCTGGCCTTTGATATCAACCGGGGGGCCACCAAGCTTTCGCTCCTGTGGATGATCGCGGTGGGGGTGTTCTTGTTGGCAAGCAAACCGCCTCGGGAAGCCTAGGCGTTGCCGGCAAGGTCTTGCTTCACATTTGGCTCGCTGAGCAACTTGCGCCCTCGAAGGTGAAATCAACATGTCTCTCCCCATGACCGCCAGTCTGGATTAGCCCCTTGCGCCTGGGCATCCATCTCTCGGCCGCGGGGGGCCCCTCCCGCGCGGCCGAGGCCGCCGCGCGTCTGGGCCTGGAGTGCCTGCAAATCTTCTCCGGCACCCCGCGCACCTGGAAGCAAAAGCCGCTGACCAAGGCCGAGGCCCAGGCCTTTTGCCAAGCATCCGAGGCCGCCGGGTTGCGGCCCGTGGTGGTGCACGCCCCCTATCTGATCAACCTGGCCAGCCCGGACCACGCCCTGTGGCGGCGCTCCTATCAGGCGCTTGCTTCTCAATTGAAGCGCGCGGCCAAGCTGGGCGCGGACGCCGTGGTGGTGCACCCGGGCAGCCGGGGCCAGCGCGAGGCGGCCTGGGGCCGCGAGCGTGTGGCCGAGGGCGCCCGGAGGGCCATCGAGGCCAGCGGGGGATCGGCCGAGCTGTGGCTGGAGAACACCGCCGGCGGGGGAGGGCATTTGGGCGGCAGCCTGGAAGACATGGCCGCCCTGCTGGACAGCCTCAAGGGCCTGCCCTGCGGCGGGGCCATTGACACGGCCCACGCCTTTGCGGCGGGCTACGACCTGAGCGGCGCGGCCCAGACCAAGGCTTTTCTGGACGACCTGGCCCGGGTGGTGGGCCTGGAGCGCGTCAAGCTGTTCCACCTAAACGACAGCGACTTCCCCCTGGGCGGCCACCGCGACCGGCACACCCACATCGGCCAGGGGCTTATCGGCCAGGACTGCTTCGCAATGCTGGTCAACGACCCGAGACTAAAAGAAGTCGGCGGGGTCATGGAGACCCCCAAGGACACCCGCTGGGCCGACCGGCGCAACCTGGCCCTGCTGCGCCGTTTGCGGCGCAGGGGCGGGCCTTAAGCCCCTGGTTGCCTATACCCGGGAATTGTGATAATTATCTGGCTTATCCGAGCCTTATTACCCGGAGTGGGACTTGAGCAAAGAGAGCACGCCGCCCCCCGACGCCGAGATCATCGAGCTCACCGACGTGGTGCGGCCCGAGGATCCGGGTCAGGCGCCGCCTCAGAGCGCCGTGCCCGATGAATTGGGCGAGCTGGACCGCATCCTGGCCGAGCTCAGCGCCCAGACGCCTCCCCAGCCCGATCCCGGCGAGCTGGACCAGCTCATGACTGAAATGAGCGTGCCCAGCGACCAGACCCAGGCCCTGGAAGAGCCCCCGGCCGAGCCCGAGCCTCCGGCGGCGCAGGAGCCCGAGGCCCCGGGCGCGGAGCTGGAGGACGAGGAACTGCGCAACCTGCTGGCCGAGTTGGGCGCGCCCCAGGCCCCGCCCAAGCCCGGCGCCCCGGCGGAAGGCACCGGCGACCCGGAACTGGACGATCTGTTGGCCCAGTTGGGCCGCCCCCAGCCCAGCCCCGAGGAGCAGGCCGCCCAGGCCGAGGCCGAGGAAAAAGAAGCCGCCGAGGCGGCCGAGGCGGTGGCCGAGGCTGCCCGCCAAGAGGCGCGGCGCATCCTGGCCGACGAGGGTCCCGAGCTGGTGGCCCAGCTGGTGGCCGAGGAGCTTGAGAAGCAACTGGGCCCCCTGGTGCGGGCCGAGGTGAAAAAGCTGCTCAAGATGGCCATGGGCAAGGCCGACCCGGCCCAGCCCGACGACGAAGTAGTAGTAGACTAGCTCACCGGCCCGGGCGGCCGGTGAGAAGGTTGGGAGAAGACTCCCGGCCTTTTTATTTTGCCCCTATAACCCGCATGTTTCATGAGGGTTGGGTGGCGTAGAACAACGAACCTGTATTCATGCGGCCGTGATGAAAATACGCCTGTAGCGCCAAGGTGCGGGTTGTATTCCGGCCCGGCACAGCCAGCCGCCGGCAGACAAGGCGTCTGGCCAGCGAGGGCCGAAGGCGTAGCCGCCGTCTACGTCGAGGCCCGAGCGCAGCCAGCAACACCGTATGCCGGTGGCTGGGGCAGCCGGACACACGGCCTTCATGAAATATGCGGGTTAAACCCCATGAGGAGCCCCCTGATGGCCCAAGAACCGCTCGCCAAATCCTACGAACCGGCCGAGGTGGAGAAGCGCTGGTACGCCTACTGGGAGAACGAGGGCCTGTTCCATGCCGATCCGGCCTCGGACAAGCCCCCTTATTCCATCGTCATCCCCCCGCCCAACGTAACCGGCCAGCTGCATATGGGCCATGCCCTGAACAACACCATGCAGGACATCCTGTGCCGCTACAAGCGCATGACCGGCCATGAGGTGCTGTGGATGCCGGGCACCGACCACGCGGGCATCGCCACCCAGAACGTGGTGGAGCGCCAGCTGGCCAGTGAGGGCAAGACCCGCCACGACCTGGGCCGCGAGGCCTTCATCGAGCGGGTGTGGGAGTGGCGCACCGAGTACGGCGGCAAGATCATCAACCAGCTCAAGCGCCTGGGCGCCTCCTGCGACTGGGAGCGCGAGCGCTTCACCATGGACCAGGGGCTCTCCACGGCGGTGCGCGAGGTGTTCGTGCGCCTGTACGAAGAGGGGCTCATCTACCAGGGCGACTACATCATCAACTGGTGCCCCCGCTGCCACACCGCGCTGAGCGACCTGGAGAGCGAGCACGAGGAGGTCAAGGGCGGGCTGTACCACATCCGCTACCCCTTCAAGAACGCGGACGGGTATCTGGTGGTGGCCACCACCCGGCCAGAGACGCTCCTGGGCGACACGGCGGTAGCAGTGAACCCCGAGGACCCGCGCTACGCCGACCTGCCCGACGACACGGTGCTGTTGCCCCTGTTGGGCCGCGAGCTGCCCATCATCCGCGACCCCTACGTGTCCACCGAGTTCGGCACCGGCGCGCTCAAGATCACCCCGGCCCACGACCCCAACGACTTCATGATCGGCCAGAAGCACGGCTTGGCCGCGATCAGGGTGATGGACGACAACGGGACCATCAACGAGGAGGGCGGCCCCTACGCCGGGCTGGACCGCTTCGAGGCCCGCAAGGTGATGCTGGCCGACCTGGAGGCCCAGGGTCTCTTGGAAAAGCAGGACGACTACATGCACTCGGTCGGCCACTGCTACCGCTGCAAGACCATGGTGGAGCCGATCCTGAGCAAGCAGTGGTTCGTCAAGGTGGGCCCCCTGGCCGAGCAGGCCCTGAAGGCGGTGCAGGACGGGCGCACCAAGATCGTGCCCACCCAGTGGGAAAAGACCTATTACGAGTGGATGAACAACATCCGCGACTGGTGCGTGAGCCGCCAGATCTGGTGGGGCCACCGCATCCCGGCCTGGTACTGCGAGTGCGGCGAGGTGATCGTTTCGCGCACCACGCCGGAGCAGTGCCCGGCCTGCGGCGGCGTCGAGCTGCGCCAGGAGACCGACGTTTTGGACACCTGGTTTAGTAGCGCGCTGTGGCCCTTCTCCACCATGGGCTGGCCGGAGCAGACCCCGGAGCTGGCCAAGTTCTACCCCACCTCCTGTTTGGTCACCGGCTTCGACATCCTGTTCTTCTGGGTGGCCCGCATGATGATGATGGGCCTCAAGTTCATGGACGACGTGCCCTTCACCGACGTGTACATCCACGCCCTGGTGCGCGACGCCTCGGGCCAGAAAATGTCCAAGTCCAAGGGCAACGTCATCGACCCCCTGATCGTGATGGACCAGTTCGGCACCGACGCCTTCCGCTTCACCCTGGCCGCCTTCGCCGCCCAGGGCCGCGACATCAAGATGAGCGAGGACCGCATCGCGGGCTACCGCAACTTCGTGAACAAGATCTGGAACGCGGCCCGCTTCACCCTGATGAACCTGGAGGACCAGGCCCAGGGTGAGCTGCCCGAGGCCCCGGGCCTGGAGGATAGCTGGATTCTCTCCCGGGTGAGCCGGGTGGCCCGCGAGGTGGGCGCGGCCATCGAGGACTACCGCTTCAACGAGGCGGCGGGCGCGGCCTACCAGTTCGTGTGGCACGAGTTCTGCGACTGGTATTTGGAGCTGGCCAAGGGCTCGCTCTATGACGACAGCGACCCCCAGCGCCAGGCGGCCTCCAAGGCGGTCTTGGCCGAGGTGTTCTCGCGCCTGCTGCGCATCCTGCACCCCTTCATGCCCTTTGTGAGCGAGGAGCTGTGGCACCGCCTGCCCGGCACCGAGGGCAGCATCATGAAAGCGCCCTGGCCCGCCTGCGACCGCGAGGACCCCGAGGCCGAGCGCCAGATGGAGCTGGTCATGGGGGTGATCGGCGCGGTTCGGAACATCCGCGGCGAGATGGGCATCAGCCCGGGCAAGCAGGCGCCGGTGGTGCTCATGGCCCACGACGCCGGGGCCAAGGCGATCTTGGAGGCTCAGGCCGGGCGCATCGCCAGCCTGGCCAAGACCGGTGAGCCCGGCTGGGCCCCCGAGGGCCAGCCCCCGGCCAAATCGGCCAGCGCGGCCTTGCCCGAAGTGACGGTCTACGTGCCCCTGGAGGGGCTGGTGGACTTTGGGGCCGAGCTGGCCCGCCTGGACAAGGAGCTGGCCAAGCTGGGCAAGGAAATCATGCCCAGCCAGAAAAAGCTGTCCAACGAAGGCTTCCTGGCCAAGGCCCCGGCCGAGGTGGTGGAGAAGGAAAAGGCCAAGGTGGCGGAAGCCGAGGATAAAATGGCTCGCCTTCGGGAGAGCCGAGAGCGTATGCTAAGCTTCGTGAACGACTAGTGAATGACAGGGGATAGATGCACGGCCCCGGGTCAGGTCCGGCAGCCGCCCTTGGGGTGGCCAGGGCCCGCGCTTGCCAGTTTGTGCTTGACAGTACTTGGGTGAATTGATAGACAGTTCATTGTGCTTACGACCCCCTACGAGAAATAGTGGCCTTCAGGGCCGATTTATAATTGGTAAAGGAGGAAACCCAAGATGCCGACCGTGAGCTTTAAGGGCAAAGACTACGAAGTGGACGAGGACGGCTTCCTGCAGGATCCGGAGAGCTGGGACGCCGACTTCGCTTTCTACGTGAAGGAGCAAGAGGGCATCTCCGAGCTGACCGACGAGCACTGGAAGGTTATCCATTACCTCCAGGACTACTACAAGAAGAACGGCATCGCCCCCATGGTCCGTATTATGACCAAGGTGACCGGCTACAAGCTGAAGCAGATCTACGAGCTGTTCCCCAGCGGCCCCGGCAAGGGCGCTTGTAAGATGGCTGGCCTGGCCAAGCCGACCGGCTGCGTGTAGTCAGCTAGAGTTTCGTTTAGATACGGTGTCCCGCCGAGCAATCGGCGGGCACCGTCTTTTCTGGCGCATTCTATACATTATTTTGGATAGACACCCTCAGGTGCATACAGCGGAGATTGGCCGTGGCCGAAGCCCCCTCATCCTCGGGAATTGAGCTAAAGCCCGCCCCCAAGGGCTACACCGGTGAGCAGGACAAGGCGCGCCCCCCCGAGGACACCGTAACCTGGGTGCGCGGTCGCTTCGCGGCCCTGGGGGCCGAGATTCTGCGCAAGGTCATGCGCATCGACACCGGACGCCTGGACATCCCGGTGTTCATCAGCCTGTGCGGCGACCGGGCCAAGGGCCTGACCGGCACCCAGAAGCAGATGGGCAAGGGGGCCAGCCCGGTCCAGGCCGAGGCCAGCGCCTTGATGGAGCTGGCCGAGCGCTTCAGCTTCTTCTCCTTCATCAAGACCACCGATTTCCCGCTGCTCACCGCGCCCCAGGCCGGGGAAGCGGCCATGTCCTTTGCCCAGGCGGCCAAGGCGGTGTACCACCCCGAGGGCGACTATGAGCGCGCCCAGGCGGTGTATGACCTCTTGCCCCAGACCTGGGCCTGGGCCCGCAACCTGAACCAGGATCGCGACGAGCGTTTGCCCCTGAGCTGGTTCTACGCCATCAACGAGTACAACGGCCCGGCTGCGGGCAATTGCTTGGAAGAGGCGGCCCTACAGAGCCTCTGCGAGGTGGTGGAGCGCCACATCTCGGCCGTGGTCACCCTGGAAAAGCGGCCCACCCCGGCCATCGACCCGGCCAGCGTGAGCGATCCGGTGGCCGCCGAGCTGATCGCCAAGTTCAAGAAGGCGGGCATCGAGGTGTTCCTCAAGGACTTCACCTGCGGCATGGGCATCCCCTCGGTGGCCGCGCTGTGCTACGACCCGGCCACCTTTCCCCAGAGCAGCGAGATCGTCTACGCGGCGGGCACCGCCAGCAGCCCGGCCATGGCCCTGATCCGCGCCCTGACCGAGGTGGCCCAGCTGGCCGGCGACTTCCAGACCCACACCAGCTACCTGGTGAGCGCCCTGCCCAAGTTCCAAAGCCTGGAAGAGGCGGCCTATGTCATGGAGGCGGCGGGCACGGTGCCCCTGGACTCGCTGCCCGACCTGAGCGCCCCGGAATTCAAGGCCGAGCTGGACGCCTGCGTGGCCGCGCTGGATGAGCGGGGCTTCACAGCCTATTGCCTCAACGCCACCCACCCGGAGCTCCAGGTGCCCGCGGTCTACACCATCGTTCCGGGGGCGCACTTTGCCTCGCGCACCACGGGCACCGACGTGGTGTTCCATGCGGCCAAGGCGGCCAGCCAGTTGGACGACCCGGTGGCCGCGCTGGCCATCTTGGAGCAAATGCTTGAAGTAGCCGGGGAGAGCTACTATCTGCAATTCTTTAGGGGCCTGGCCCTGAACGCCCTGGAGCGGCCCGACGAGGCCTTGGCCGCCCTGGACGCAGCCCTGACCCTGAACCCCCCGGCCAAGGACGAGGCCTCCATCCACACCCACCGGGGCGCGGCGCTCAAGGACCTGGCCCGCTACCATGAGGCAAAAGAGGCCCTGGGCAAGGCGGCCGATTTCGAAGAGCCCCACGCGGAAGTGTTCAACTTGCTTGGCTTTTGCCACTTCATGCTCAAGGAGCACGAGGATTCCATCGAGGCGTTCGGCAAGGCCATCGAGCTGGCCCCGGGCGAGGCCATCAACTACGCCAATATCGGCTCCAACCTCCGGGAGCTGGGCCAGATCGAGGAGGCCTGCAAGATGTACGAGCACGCCCTGGAGCTGGACCCCGGCATCGATTTCGCCCGCGACAACCTGGAAAAGCTAAAGCAAAAGCTTTAAGCTAGGGCAGGGCTCAGGCAATAAGAAAGGCCTCGCCGAGCGGCGGGGCCTTCTTTTGTTTTAGAGGTCAACGCCTTAAGCAGGGGCGTCACAAGGGAAAGTTTGGAAATAAAAATGACAGGGTGGCCCAGACAGCTTGCTGTCTGGGTTGCGAAGCAACAAGAGGTTCATAAGGGCCTCCCGAACCACCCCAACGGCGCGATTTATTAACAATATATTGATTACTTGTGCCGACTGCCAAGGCGAAGTCCAGTACCAAACCTCTTGCGCCTGCGGCGCCCAGACAGGCGAGCTGTCTGGGCCACCCAATGCTCTGCCTATCCCGGCATCCCGATATCAATCCCGACCGGTTGTTCAAGTAAATAGTACCTGGCAGAGCTGAAAGGCCAAAGCTCCGGCTTGGCCACCAAGCCTGCCTTTAGTGGATTGTTGTGCATGTAGTCGAGTTTTTCCTTGATTTTGGTTTCTGAATATAAGTTGAAGCAGTAGTAGCGGCGTTGCCATATCGGCTCCTTAGCTCTCACCGCTTTATGATATTGGGGCTGCTTTCCCTCAAGATTTTTCCTGATATAATACGAGCTAAGCCTTTTCCATTGCTTTATAAATTCGGCTAGCTCATCAGGGGCGGGAAACCACACCACGGTATGCACGTGGTCGGGCATGATCACAAACCCCAAGCATCTCCCTTTCCTTTTTTCCAACTGCTCGGACAGCACATTGATCACGATACCCTTGGCCGCGTCGTCGTCCAAAAGACGCCTGCGGTCGTGGCAGGAAAAGGTCAGGAAAAAGGCGTGGCTCATGGAGGCAAACGATTTCTGCTTCGCCTTGGACCTTGGCCAATTATCATTCATGCATCCCCCCAGAGTTACTGTCATTTATATCATAGAATCGTCTAACGCTGGTCATACCTTCCCACCCATTCCTTGACAGGTTGCGCCCCCCGGGGATACCTTAAGGACAGTGAGTACGTCAATTCCCGTGAGGAGGGATAAGTAATGATAGCTATTGAGCAAATCGTAGCCCGCGAGATCCTGGACTCCCGGGGCAACCCCACTGTTGAATGCGATGTGATCCTGGAGGACGGCTCCACCGGGACCGCGGCGGTTCCCTCGGGCGCTTCCACCGGCGAGCACGAGGCCCTGGAACTCCGCGACGGCGACAAGAGCCGCTACATGGGCAAGGGTGTCTTGAAGGCCGTGACCAACGTGGAGGAGATCATCGCGCCGGAGCTTTTGGGCCAGGACGGCCTGGATCAGGTGCTCATCGACTCCATCATGATCGACCTGGACGGCACGCCCAACAAATCCAAGCTGGGGGCCAACGCCATCCTGGGGGTGAGCATGGCCACGGCCCGCGCCGCCTCCGAGGCGCTCTTGATCCCGCTGTACCGCTATTTGGGCGGGGCCTATGCCCGCCTGCTGCCCATGCCCATGATGAACATCTTGAACGGCGGCAGCCACGCCCCCAACAATGTGGACATCCAGGAGTTCATGATCGTGCCCGTGGGCGCGGACAGCTTCGCCGAGGCCCTGCGCATGGGCTCGGAGGTGTTCCACCACCTCAAGAAGGTGCTGTCGGGCATGGACCTGGTCACCAGCGTGGGCGACGAGGGCGGTTTCGCGCCCAACCTGGCGGGCAACGAGGAGGCCATCAAGGTCATCCTGGAGGCCATCAGCCAGGCGGGCTACGAGCCCGGCGCCGACGTGGCCCTGGCCCTGGACGCGGCGGCCAGCGAGTTCTATGACAACGGCAAGTACGTGTTCAAGAAGTCCGATGGCCGCGAGCTGAGCTCCGATCAGATGGTGGAGTTCTACGCCGACCTGGTGGACAAATACCCCCTGGTGAGCATCGAAGACGGCCTGGCCGAGGACGACTGGGCGGGCTGGGCGGCCCTTACCCAGCGCCTGGGCGAGCAGGTCCAGATCGTGGGCGACGACCTGTTCGTGACCAACCCCGAGCGCCTGGCCATGGGCATCGAGCAGAGCAGCGCCAACAGCATCCTGATCAAGCTGAACCAGATCGGCTCGGTGACCGAGACCCTGGCCTGCATCGACCTGGCCAAGCGCAGCGGCTTCACCCAGGTGGTGAGCCACCGCTCCGGCGAGACGGAAGACACCTTCATCGCCGATTTGGCCGTGGCCATGTCCACCGGCCAGATCAAGACCGGCTCCCTGTGCCGCAGTGAGCGGGTGTGCAAGTACAACCGCCTGCTCCGGATCGAGGAGGAGCTGGAGGACACCGCCCGCCTGGCCCAGCCTTTCTAGTTATGACCCGACTCGCGGCGGGGGCCCACGCGGGCTCCCGCCGTTTTCGCCTTTAGCGGAGGAGCGCCATAAGCGAGCCCGGCTTCAGCCCCGACCCCCGCCTGGAGCGGCTGCCCCTCTGGGCGCGGCTCTATGGCCGCCGCTTGCAGCCGGCCCTGGAAAAGGCCAAGGGCAAGTCCACCCCGGTGCTGGAGCAGTTTTTGGCCGCCAGCCAGTGGTGGGATGCCGAGCGCCTGGCCGTCTGGCAATGGGGCGAGGTGAACAAGCTCCTGGCCTGGGCCGTGGTGCAGGTGCCCTTCTACCGCCGCTGGTTCGGCGAGACCGGCATAACCCCCGAAGAGATCGCCAAGGCCCGCGACCTGAGCCCCCTGCCCATAATCCATAAAGAGATGATCCAGGCCGCGCCCCAGGACTTCATGGCCGCGGCTCCGCCCGAGGGCACCTACTCTAAATCCACCGGCGGCACCCTGGGCCAGCCCCTGCACTTCGCGGTGAGCCCCCTCTCGGACCAGTGGCGCAACGCCATGACCCGGCGGGGCTATGCCTGGGCCGGGTGCGTGCCCGGCCGCAAGCAGGTGCACCTTTGGAGCGGCGACCTGGCCCCGCTGCCTTGGAAGATGAACTTGAAGCGCGGCCTGCACCGCCTCTTGCAGCGCCAGCGCTTCGTGGACTACTACCGCATGTTGGGCCCGGCAGAGATCGACCAGGCCATGGCCGTGATCGACAGCTTCCAGCCCGATTGCCTGGTGGCCTATCCCTCCGGGGCCGAGGCCCTGGCCCGCCGGGCCCTGGAGGTGGGCTGGCGGCCCAAGAAGCCGCTCACCAGCGTGCTCACCGGGGCCGAGCGCCTGCTGCCCCACCAGCGGGAGCTGGTGCGCGAGGGCCTGGGCTGCGAGAGCTACCAGACCTATGGCAGCCGCGAGTTCATGCTCTTGGCCAGCGAGTGCCCGGCCCATGAGGGCCTGCACGTATCGGCGGAAAACGTGCTCTTGGAGGTGGACGCCGAGCCGGGGCAGGTGGGCGAGCTCTTGGTCACGGACCTGCACAACTACGCCCACCCCTTCATCCGCTACCGGGGGGGCGACCTGGCCTCCTGGCTGCCCGGCGCCTGCCCCTGCGGCCGGGGGCTGCCCCGTTTGGCCGGGGTGGAGGGCCGGGTCATGGACGCCATCCGCACCCCGGACGGCGGCCGCCTTACCGGCCTGTTCTTCCCGCATCTGCTAAAGGACTTCCCCGCCATCCTGCGCTACCAGGTGGTGCAACCCTCCCTGAACGAGCTCATCCTGCGCCTGGTCCTGGCCAAGCCCTTGACACCAGAGCAGGAAAACGCCATTGTGAGCGCGATCGGCTCCGCCCTGCCCGGGATTTCCCCGCGCCTGGAGCCGGTGGAGGAGATCGAGACCACCCCCAGCGGCAAGGTGCGCATCACCATCGGTCTGGGGCCCTAGGAGCGGGAGAAGCGATTTGTCCAGACGCGGATTGGCACTTTGTCTCGGGGCGGCCCTCACCGCCCTTTTGTTTTGCCTGCCCGGAGCGGGGTTGGCCTCGAACATCACCCCGGCCTGGGTGGTCTATGACCAGGGCCAGACCAAGGCCGAGCCCCGCTGGCTGGCCTTGCCCTACGCCTTTTACAGCGAGACCTACAGCGTGGCCGGCGGCGTGGCCGGCGGCGGCACAGGCTACTACCAGGAGCAGATGGCCTTTTTCGCGGCCGGCCTGGGCAGCACCAACGCCTCCTTCGCGGGCTACTTTTATTTGGTGGACATGCAGGCGCCCATCTTCAAACGCCTGTTCATCACCGCGGACTTCTCGGACGGCTACTTCACCAACCAGCGCCTCTACGCCCAGGGCAACCCCAAGTACCGCTTTCAGCAGGCGGGCTCCAACTCCTCCAACAAGGAGGACTACCTCCAGGGCAAGGGCTGGTACTCCTGGTACGACCTGGTGGGCAAGTACGTGTTGCCCCTGGGCGCGGGGCGCAACAAGGCCATCCAGCGCTATTGGCTCAAGGGCGGCCTCTTGGCCGAGGGCGGCAGCGGCGGCGACGTTTGGAACCCGCTGGTAACCGGCGTGTCCCAGATCCGCTTCCGTTTGTTCGGCCAGCACATGTCCGTGGACGGCGACGACGGGGACTACTCCTCCCGCACCAACGGGATGGAGGCCATGTTCATGTACGACAACCGCGACTACCCCGGCAACCCCAGCAAGGGCTCCTTTCAGAGCTTTTTGATCAGCCACGACTTCGGTTGGTTCGACAGCACCGGCTCCTGGAACAACGTGGAGCTGGATTTGAGGAAGTACTTTTCCCTGGGCACCGACTCCTGGTTCAAGCAGCGGGTGTTGGCCTTGGACTTCTGGACCGCCTACAGCGACTCCTGGCAGAGCCACGAGACCCCGGACGGCATCGTGGTGGACGACCGCACCCCGCCCAACTTCGGGCCCACCCTGGGCGGCTTCTACCGTATGCGCGGCTACCCCCAGAACCGCTTCTCGGACAAGGCGGCCATGTACTACGGCGCCGAGGTGCGCCTGACTGCCCGGGCCAACCCCCTGGGCGAGATAAGCTGGCTCAAGTTCGCGGACGTGGACTGGATGCAGCTGGTGTTATTCGGCGAGCTGGGCCGGGTGTCCGACGACTACCGCCTGGATGATTTCGTCTCGGATTTGAAGTGGGACGCCGGGGTGGGCCTGCGTTTCATGGCCCAGAAGGTGGTGCTTCGCCTGGACATGGGCTACAGCGACGAAGGCGCGGCGGTCTGGGCCATGGTGGGCCATCCCTGGTAAGGGGCGCCTTGGGGCAAAAAGCGGCCCCAGCTAGGGCGGCAAAGCTTGACAACCCACCGCCCCTAAGGATAGCCTCTGGCCAGTACAAAAGGCCCTTTTACGGAGGGATACGTTGAAGCTTCGCACGGCCGCACGCGCCTTTGTCCCGCTATTAACCGGCCTGGCCCTCATGGCCGGGTGCTCCGCCATGGTCACCACGGCCGAGGTCCCCGTGCCCTCCGCCGGGCCCCAGATCAAGGCGGGCCTCAAGGCGGTGATGCCGCCGGTGAACGACAAACGTTTCTGGCCGGTGCCCACCCCCGAAGCGCCGGACCCCAACGTGCATATCTTCGGCCCGGCCATCACCGCCAAGCTGCGCTCGGGCCTCACCTCCACCGGCCTGTTCGCCGCCTTGCCCGCCCCGGACGCGCCGGGCGCGGGGCTCATCGGCGACAAGCTGGATATCACCATCAACCAGTTCGCCCTGGAGAAGCTGGGTAACAACCCCTGGTCCGCCGGGGCCTACATCGTCGACGGCCTGATCCAGCCGGTCAGCGGGGTGGTGCTCATCGCCAGCAAGGGCCAGGTGGACACCGGGGCCTATCTGCTGCCCAGCACCCGCATGGGCACCAGCATCAACGCGGACCTGGCCTGGAGCGTCAAGGGGCTCAAGGAGCCCGCCTTCAAGCGCTCCTATCAGGTGGTGGTGGAGCTGGGCTCGATCAGCGAGCGCGAGCTTCGGACCAGCCTGGCCAACACCCAGGGCTACGGGGTCAAGGTGGGCCAGGCCGAGGGCCAGAAGGCCCTGGACGGCCTGGTGCAGGCCATCTCCCGCGACCCGCATTGGATGTTCCTTAACACCTACGTGCGCATCGCCCAGGCCCGCCAGGTGATCAACGACAAGGCGGCCACCCCCGTTGAGCGCATGGAGGCGGCTCGCTCCCTGTTGGGGCTCCTGACCCCCCTGGCCTACACCCCGGCCGAAGCCAAGGTGCTCAGGGACGGCGTGTTGGATGCCTCGGGCCGCGCCGGCGTGGCCAACGAGCTCAGGGCCCGCTACTTCGGCAAGAACCTGCCCGCCGGGCAGAAGGTCACCCCGGCCCAGGCGGCCAAGCTCTTCAACGACCCGGCCGTGGCCCGCGCCATGGCCCAGGGCGAGCTGAGCCAGGAGATCATGCAGCTCATCATGAGCGCCATGACCCCGCGCCTGACCAAGCCGCTCAGCGCGCCCCCCGCGCCCAAGCCCCTGGTGGGCGGGGGCAGCTCCGCGCCCATGCTGGACAGCGCGGGCGGCTCGCGCAACCCGGCCCCCGGCGCTCTCTCCAGCGCCTTGGCCGCCCCGGCCCCCAAGGCCAAGCCTGGCCCGCCCGAGAAGTTCTCGCCCCAGGCCCGGCAGATGCAGGCCCAGCTGGCCGCTGAGCTGGCCAAGGCCCTGCAAAACCACATCCGCCTGCAAGCGGTCTATCTGGTGGTGGCCGACGAGTCGGTGGGCGTGGCCTGGGCTCCGGCCAAGATGGTGCTCCAGCAGATATCCTCGCCTCAGGTCAAGACCTACCTGACCCAACGCGAGGCTTCCTAGGAAGCCGGCGGGGAGCGCCTGTTGAAGGTAATCAAGCCCTACTACGAGATTCTGTTCCTGCCCGACCCGGAGCAGGTGCTCAAGCTGGTGGAGGCGGCGGGCCGCACCTGCTACAAGTCCGAGCACAAGATCAGCGAGGATTCGGCCGCCGGTTTCGTGGGCCGCATCGTGGCCTCGGGCCACCACAGCGTAATCGAGCACGGCAACCTCACGGTGCGCTTCGTGTGCGACCGGGGAGTGACCCACGAGCTGGTGCGCCACCGCTTGGCCGCCTACAGCCAGGAGTCCACCCGCTACGCCAATTACGCCCAGGAGCGCTTCGGCAGCGAGATCACGGTGATCGAGCCCATGTTCTGGGATGAAGGCAGTGAAGCCTACAAGCTGTGGGAAAAGGGTGTGCTGGCCGCCGAGGCGGCATACCTGGAGCTCTTGGCCGCCGGGGCCAAACCCCAGGAGGCGCGGGCCGTGTTGCCCAACAGCCTCAAGACCGAGATCGTGATGACCGCCAACCTGCGCGAATGGCGCCACGTGCTGGGCTTGCGCTCCTCCAAGGCGGCCCACCCCCAGATACGCCAGGTCATGCTGCCCCTGATGGCCGACCTGGCCCAGCGCCTGCCGGTCTTTTTCGGCGATCTGGCCGAGAAGTACGCCGATGACATAGCGGCCTTCGCGGCCAAGGCCCCCCTGGGCGCGCCGCAATAGCGCCGGGGCAGGGCCCTCAACGCCGAAACCGGAGGCCGCTGCCTCCGGTTTTTAGTTTTGGGCGGGGTTTTTTAGCGGCGGATGAACAGGGCGCTGCCCTGGTCGCGCACGAAGCTGCTGTTGCGCGAGTGCAGCTCCGAGAGGCCCCAGAAGCCCAGGGTGAGGGCCACCACCATGATGCCCAGGCCTAGCCACATGACCACGCCGCGGGGCACCCGGCCGAAAAGAACCGCGCGGGCCGCCTTGCGGCAGCGCTCCATGCCCCGGCACTCGCTATCGGCCGGCAATTGGCATTGGGGTCCTTCTTTGCCGTAATATCGCATATTTGAGCCGGAAAACCCCCTGCAGAAGATTGCAATGCGCCGGACTGGGCATCAGAGGAAAAGTATAGACCAGGCGAGCGGCGGGTTCAATGTTTTGCTGAGTGATTTTGCAAATAATTTCCGCATTGTTCAGCGCCGCCAAAGGGTGCACATGGTTTTGCCGGCGTAGAGCGTCTTTTGGTGGCTCAGGCCCTCGGGCTGGAAGTAGGGCCCATAGACCAGCAAGGAGCCCTCCCAGTCGGGCGGCAGGAGTTTCTCCAGCCAGTTCAGCGGCTTGTCTGGGTATACGAACAGGAGGTCATAGGCGCTCAGGTCGGCCGAGCGGCAATCGGCGCAGATGAACTCGGCCTGGTCAAAGCCCAACTTGGCGGCCATGGCCCGAGCCGCTTCGGTCAGCTCGGGGTCGGCTTCGATGCCCGTGGCGGGCATGAACAGCGAGGCCACCAGCACCGCCCGGCCGTCGCCGGAGCCCAGGTCCGCGAAATGCTTGTAGGGAGTCAGGTCCAACTCGCTCAGGAGCTGGTAAACCTCGTCGGTTTGAGAGCAGGCCCACATCCCGGCCGGGGTGACCTTGTAGGAGGTCTCCAACCCCGCGTGATACTCGGCCAGGGCGGCCTCCACCTGGGCCAGCCCCGCTGAAGGCGCGGCGCTCACAGCAGGCGGGCGTGTTCGACCTTGAGGCAGGCGTTCTGCACCACCATCAGGCCTGCCTCGCGGGCGGCGGCCGCCGCCTGGTCGTGCACCACGTCCAGCTGCAACCAGAGCATCTTGGCCCCGATCTCCGCCGCCTCCCGGGCCACGGGGGGCACCGTCTCCGAGCGCCGGAACACGTCCACCACGTCCACCGGGCCGGGCACGGACTTGAGGTCCGGGTAGGACTTGAGTCCCATCACCTCGTCCAGGGCCGGGTTCACCGGGATGATGTCGTAGCCGCGATCCAAAAGGTAGCGGGCCACCATGTTGCTGGCCCGGTGGGGCTTGTCCGAGAGCCCCACCACGGCGATGCGCTTGGCCCCTTGCAGGGCCTTTTTCACCTCAAGGTCTGGCGGGTTGTCCGGGCGGGAGCTGAGCGACATGGCGTCCTCCAAGGGGTTGGCTCATTCTAGCATGCCTTCCGGGGCGGGACCATGCGGCCGCTCCAGGCGGGAGTGAACCAGGCCCCAGGCGGCCAGCAAGAAGCGCTGCTCCCCCGGAGTGCGCCCGGCCAAGAGCCCGGGCAGCAGGGCCCCGGCTTCGGGCGGCAGGGAGCGCAACAGCCCGGCCAGGCGCAGGGCCTCCCAGCCCTCGGGCGGCAAGGGGGGCAGGGGGCAGGCCGCGCAATCCGGCGCGCCCTCGCCAGCCCGCTCCTGGGCCGCGCAGTCCGCGCAGTCCAGTCCCGGAAAGTCGGCCCGCGCCTCCAGGTAGAGCCGCAACCGCTCAAGGGTCTCCTCTTGGGCGGGAGACAGCCAGGGGGCGCGCAAGGCCTCCAGCAGGGCCGGGACCGCCCCGGCTGGCAGGCGCTCCAAGGCCTCGCGCACCGGCTCCCCGCTCCAGACGGGCGCGGCCAGGGCCAGCAGCTCCAGGCACAGCGAGGCCGCTCCGTCCGCCCGCGCGGCCAGGGGCTCCCACACGCCGGGCTCCAGCGGGGTCAGTTCCAGAGCGGCCCCGCCCAGTTCGATGCGTTTTGTCTCCTGTCTCGCCAACACGAGGCAAGCCTAGCCGCCGGCGCGGCTCCGGCCCAGGGAAGAGGCGCACAATTGCGTCTCCGAGGTTGCTTATAGCAATTACTTTAATTTGTGCGGATTGGGGCTCAGGAGGCGGCGCGCAGGTCCTTGACCACCAGCTCGATGTGGGGCCGCCCAAAGGTGGAGATGCGGGGGATGAAGGCCAGGTCCAGGCCCGCGCCCGCCTTGATCCAAGGCTCCTCGCAGTTGAAGGCAATGGCCGGGATGGTGGCCCCGTCCTGGATCAGCTCCATTTTCAGATGCTTGTCCCCCACCACCCGGGTGGAGGCCACCTTGGCACCCCGCGCGGCCAACAGGGGCTCGGGGTTGGCCTGGCCATAGGGGGCCAGCCGGTTCAGGGGCTTCATCATGCCCGGGCCCAGCTCGGACAGGCTAACCTCGCCTTCGATCACCAGCTCCTGGGCCTGCTGGGCGGGCAGCTCCCGGGCCGCGGCCTCGGAGAGCGCGGCGGCCAGCTCGGGTATGCGCCCGCTGTCCATGGTGGCTCCGGCGGCCAGGGCGTGGCCTCCGTAGTGTTGCAAAAGCTCCGCGTTGGCCGCCAGGGCCCGCTGGAGGTGGAAGCCGTCCCGCGAGCGGCCCGAGCCCACCGCCGTGCCGTTTTGCACGGCAAACAGCATACTTGGCCTTCCGGTCCGCTCCAGGAGCCGCCCGGCCACGATGCCCAGAACCCCCTGGTGCCAGCCCTCGCCGCCCAGGACCAAGGCCCCGGCGCCTTGGAAATTCTCCTCCACGGCCACACGTTCCAGCACTTGCTCGAATATGGCCGCCTCCACCTCGCGGCGCTCGGAGTTAAGGCGGTCCAAATCCTGGGCCAGGCTGGTGGCCTCGGCCTGGGTGGCGGCCAACAAGAGCTGCAAGGCAGGCTCGGGGTGGTCCAGGCGGCCGGCAGCGTTGATGCGCGGGGCCAGATAAAAGCCCAGGTCCATGGTGTCCAGGGTCCCTCTGCGTCCGGCGGCCTTGGCCAGGGCGGCCAGGCCGGGGCGGCGGCCCTCGGCCAAAACCTTGAGCCCCTCGGCCACCAACACCCGGTTCACGTCCACCAAGGGCACCACGTCCGCGCAGGTGCCCAGGGCCACCAGGTCCAGGCAGTTGCGCAGGTTGGGCTCGGGGCGATCGGCGAACCAGCCCGCCTCGCGCAGGGCGATGCGCAACCCGGCAGCCAGATAAAAGGCCACGCCCACTCCGGCCAAATGATCCGATAGGCGGCAGGAGTCCTGCTTGGGGTTCACCACCGCCGCGGCGGGCACCAGGGGCCCGGGGGGCAGCAGATGGTGGTCGCTCACCACCACGGGCAGGCCCAGGCGGGTGGCCTCGGCCACGCCCTCGTGGTCGGAGATGCCGCAGTCGGCGGTGACGATCACCTGGGCCCCGGCTTCGGCCAAGCGGCGGGCCCGGGGGGGCTTGAAGCCGTAGCCGTCGCTCAGGCGGTGGGGCAGGTCGTGTACCACCGGGCAGCCGCAGGCCGCGAAAAACTCCCTGAGCAGGGCGGTGGCGGTCACCCCGTCGGCGTCGTAGTCCCCGGCCACCCCGATGCAGGCCCCGGCCCGGATGGCCGGCAAAAGCACCTCCACCGCCTCGGGCAGCCCGGCCATCTCCTCGGGCGAGGGCAGCTGCTCCAGGCCGGGCGCCAAAAAGCGCCGCGCCTCGTCCGGGTCGCTGTAGCCCCGGTGGCACAATAGCTGGGCGGCCAGGGGCGGCAGACCCAGGGCGCGCGACAGGGCCGCGGCCGCGGTGGGCGTGGGCTCCTTGACCCGCCAGGTCAGGGGTGGGGGAGATGGCACCATGAAACCACTATATCTGGGGGGCTGGGGCCGGTCAAGTTACTTCATGTTGTGTGCTTGTGCCTTTTGCGTGCCCCTGCAAGCGTGACCCGGTCTTGCAGAATGAAACCATTTCCCGCCGCTGCAATCTGCCCAGGCAATTTGCCGCACCTACTTTTGCGCGGCCTCCCGCGTGGCTTTTCGCGCCTAACAGCCTGTTTTGCTTTGCCATTCCCTGCGGATATATGCCTTGGATCCCCCGCCGCCCAGCCGCGATGCGCCAAAATCCGCCCCGCGCATCTTTCATCTTGCAATGCCCCCGCCAGCCCTCTTGCGGAGGCATATTAGCAACATGCTGGTAATACAGGCCAAATTAGCCGACGCCCGCTTGGCACGGGCCTTGTATCTATTTATAGAGACAAAGCTCCGGAGGGGTAGGTTCGGTTTTTCGGAGCCATGGAGGGGGCGATGACCATAGGGACACCAGAGGAGAGGCGGCCCATGCGCCTGGCCATCATCGGCGGCGGCCAACGCTGCCAGTCGGTGCTCAACATGTTGGACTCGCAGCGCCTGAAGCGCTTGCAGGTCCAGGTGGTGGGGGTGGCCGACCTTAACCCCCAGGCGGTGGGCATTCGGCAAGCCCGCGACCGGGGCCTGTTCACCACCACCGAATGCTCGGAGCTGTGCACCTTGGAAGACCTTGACCTCATCATCGAGCTGACCGACGACCAGGAGCTCTTGAACAACCTGGCCGACAACAACCCCGACTCGGCCAAGGTGATCGGCCACACCGCCTCGCGCCTGTTCCACGACATCGTGGCCATCTACCAGGAGCTGGAGGAGCGCGAGGACGAGGTAAGCGTGGCCCACTCCTTTGCCCAGGCTCTCATCGAGGGCACCAGCGAGGGGGTGATGGTGCTGGACCCGGACTACCGCATCGCCCGGGCCAACCAGGCGGCCCTGGACGCGGCGGGCATCGGCCGCGAGGAGGCCCTGGGACGCTACTGCTTCCAGGTCAGCCACCAGTCGCTCACCCCCTGCGACAGCCCGGACACCCCCTGCCCCATGAAGCAAACCCTGGCCACGGGCAAGAGCGCCCACGCCATCCACGAGCACGTGCAGCCCGACGGCAGCACCCACTACTGCGACGTGTCCACCTTCCCCCTGGTCAACCGCCAGGGCGAGGTGGTGCAGGTGCTGGAGCTGTTCCGCGACATCACCGACGACCTCTCGCGGCGGGTGGAACGGCGCGCCAAAGCCATCAAGGCCGACCTGGCCGCCCTGGTGCAGGAAGACAAGCTCATCGCCCTGGGCAAGCTGGTGGCCTCGGTGGCCCACGAGATCAACAACCCCATCGCCTCGATCCTCAACTTCACCAAGCTGATCCACAAGGGGTTGGGGCAGGGCAAGCCTTCGGCGGCGGACATACGTCAGTACCGCGAGTACCTGGGCCTGTGCTCCCAGGAGGCGGAGCGTTGCAGCCGCATCGTGGGCAACCTGCTCTCCTTCGCCCGCCAGAACCAGCTCACCCCGCGCATCGTGGACCTGGGCGAACTGCTCAGGACCACCATCACCCTGACCAACCACCGCATGGAACTGGGCGGGGTGGAGCTTTCCCTGCAATTACAGGACGAGCCCCTGCTGGTCTGGGGCGACTCGTCGCAGCTCCAGCAGGTGCTCACCAACCTGGTGTTCAACGCCATCGAGGCCATGCCCGAGGGTGGCGAGTTGGGCATCTGGGGGGGCAAGGGAAATGACGAGGGCCAGGTGCTCTTGGAGTTCGCCGACAGCGGGGAGGGCATCTCCCAGGAAAACCTGTCCCAGATTTTCGAGCCCTTCTTCTCCACCAAGACCCGGGGCCACGGGGTGGGCCTGGGCCTGAGCATGGTCTACGGCATCGTGCGCGAGCACGGCGGCGAGGTGGAGGTGGAGAGCAGCCCGGGGCAGGGGGCCCTGTTCCGGGTGCGCCTGCCCGCCCTGGAGGCGCGCGAGCAAGCCAAAGGAGGCAAGCCATGAGCGGTAGCCAACCCAGCGTCTTGGTGGTGGACGACGAGCTGGCCATGCGCGAGTCCATCGCCGCCTGGCTTCGGCAAGACGGCTATCCCGTGGCCGTGGCCGACTCCGGGGCCAAGGCCCTGGAGCTTATGGAGGCCCGCGAGTTCGACCTGGCTTTGGTGGACATCAAGATGCCGGGCATGGACGGGCTCACCCTCTTGGAGCGCATCAAGGAACTCCAGCCCGACACCCTGGTGATCATCATCACCGCCTACGGCTCCATCGAGTCATCGGTGCGGGCCATGAAGGCCGGGGCGGCGGACTATCTGCTCAAGCCCTTCGACCCGGAGCAGCTGATGCTGCTGTTGGAAAAGGCGGGCCGCCAGCGGGCCATACTCAAGGAAAACCTGGCGCTCCGCCGCCGCCTGGCCGAAGGCCACGCCGCGGGCTTCGAGGACCTGGTGGGCTCCTCGCCAGCCATGCTCAAGGTCTTCGAGCAGATCGAGGAGGTGGCTGCCTCCGAGGCTCCGGTGCTCATCAACGGCGAGACCGGCACGGGCAAGGAGCTGGTGGCCAAGGCCATCCACAACCTCTCGGGCCGGGCCTACAATCCCTTTGTGACCATCAACTGTGGGGCCCAGAGCGAGAGCCTGTTGGAGAGCGAGCTTTTCGGCCACGAGAAGGGCGCCTTCACCGGCGCGGTCAAGGCCCGGCGGGGCCGTTTGGAGATGGCCGACGGGGGCACCCTGTTTTTGGACGAGGTGGGCGAGATCTCCCAAAAAATGCAAGTGGCCCTCTTGCGCGTGCTGGAAGACAAGAGCTTCATGCGGGTGGGGGGCAACCAGACCCTGACCAGCGATTTTCGTTTGATAAGCGCCACCCACCGCGACCTGGAGCGGGCCATCGGCCGGGGCGAGTTCCGGGCCGACTTCTTCTACCGCATCAACGTGATCTTCATCCCCATACCCCCGCTACGCGCCCGGGTGGAGGACATCATTCCCCTGAGCGAGCATTTCCTGCGGCGCTTCGCGGCCGAGGGGGGCAAGCCCCCGCCCGAGCTGACCCCCCGCGCCCGCCGGGCGCTGAGCGCCTACAACTGGCCGGGCAACGTGCGTGAGCTCAAGAACGTCATCGAGCGGGCGGTGATCGTGTCTTCCGGCCCCACCCTGGACCTGGACAAGCTCACCTTCCTGGCCGCCGGGGGCGAACGCCCGGCCGCGCCAAGCACCCTGGCCGAGATGGAGCTGGGTCACATCCGCCGCACCCTGGAGGCCCACGCCTGGAACGTCACCCAGGCCGCCGCCGCCCTGGGCATCGACCGCTCCACCCTCAGCCGCAAGATGAAGCGGGCCGGGCTCTGTGCGCCCTAGGGCCGCGCTCCGGCCCTTGCCAAACCGGCTTGGCGGTGGCACCTATAGATGATGGATGCTGATCACGGCATGGTCCCCCCCGCCCCGCCCGGCGCTTTGGTGGAGGTGGTGCCCCTGGGCGCGGTCAACCAGACCGCGGCGGCGGTGGTGGCGGCCAACCTCCAGGCCATCCTGGGGCTCGACGCCGACCTGGCCCCCCCCGCGCCCGAGCCGGAGCACGCCCTGGTCCCGGCCCGGGGGCAGTACGACGCAAGCCTGATCCTGCAAGAGCTGGCCCAGCGGCCCACGCCGCCCCCCCTGTGCCTGGGGCTCACCCGCCATGACCTCTGCTTGCCCTTTCTCAGCCACGTTTTCGGCGAGGCCCAGCTGGAGGGCCGGGCCGCGGTGGTCTCCCTGCACCGCCTGGGGCAAGGGGAGGGGAGCCAGCCCGTGCCCCGCGCCCTGCTCCTGGAGCGGGCGGCCAAGGTGGCCCTGCACGAGTCCGCCCACCTCCTGGGCCTCACCCACTGCCGCGCGCCCCGCTGTCTGATGAACTTCTCGGCCGGTCTGGACAAGCTGGACCGCCTGGAGCTTTCCCTGTGCCCCACGTGCCGGGGCCAGGCCGCCCGCAAGCGCCTGGCCCTCATCGGCTAGTTGGGCAGGCGCCCGCCAGGGGCGCCCGCATCTATTACTTCTTGAGGAACCCGTCCACCAGCGCGTCCCAGTCCAGGTGGCTCACCGCGCCGAATACGTCCTCCACCACCCGGCCGCCGGTGGCGGCCAGGCGTTGGCCGGTCTCGGCGGTGATCACGTCCGAGAGGCGCTGAGCCTCGGCCTCCATCCAGTGCACGCTTTCCTCGCCGGTGTGCAGGCCCTTGAGGTCCCGCTGCATGCGGGTGGGCTCCAGCAGGAGCAGCCAGCCCTCCTCGTAGGGGTAGCGGTTGACCGCCTCGGGGTGCTTGAGCACCTCGGGGTTGCGCGCCACCACCACGCCCTCCACCGGGCAGGCGGCGCGGGCCGCGTGGCCCGAGCGCGAGAAGCCCAGCTCCAGGCCCCCGCCCCGGGCGGCCATGCCCAGCTCGGGCAGGCGGTACTCGTCGGCCGGGCCGAACAGGCGGGCGGTCAGGTCGTCCACCCCCACCCGGATGCGGCCGCCGTACTCCACCCGGGCCCAGGTGTGGCCGTCGTGGAAGTAGTAGCTGGGGGGCAGCTCGAAGCCGGCCGCCTCGGCCAGGCGGGGCTTGTCCGCCGCCTCGGACAAGAGCTGCTCGTCGAGCATCTGGTCATAGTGGCAGCTGGCGCAGTTGTAGGCGTTGATGCACAGCTTGCTGGAAACCCGGCCGGTGAGCATGTGGCGGCAGTAGCGCTCCTCGGGCGGGGTGTGCACCCAGTTCTCGCGGGTCCAGTGCTCCTCGCCGGGCAGCTCGTCCAGCCCTGCGGCCACCCTGCCCATGCTCTTCTTGCGCTGCATGGACTTGTCGAACGAGCAGCTCATGCAGTCAAAGGCGTTGTGGCACATACGGGGCGCGGTCACCCCGGCCTTGGACCACAGGCACTCCTGGTCGCTCATGTTGAACACCATGGGCAGCTTGGACTTCTTGATGTTCACTACCTTGGCCATTTTCCGCCTCCCCGCCGTCCCGGCGCATTTGGTTCAATCTTGCCGCTGTATAGAGCAGGAGGCGTGCCAAGGTAATTTTTTATGGCGTAACGCATTAATTATACATGCTAAATTAATTCTGGCGCCTTCGTGCTTACTGTGCGATTATGAGCAAAAGACAGCGTTGGCAAAGGCCCCACGCAGGGCACGGTCCTAATTGGCGTGTGTATTCGGTGGCTTGCCTGGGCATGTGGCGTTTTGGCGCGCTCCGGGGCAAACAACCGCATCCGGGCCCCATGAAGACGGTGCAGTGCAATTCGCCTCAGTTGGAGGCCTTTTGGTTTTCTGATTTTTGAGATTAAGTTTCGTTGCGTTTTGCCCGGGCCGAAGCGGGCGATTGTCTGAACATTAATTCATAGGAAAACGGTTTGTGTTTGTAAGAAAAATCACAAATTGTGCTTGCGCCGGGTCGGGTTTGGGTATATGGAAAGCCAAGGATTAAAGTTAGGTAAACCTTATGTAGGTAATTTAATGCCTACGTAATGAATAATATATAATTTCGACTGGTTAAAAGGTTATTAAAATACTGTTTTAAATGTGGTTTAGTGGAAGGCTACAGGTCGGCCTGCCCGCCGGCCCAACAGGAAGGAAAGCATATGGCCTTTGCGAAGAAGCTGAAGAGCAAAGACTTCTGTTACTTAGCTGAGATGGAGACCCCCAAGGGGGTGGACCTCTCCGCTTTCGTTAACAATGCCGATCGCCTGAAGGGCAGAGTGGATGCCGTTCTGGTGCCGGACCTGAGTCATGCCGTCATGCGTCTGTCCGCATTGGCCGGCGCGCTCATCCTCAAGGACCTCGGCTTGGAGACCATCCTCTCCTTCTCCTGCCGCGACCGCAACCGCCTGGCCCTGCAGGGCGACCTTCTGGCCGCCCACGTGTTGGGAATGCCCAACGTGATGGCCACCGAGGGCGAGGCCCTGGAGCTGGGCGACCAGCCCGGCGCCAAGGCGGTGCAGGATCTTACCCCGGCCCAGTTCCTGGAGGCCGCAGGCGGCCTCGGCCAGGGACGCGACATGGGCGGCCGCGAGCTGCAAGGCACGCCCAGCTTCGTGTTGGGCGCGGCCATCGGCCCCTGGACCGACCAGGCCTCGGCCGCGGCCCGCGCCGCCGAGGCGCGCCAAGCGGTGGAGATGGGGGCCAGCTTCCTCATCGCGCCCCCCGTGTTCTCCCTGGAGGACTTCGCGGTCTTCATGGGCGAGCTGGGCGACTCCGGCGCGGTGGTCATGGCCAGCGTGCTGCTTCTGAAATCCGTGGGCATGGCTCGTTACCTCAACGAGAACATGCCCGGCGTTAAAGTGGGCGAAGAAACCATCCGGCGCATTCGGGGGGCCAGCGACCGGCCCGCCGAGGCCGTGAAGATCGCGGCCGAGACGATCCAGGGGCTCAAGGAGCACTGCCAGGGAGCCCTCATCGTCACCGCCGGGTGGGAAGACCGCCTCCCTGACATCCTTGATTTGGCAACTCGGTAAGGCGCGGGCTACCCGCCAACGCCCATCCTTGCCGGAAAGGCCCTGATACAATGCTTAAAAACGACTCCCCTCGCACCAGCAACGCTGTACTAGTGCTTGGCGGCGGTATCGCCGGAATAAAAGCCTCGCTGGATCTGGCCGAGGCCGGACGCCAGGTGTACATCGTCGAAGAGAAGCCGGCCCCGGGCGGCTTCTTGCCGCTTTTGGACCGCCAGTTCCCCACCAACGACTGCAACATCTGTTACCTGATGCCCGAAGGGGGCGGCAACGGAGGCTTGCAGCGGGTGAGCACCCTGCCCATGAGCCGCCTGAGCGAGCTCCAGGGCTCGGCCGGCGAGTTCACGGCCACCATCGAGACCAAGCCCCGCTTCATCGACACCGACCGCTGCAACGCCTGCGGCGCCTGCCTGGCCGCCTGCCCGGAGGGCGCGGTGGTGTTCACTCCCGGGCTGGACACCAACAGCCCCACTTGCCTGCGCTACCCCCAAGCCACGCCGCAAGCCTTCTCCATCGACATGGACAAGTGCACCAAGTGCGGCGAGTGCCTCAAGGTCTGCCATCCCGACGCCATCGACCTGGAGATGCAGGGCAGCTCCCAGCAGCTGGAGGTGGGCTCGGTGATCCTGGCCAGCGGGGCCAAGGTCTGGGACCCCACGCCCATGGAAGAGTGGTACGGCTACCACCGCTTCCCGGACGTGATCACCAGCCTGGAGTTCGAGCAGCTCATGAGCGCGGCCGGGCCCACCGGCGGCGCCTTCCAGCGCCCCAGCGACGGCCGGCGGCCCACCCGCATCGGCTGGATCCAGTGCGCGGGCAGCCGCACCACCAAGCCCGGCGGCAACGCCTACTGCTCCTCCATCTGCTGCATGATCTCCATGAAGGAGGCCATCTGGGCCCTGGAGCACTTTGACCGCGACATCGAGGCCAACGTGTTCTTCATGGACATGCGGCCCATGGGCAAGGACTACGAGCTCTACTACCAGCGCGCCAAGAACGAGCTGGGAGTCAAGTTCACCCGCTGTATGCCCCACACCGTGGAGCGCAACGAGCAAAGCGGCGACCTGGTGCTGAGCCACCTGGACGACGCGGGCAACCTGCAAGAGGCCCACCTGGACATCATCGTGTTGGCCACCGGCTTCTGCGCGCCCAACGACGCGGCCGAGCAGGCGGCGGTCTTGGGCATCGAGCTGACCCCCGAAAAATTCGTGGCCGCCCCGGACTTCGCGCCGGTGAGCACCTCGCGCCCCGGCGTGTACGCCTGCGGCATGGCCCTGGGCCCGCAGGACATCCCCAGCTCCCTGGTCTCGGCCTCGGCCGCCACCGGCCTGGCCAGCTCCGTGCTGGCCCCGCCCCGCGGCCTGGTCTCCAGCGAGGACCTGCCCCTGGAGAAAAAGGTCACCGGCCAGGAGCCGCGCATCGGCGTGTTCCTCACCGACTGGGGCAACGTGGTCAAGGAATCGGTGGACATGGATGCCGTCCTGGCCGCCACCTCCAAGTGGGACGGCGTGGTCTACGGCACCCAGTTGGAGCTGGCCCACGGCGCCCGCGGCCTGGACAAGCTGGTGGAGGCCATTGCCGAGCACGACCTCAACCGCGTGGTGGTGGCGGGCTATAGCCCCCGCACCCACGGCAACCTCTTCGCCGAGGCGGTGCGCCGCGCGGGGCTCAACCGCGCCATGCTGGAGATGGCCAACATCCGCGACCAGGACGCCCTGGTCCACCGCCACGACCGCACCACAGCCACCGACAAGGCCGTCGCCCTGGTGCGCATGGCCGTGGCCGGCGTGCGCCGGGCCCAGCCCATGCACGCGGTGAAGCTGCCCTTCAACCCCGACGCCCTGGTGGTGGGCGGCGGCGTGGCCGGCATGAGCGCCGCGCTCAGCCTGGCCGCCCAGGGCATCAAGGTCTACCTGGTGGAGCGGGGCCGTCAGCTGGGCGGCCTGGCCAAGGAGCTCTTCCGCACCCTGGAAGGCCGCCCCGTGGCCGACGAGCTCAAGGAGATGATGGCCCAGGTCGAGGCCGCCGAGAACATCGAGGTTCTCACCGACACCCTGGTGGTGGACCATCAGGGCCAGGTGGGCAACTTCATGACCGGCGTGCAGAGCGGCCCGGGCATGTACTACCGCCAGATCGCCCACGGCGTGACCATTCTGGCCACCGGCGCCAAGCGCTACGAGCCCAGCGAGTTCCTCTACGGCACCGACTCCCGGGTGATGACCCAGCTGGAGATGGAGCAGCGCCTGGGCAAGGGCGAGGCCGGCGACGACCTGCTGGACACCGTGGTGATGATCCAGTGCGTGGGCAGCCGCAACGAGCAGAACCCGACCTGCGGGCGCATCTGCTGCCGCAGCGCCATCAAGAACGCCCTGTGGATCAAGGAGCAAAAGCCCGACGCCCAGGTGTTCGTGCTCTACCGCGACATGCGCATGCCCTTCATGGCCGAGCTGTCCTATCGCCAGGCCCGCGAGGCCGGCGTGCTCTTCGTGCGCTACGATCCGGCCAACCCGCCCCAGGTCAGCCAGGAAGGCGGCAACCTGGAGGTGGTGTTCACCGATCCCATCCTGGGCCAGCCCCTGGCGGTGGAGCCCAGCGCCCTGGTGCTCAGCACACCCCAGCTGGCCGCGGACGAAAACACCGAGGAGCTTTGCGACATCTTCCGCCTGCAACAGGGCCCCGGCGGCTTCCTCCTGGAGGAGCATCCCAAGGTCAAGCCGGTGGACACCCCGGCCCCCGGCGTGTTCGCGGCCGGTTCGGTGTTGGCCCCGGCCTCCCTGGCCGAGGCGCGCACCCAGGGCCTGGCCGCGGCGGGCCGCGCGCTCACCCTGGCCAGCCAGCTCAGCCTGGTCCTGGACAACCCGGTGGCCAAGGTGATGCCCGAGCGCTGCGCCGCGTGCCTCATCTGCGTGCGCACTTGCCCCTACTCCATCCCATTCATCAACGCCGACGGTTACTCGGAGATCGACCCCGCCCAGTGTCTGGGCTGCGGGGTTTGCGCCGCCGAGTGCCCGGCCCAGGCAATCCAACTGCAGGGCTACGAGGATGATCGTATGCTCAGCCGCACCGACGCCCTGCTGGAAGGAATTCTGTAATGAGCGACTTCGAGCCGGTGGTAGTGGTCTTCGCCTGTGACTACTGCGCCTACACCGCGGCCGACGTGGCCGGGCGCATGAACCTGGAATACCCCGCCGGGGTGCGCATCGTGCGCGTGCCCTGCACGGGCAAGGTGGACTCGCTGCACGTGTTGCGCGCCCTGGAAAAGGGCGCCGACGGCGTGATGGTGGCGGGTTGCCTGGAAGGCGACTGCCACTTCAAGAACGGAAACCTGCGCGCCGCGGCCAGGGTCAAGGCCCTCAAGCGGCTGCTGGACGACATCAATATCGGCGCGGGCCGGGTGGAGATGGTTCGCATGAGCGCCGGCCAAGGCGCCGTGTTCGCCGAGACCGCCCGCGACTTTGCCGAGACCATCCGCGAGATGGGCCCCAACCCCATCAAACCCGCCGCCCAGGCGGCCTGAAGGGAAAAGCTATGATCACCGCCACACGCAAGCCCATGGAGGAGATCCTCAAATCCGTGGAGCCCTTCAGAAAGATACTCTTGCTTGGTTGCAACGAGTGCGTGACCGTGTGTCACGCCGGAGGCCGCAAAGAAGTGGCCTTGCTCGGCGCGGCCCTTCGCCTGGGCCGCCTGCAAAAGGGCCAGCCCCTCGAGGTGGAGGAGCTCACTCTGGAGCGCCAGTGCGACCCCGAATACGTGGAAGAGCTGGCCCGCACCGTGGACCAGTACGATGCGGTCTGTTCCATGGCCTGCGGCTGTGGAGTGCAGACCATTGCCGAGCGCTATCCCGCCCTGCCGGTGATGCCCATGGTCAACACCGAGTTCATGGGCGCCAGCGAGGCCAACGGCGTGTGGGCCGAGCGTTGCGCCGGTTGCGGAGACTGCGTGTTGGGTTACACTGGGGGCATTTGCCCGGTGGCCCGTTGCTCCAAGCGCATCTTCAACGGACCCTGCGGCGGCTCCACCAAGGGCAAGTGCGAGATCAGCAAGGACGTGGACTGCGCCTGGCAGCTGATCTGGGACCGGCTCAAGGAGCTGGGCCAGACCGAGCTATATAGCAAGCTCATGGAGCCCAAGGACTGGAGCACCGCCCGCGACGGCGGCCCGCGCCGGATCGTCAGGGAGGATATGGCGCTATGAAAAGCGACAGCAATCTGGAAAAGGTCCTGGCCGCTGGTCACTTCGCGGTAACCGGAGAGCTGGGCCCGCCCCGGGGCGCCAACCTGGAAGCGGTCAAGGAAAAGGCCGCCCACCTGGTGGGCATGGTCGACGCGGTCAACGTGACCGACAACCAGACCGCCGTGGTGCGCATGGCCTCCTGGGCCGTGAGCCTCACCATCAAGGAGATGGGCCTGGAGCCCAACTATCAGATGGTGTGCCGCGACCGCAACCGCCTGGCCATGCAGTCCGACATCCTGGGCGCCGCCGCCCTGGGCATCAACACCATGCTCTGCCTCTCGGGCGACCATCCTTCCTTCGGCGACCATCCCCAAGCGGCCAACGTGCACGACATCGATTCCATCCAGCAGCTGGCCATGATCAAGCGTATGCGCGACGAGGGCAAGTTCCTGGGCGGCGACGACATCGACACCCCGCCCAAGATGTTCGTGGGCGCGGCGGCCAACCCCTTTGGCGATCCCTTTGAACTCCGAGTGCTCCGCTTGGGTAAAAAGGTTGCAGCCGGCGCCGATTTCATTCAGACTCAGTGCATTTACAATATGGAGCGCTTCGCCGAGTACATGCGACAGGCACACGACATGGGTCTGACCGAAAACACCAAGCTGTTGGCCGGGGTCACCCCGCTCAAGAGCGCGGGCATGGCCAAGTACATGGCCAACCGGGTGCCGGGCATGGACGTGCCCAAGGCGGTGGTGGACCGCATCGCCGGCCAGCCCAAGGAAAAGCAGGCCGAGGAAGGCATCAAGCTGCTTTGCGAGCAGATCGAGCAGCTGAAGGAAATGCCCGGCGTGGCAGGGATACACCTTATGGCCATTGAGTGGGAGCATCGCGTGCCCGAGATAGTGGAGCGGGCCGGTCTGCTGCCCAGGCCACAAGTATAACCGGACGGCGCGCCTGCCCCGCGTAGAGCCGCGCCCGCAAAGAAGAGGAGGCCAACATGGCCGGTAAGTACGTTCTGGTGGTCGATGACGACCTGGATCTGGTGGAGGCCATCGCCACCAACCTCGGCGCCAAAGGCTACGAGGTGGGCAAGGCCTACGATGGGGAAGAAGGCCTGGCCAGCGTCAAGGAGCGCCGCCCCGACTTGGTGGTGCTGGACGTGATGATGCCTAAGAAGGACGGCTATCAGGTCTGTGACGAGCTCAAGAAGAGCGCCGACTACAAAGACATCCCGGTGATCCTGCTCACCGCGGTGGGCTCGGCGGTCAGCACCACCTCCTACACTCACCGCGACGGCATGACCAACGAAGCGGACGAGTACGTGGCCAAGCCGGTGGACCTGGACCGGGTGGCCGAGCTGGTGGCGGAGCTCCTCTGAGGCCGCTCCTCGGCCTTATGGAAAAAATGGCATGAGCCGCCCCCGCGTCTCCGGCTGGAGGCAGCGCCGCGGCCTGGGCCTGGTGACGATCGATGGCTGGACCTGGGGCGGCGCCGCCGCCCTGGCCCAGACCATAAGCGAATCGCGCCTGAACCTGGCCATGGCGCTCCTTGCGGAGGCCGGGGGCGTTGTGCGTGGCGCCCTGGCCCTGGAGCGCGAGGTTTGCCCCCAGGCGGCCGGCGTGGCCGAGCTGGTGGGCCGTGAGCTTCGCCTGCCCGAGCCCTCGCTCTGTCCCGACGCCGCCGTCCTGACGGCCTATCCCCTGGGAGGCGGCCTGCACCTGCCCGCCCTGGCCCTGGCCGTTTTGGCCGGTCGGGGCATCACCCCCCTGGCCCTGGGCACCTCGCCGGCGGCGCTGAGCCTGGCCTTTCTCACAGCGGACCTGGCCCCGGCCATCGAGGCCCTGGGCCCGGCCTGGGGCCTGAGCGGCCCGCCCCCCCTGGAACAAGTCGCCGTGGTGCAAAGCGCCGCGCGGCGGGAGTCCTGAACCTTGGAAATCGTGGCGGTATACCGGGAGCACCCCATCAGGACCTATGGGGTGCGTCCGCGCGGCGGTCTGGCCCTGGTGGGCCTGGACTGCCCCGCCGCCTCCCTGGAGGCCTTGGCCGCCGAGCTGGCCGAGGCGCCCGCTTCTCTGGGCGTGGAGCTCTGCGCCGCGCCGGGCGGCGAACCGGGCGCGGCTTGGCGGGTGTGCCTGCCCCTGGAGCAGGCCCCGGCCCTGGCCGAGCTGACCCAAAGGGCCGGCGGGCGTTGCGGCCCGGCCCAAGAGGTCAGCCTCATCGCCCTGCAAGGCCCCCACTTCGGCGACCGCTGGGGAATCGCCAGCCAGGCGCTCACTGCCCTGGAAGAAGCCGGGGTGGAGCCCTGCCTGCTCTTGGGGGTCACCCACACCCTGCAACTGGTGGTGCCCGCCTCCGAGGCGGAGCGGGCCCTGGCCGGCCTGGGCCGCCATTTCAGCTCGCCGGAGGCCGGCAATGCCTGAGATGTTGCCCAGCGCGGTCCTGGTGCCCAGCAATCTGCCGGACGAGGCCTTTCGCCGGTTGTTCCACTTTTTACCCATCCCCACCCTGTTCCTGAGCCCGGAGAAGCAGGTCCTGGCCGCCAGCCGCAGCTTTTTGGAGCGCTACGGCCTCACCGACGACGCGGTGCTGGACCGGCCCTGCTACGAGGTCTTCCACCGGGGCGACGAGCCCTGCCCGGCCTCGGTGTGCTGCTTTCCCCAGGTGCTGGAGGGCCGCCAGGGCCTGTTCAACATCCACCAGTACCAAGACCGCCTGGGCAAGCTGGTGGTGGAGGAGGTGCACCTGAGCGCCTGCACCGACGAGAACGGCCGCCTCATGGGGGTCATCGAGTCGGTGCGCGACATCTCCGAGGCCAAGCGCCTGGAGAACAGCCTCAGCGAGACCAACGAGCTGTTCAGCTGCCTGCTCAACAGCATGTTGGGGGTGGTGATAGCCGCCGACCTGCAAGGCCGCATCCTGTTCGTGAACCACAACGCCAAGCCGGTGCTGGGCTACGAGCCCGAGGAGCTCTTGGACAAGACCCTGTGGGAGCTTAGCCCCCATGAGGAGCTCAAGCGCCTGCGCTCCATCCTGGACGCCAGCAACGGCCCGGTGCGCGGGGTGCGCACCCAGGTCACCAAGAGGGACGGCGAGATCATCCCGGTTAAGGTGAACCTCAACTTCATCCACCGCCACGGCACGCCCATCGGCACCCTAGGCATCATCAGCGACCTCAGGGAAATGGTGAAGATCGAGCGCCACCTCAACTCGGCCCGGATGCAGGTGGTGCAGTCGGACAAGCTGGCCCTTCTGGGGCGCATGGCCGCCGGCGTGGCCCATGAGCTCAACAACCCGCTCACCGGCATCACCGTCTACACCGATCTGGTGCGCGAGGCCCTGCCCCAAGACCATCCCTCCCAGCAGGACCTGGCCTACATCGCCGAGGACGTGGACCGTTGCCGCGACATCGTGCGCGACCTTTTGGACTACAGCCGCCAGGGCAGCATCGAGCTGGAGACCCTGGACCTGAGCCAGGTGGTGGAGGAGGCTTTCTCCCTCATTCGCACCGATTCCATGCGCCTGCACGTGGAGATGAAGACCGATTTCGCGCCGGAGCCCCTGATCATCCAGGGCGACCGCAAGCTGCTGCGCCAGGTATTCATCAACCTGCTATCCAACGCCATGGACGCCATGGAGGGCAGCGGACAAATCACTATGAGGACCTACGAGGACGGAGACGGTATGCGCTGCGCCGAGATCAGCGACACCGGCCCCGGCATCCCCCCCGATCACCTGGCCAAGGTTTTCGATCCCTTCTTCACCACCAAGGAGCCCGGCAAGGGCACTGGCCTGGGGCTCAGCGTGGTGTTCGGGGTCATCTCCCGCCATGAGGGGCATATCTCGGTCAAGGAAAGCGGCCCCCAGGGAACCACCTTCCTGGTCAAGCTGCCCGCCTCCGCCCCCAAGACCCTGCAAGATTTCGCCAACAAGATCCAATGGGGCGAGGAAGAAGAGACGATAGGATGAGCCAGCCGGCCAGACGCATATTGGTGGTGGACGACGAGCAGCGGGTGCGCCAGGCCATCCAGCGGGTGCTGGGCGAATCGGGCTACGAGGTGCTGGAGGCCGAGGACGGCCGCCAGGGCCTGGACATGGTGGCCAAGCACACCCCGGACCTGGTGCTGGTGGACCTGATGATGCCGGTGATGGACGGCATGGAGTTCCTGGACCAGGCCCGCCGCCGCTATCCCGGCCTCACCTCGGTGGTCATCACCGGCTTCGCCACCCTGGACAGGGCCGTGGACGCCATGAAGCACGGGGCCGACGATTTCTTGGCCAAGCCCTTCAAGCCCCGCGAGCTCAAGCTGGTGGTGGAGCGCGCCCTCAAGCGGGCGGTCACCCTGCAGGACATGTCCATAGAGAAAAGCCGCACCCGGGCCCTGATCCACGCCATGACCAACGGGGTGCTGGTGGCCAACTCCGGCGGCGAGGCGGCCTTGGCCAACCCGGCCATGCTGGCCCTGCTGGGGCTTGAAGAGGACCAGGTGCTGGGCCGGACCCTAAACGAGGTGCTGCCCTGGCCCATGGTGGCCGGGTGCCTGGGGACTATGCTGGAAGGCGGCGAGCAGGGCCACGAACCGGCCAGCTGCGTGGTCGGCCTGGGAGAGGGCGAGGACGCCCTGCATTTCCAGGTGAGCTGCGCCTGCTTCCACGACGCCCGGGGCACGGTGATGGGCGCGGTGGCGGTGTTCGACGACGTGACCGCCTGGCACCGCCTGGACCAGTACAAGAGCCAGTTCGTGACCACCGTGGCCCACGACATCGTGAGCCCCTTGGGCGCGGTACAGGGCCAGCTGCAGAACCTGGGCCAGGAGCTGCTGGGGCCCCTGAACCAGGAGCAGGTCACCCTAGTGGAGCGCACCCGCACCCGTTTGCAAGGCGTGGCCGACCTGTGCCGCGACCTGTTGGACCTTTCCAAGATCGAGGCCGGGGCCATGGGCGAGCGCACCCGGGTGGACCTGGCCAGGGTGGTGGAAGATGCGCTCAAGGTGGTGGCCGGCCCGGCCGAGGCCAAGGACCAGAGCCTCAAGGTGGAGCTGGCCGAGGGCCTGCCCCCGGTGATGGGCGTGGCCGAGGAGCTACTGGATCTGGTGCTCAACCTGGCGGGCAACGCGGTGAAGTACACCCAGGAGGGCGGCGAGATATCGCTGAGCCTGACCGGAGAGGGCGGCCAGATCGTCTTGGAGGTGGCCGACAACGGCCCGGGAATCGCGCCCGAGGAACAGGAGGCGGTGTTCCAGCGCTTCTATAGGGTGCGCAACGCGGACAACCGCCACATCACCGGCACCGGCCTGGGGCTGGCCATCGTCAAGCGCGTGGCGGAGAACCACGGCGGCAGCCTGACCCTGGAGAGCGCTCCGGGCCAGGGCTGCCTTTTCCGGGTGAGCCTGCCCGCCGCCTAAGCCCGACAGTTTCACGGGGGGCGGGTGGCAATCAGCAAATTTTGAATACTGGCACTGCGTCTAATGAAGGCGCTTGTACCGGCAGAATTCGCTTAGGCGTCACTGCCGGCACAGCCAGCCGCCGGCAGACAAGGCGTCTGGCAAGCGAGGACCGCAGGCGTAGCCGAAGCTACGTCAAGGCCCGAGCGTAGCCAGTAACACAGTATGCCGGTGGCTGGCGCTGCCGGACGCCCGGCGCTGGTGGAACTGCCGGGCTACCCGGCGGCGGCGGATACTTCTTTCAGCTTGCTAATCAGTTTTTCCGCCTCGGCCCGGCCGGGCTGGGGCGGCATCTGGGCCAATACCCCCAGGCCTTCGTAGACCTCATGGAAATCCTCCTCGGCCCGCTGGCTCACCACCGCCGTGTTCACGAAGGCGTTGACCAGCACCAGCCGGTTGAGGAAGCTCCAGGGGCTCATGTCGCGGACCTGCTCGTCCAGCACCACCAGGTCGTAGTCCTTGGCCGCGGCGTTTTCCAGGGCGGCCTCGCCGGTGGTTTCCCAGCTCACGGTCACCTCGGGCTCGGCCAACAGGGCGGCCGATAGGGTGGCCAAAGAGCCCGGAGTGGGGGTTACCAACAATATGCGCAGCATGGCTTCTCTCCTTGGTAGCGTCCCCGGATCATGCCTTGCCGCAGCAAGACCCCGGGCCAGCGCAGCCGGCGTGGCCCGGGGTGGAGCCGCAGCAGGCGGTGTCGCCTTGGCCGGGCAGGTGCTCGGCGCGCCCGCCGGACAAGGAGCTGGGGGCGGACATCAGCTTGTCCACCCGGGAGCTCCCGCAGGAGGGGCAACTCAGGGGTTGGCTGGTGTCCATCACCAGGGTTTCGCCGCTGAATCCGCAGTCCGCGCAGCTTACATCGTATAAAGGCATCTCAACTCCCGGGGGCGGCCGCCGGGGCGCCCGTGCCGGCCCGGCGGTAATGGTCGGCAATAGCCTCACCCAGGGTGTTTACCACCAGGCGGGCGCAGTGCAGATGGTCTTCGGGCAGACCGCCCAACTCCTTTTCCACGTCCTCGGGCCCCAGGTTCAGGGCCTGGTCGATCTCCAGGCCCTGGGCCAGTTTGCCCAGGGCGCTGGCGCAGACCACGGTGTAGAGGCAGCCGTGAGGCACCACCCCGATCTCGGCGATGCGCTCGTCCTCCACCCTTAGCACCACGTCCACCGAGTCGCCGCACTGGCCGGTCTCCGTGGCCTCGCCGGTGGCCCCGGCGGGGCGGGCCTGGTTGCCCGGAGCCTCGGCATGGCGCAAGAAGCGCATGTCCAGAGGCCCGGACGGTAGGTGGCTACGGGCCTGGCTCATTAGTGACCGCCGCCTCCACCGCAGGTCTGCTCCTGGGTGAAGCGGGGCAGCTTGCCCTGCAACAGGGCCTGCACCGCGTCGCCCACCGTGCCCTGGCCGCCCTGGTAGACCTCGATGCCCACCTGGTTGAAGCCCATCAGGGGGCGCATGCCCATGCCGCCGGCCACCAGGACTTTCACACCCTGAGAGGCCAGATAGTGCACCGGGGCCATGCAGCCGCCCTGCTGGTGGGGCACGTTGGGCACGATCTTGTGGCCCGCCACCTCGCCGTCCTTCACCTCCACCAGGGTGTAAAGGTCGCAATGGCCGAAGTGGGCGCCCAGGAAGGACTCCATGCCGCCGGGGGCGTTGGAGGGGAAGGCAATTAGAGCGTTCATTGTGGTCGTCTCCATATGGTTTGGTTCTTTCTCGCGGCCGGTGGGGCGCTTAGGCGCCCAGGCCGGCCTTGTCCGCAATGCGTTGCCAGGCCTCCTTGAGGGCGGAGGCCAGGCCGTTGTCGCTGTACTCGGTTATCACCAGCCCCTTGACCATGGCCTCGGTCATGGCCGGGTCGTAGGGCAAAAGGGCCAGCACCTCCAGGCCCTGCTGCGCACAATAGTCGCTTATGGCCCGGGTCTGCTCGGCGTTGAGGTCATGCTTGTTCACGATCACCCCGGCGGGCACCTTGAAGTGGGTGCACAGCTCCACCACCCGCTCCAGGTCGTGGCGGCCGCTGGGGGTGGGCTCGGTCACGATCACCGCCAGGTCGGTGCCCGACAGGGAGCTGATCACCGGGCAGCCGATGCCCGGAGGGCCGTCGCTTAGGATCAGCTCCAGGCCCTGCTCATCGGCCAGCTCCCGGGCCCGGCCCCGGAGAAGGGCCACCAGGCGGCCCGAGTTCTCCTCGCCGGGAAAGAGCTGGGCGTGCACCATGGGCCCCAGCCGGGTGCCCGATATCTGCCAGTCACCGCAGTAGCGCTGGGGAAAATCCACCGCCTGCTCGGGGCAGAGCACCACGCAGAGCTTGCAGCCTTCGCACTTGAACGGGTCCACCGCGAAAGCCCCGTCCACTTCGCGGATGGCGTCGAAGCGGCATTTTTCCGCGCAGAGCCCGCAGGCCACGCAGCGCTCGGGGTCGATCTCTGCCTGGTTGCCGGAGCGGAACTCGTGCTCCTCCAGGGCCTCGGGGTGGAGCAGCAGATGCAGGTCCGGGGCGTCCACGTCCAGGTCGCAGATCACCTTGCTTGTCGCCAGCTGGGCAAAGGCCCCGGTCAGCGAGGTCTTGCCCGTGCCGCCCTTGCCGCTGATCACCAGCACCTCAGGCATGGGCCGCCTCCTTGCTTTGCGAGGCCAGATACAGCTCACGGGTGTTGGCGGCCAGCTCCCGGAAGGCCTGGTTGAGCTCGGGGGTGGCCTGGGCCACGATCTGCCCTTGGGAATAACTCTCGGCCACCTCCCGGCTGAAAGGCAGCTCGGCCAGGATGGGGATGCCCTTTTCCCGGCAGAAGGCGGCCAGTTTGCCGTCGCCCAGCCCGGCCCGGTTGATCACCGCGCCCATGGGCTTGTTCAGGGGCCCGAAGGCCTCCCAGGCCAGGGTGAAGTCGTAGAGCCCGAAGGGGGTGGGCTCGCTGACCAACAGGATCACGTCGGAGTCCATCACCGCGTTCACCGCCGGGCAGCTCACTCCCGGCGGGCAGTCGATGATCACGTCGCCGGGGCGCTGGGAGTTCAGCTCGGCCAGGCGCTTTTTCACCGCGCGCATCAGGGGAGGGCTCATGGCTTCCCCCACCCGCAGGCGGCCCATGACAAAGCCCATATCCCCGGAGGAGCCCCAAAGCACCTCGCCCAGCTCGCGATGGTCCGGACTCAAGGCGCCCTGGGGGCACACCTCAAGACAGGCCCCGCAACCGTGGCACATCTCGGGAAAGGCCAGGAGCACATCGCCGAAAAGGCTGATGGCCTTGAACTGGCACACGTCCGAGCACTTGCCGCAGGCGTCGCAGAGTCCCTCGTCCAGGCGCGGCACCTCCAGGGTCGCCTTGGCCGAACCGGAAATCTCCGGGCACAGAAACAGGTGCAGGTTGGGCTCCTCCACGTCCAGGTCCACCGCGGTCACCGGCGTGTCCCACACCGAGCACAGGGAGGCCGAGACCGTGGTCTTGCCGGTGCCCCCCTTGCCGCTGGCCACGGCTACGATCATCGCCCGCCGCCCATGGGCCGGTCGTCGGGCTTGAGGGTGCCCTGGCGATAGGCCAACAGGGCCTCCTCCACGCTACCCTCGGCGCCCTGCACCACGGTGATGCCCACCGCCTGCAAGGCTTGCATGGCCTTGGGGCCCACCAGCCCGCTGACCACCACCTTGGCCCCGGAGCGGGCCACCGCCTCGGCGGCCTGGATGCCCGCCCCGCTGGACATGTCGCGCGAGGTGCTGTTGTCCAGCACCACGAAGGCGTCGTCGTTGTCGTCCACCACCAGGAAGTAGGCGGCCCGCCCGAAACGGGGGTCCACTTGGCTTTCCAGATTCTTGCCCTGACTACTAATCGCTATCTTGGCCATCAGCCTTGGCTCCTTTCGCCAAACTCGTCCAACACGCGCTCCACCAGACCGTTCCAGGCGTTGTCCGCCCCGGCCTCGCGGGCCATGTACTGAATCAATCGTCCACCGTCCGCCGCCGCCCGGAGCCCCGGATCCCAGGGCATACTGGCCAGGAGCTTGATGCCGAAGCGCTCCGCCGTGGCCTGGCCGCCGCCGTGGCCCAGGAGGTCGATCTCCCCGCCGCAGTGGGGGCAGGTGAGCCCGGCCATGTTCTCCACCAGGCCCAGCATGGGCATCTCCACCTGCACACAGAAGTCCAGGGACTTGCGCAGGTCGGCCAGGGCGATCTCCTGGGGCGTGGTCACCATCACCGCGCGGGCGTCCTTCACTTCCTGGGCCACGGTGAGCGGCTCGTCGCCGGTGCCCGGAGGGGCGTCGATGATCAGATAGTCCAACCCGCCCCAGCTCACGTCGCCCATGAGCTGCTTGATCACCCCGATCTTCATGGGGCCGCGCCAGATGATGGAGGTCTCCTTGTTGGGGATGAGCAACTCCACGCTCATCACCTTGAGCCCGTCCTCCACCACCACCGGAGCGATGAGCTGCTCGGCCTCGTTAACGCTGGCGTGGCCCATGACCCCCAACATGCGGGGGATGGAAGGCCCGTGCAGGTCCACGTCCAACAGGCCCACCGCCTTGCCCCGCGAGGCCAAGCCCACGGCCAGCTGGGCGGCCACGGTGGACTTGCCCACCCCGCCCTTGCCGCTCATGACGATGAGCTTGTGTTTGATGCCCGCCAGGGAATGGCTTAGGCGCTCGTCCAGGGGGTCGGCTTGGGGTGCGCCGGGGCCCGGCGCCATGGGGATGTCCTGGTTCATGCTGCTCTCTCCAAAGGCCCCGGCTGGGTCCCGGCGGCCGATTCCGCCGGGACCCGGGGCTCGCACAGGCGAATCAAAAGGTTTCGGTCAAGGGTTCTCTCCACCGGTTTACTACGGAGGCTTTTGGCCGGGGCCAAACCGCGAAACCCCGGACAGCCGCCTAATATACAAGTCCCGTACCAAAGCGGGGCTCGTGGGCTAAGCGTCCGGGATCAGGGAGTTATGGCAAATAGAGTCTAGGGAAGGGGTTTGCGTGGGTTAATTGCAAAATGAAAGGGTTAATTGCAATCTGAAATGAAAAGGCAACCCTCAGGGCAACAGGCCATAGCGCTTCATCTTGCGCCACAGGGTGGTGGGCGAGATGCCCAGGGCCGCGGCGGTGCGCCCCCGGTGCCCGCTGTTCAGGGCCAGGGCCTGCTCCATGGCCGCCCGCTCCCGCTGCTCCAGGTTCAGCTGGGGCGCGGCCGCGCCCGCCCCCCCGGAGGCCGCGCTTTGCAGGCCCGCCGGGAGGTGGCGCACCTCCAGGGCCCGGCCCTGGGCCAGCACCAGGGCGTGCTCCAGGGCGTTTTGCAGCTCGCGCACGTTGCCCGGCCAGGGATACTCCATCAGCCGGGCCATGGCCTGGGGGCTGATGCGCCGCACCGGCTCGCCCCGCTCGGCGGCCAGGCGCTCCAGAAAGTGATCGGCCAACAGGGGGATGTCCTCGCGCCGCTCGCGCAGGGGCGGCAGCTTCAGCTCCACCACGTTGAGGCGGTAGTAGAGGTCCTGGCGAAAGGCCCCCCGGGCCATCTCGCCCTCCAGGTCGCGGTGGGTGGCGGCCACCACCCGCGCGTCGGCCTTGCGGGCCTGGTTGCTGCCCAGGGGCGAATACTCCCCGCTGTCCAGGGCCCTGAGAAGCTTCACCTGCAAGCCCAGGGGCAAATCGCCCACCTCGTCCAGGAACAGGGTGCCCCCCTGGGCGGCGGCCAGGCGGCCCTGGCGCTCGCGGTCCGCCCCGGTGAAGGCCCCCCGCACGTGGCCGAAGAGCTCGCTCTCCATGAGCGCCTCGGGGATGGCCGCGCAGTTCACGGCAACGAAAGGCCCCTCGTGGCGGGGGGAGAGATCGTGCAGGGCGCGGGCCACCAGCTCCTTGCCCGTGCCGCTCTCGCCCCGGATGAGCACCGTGGCCCCGGAGCGGGCCGCCTCGGGCAACACCCGGAACAGGGCGCGCATGGGCTCGGACTTGCCCTTCAAGTCGCAGAAGGTGTAGCCCTCGGTGATGCGCTTGAGCAGATGATGCACCTGGCTCAGGTCGCGGAAGGTCTCCACCCCGCCCATGACCCGGCCCGAGCCGTCGCGCATAACCGCCGTGCGGATGCGCACCGGGATCAGCCGGCCATCGGCCCCGGTCACCTCCACGTCCACCTCCAGGCCCGGCTCGCCGGTGGCCATGGACTGCCTGAGAGGGCAGCCGGTGCCGCAGATGCCCGCGCGCAAGATCTCGCGGCACTTCTTGCCCACGGCCTGATCGGCGCTGATGCCGGTGATGTTCTGGGCCGCCTGGTTGAAGCTCAGGATGCGCATATCGGGGTCAACCGTGAAGACCCCCTCGGTGATGGAGTCCAGGATCAGCTCGGTGATCCCCTGGCTGGGCGCGGTCTGGGCGGGCGTGGTCATGGCCAAATCCTCGTTGCGGGTGGGCGGGTAAAAGCTCCCGCGCCCTTGAATTGTACCCCTTTCATTTTGAAATACCATATTGTAGAAGGCGATTCTTGCCTCGGCCCATTATCGGCCCTCCGTGCCTTCTGGTCTTGCTTGACACATATCCCGGCCAGTGATACTGATTATTCAATTCGCGCTAGAAAGCGCGGCGTTTCAGACCGAAAAACCTAGCGAAGCACCGGCCAGAAGGCAGGGGAGACCAAGTTCCCAAAACGCCTTCTGGCTTTTTTTGTACCCGGCGATCAAGGCTGACCATGAAGACGGCGCGCTGGATAAGCCAAGAGAGGGGAGAGGATAATGGCCGGCTTCATGGCGAGGCTGAGCGCCCTGACGGTGCTCTGTATATTGATCGCGGTCCCTAGCGGCCCGGCTTGGGCCCAGGACAAAGACAAGGACGAGAAAAAGACCCATAAGAGCGAGATGGTGGTGGTCTCCTCACCCATCATCGAGGGCAACCAGGTCAACAAACTGGGCAGCGAGATCACGGTGGTCAGCGAGCAGCAGATCGACGACATGAACGCGGGCGACGTGCCTTCGGCGCTGCGGCGCACCCCGGGCGTGGTGATCAGCCGCCACAACCCGGTGGGCTCCTTTGGCGGCGGCGCGGGCGGCGCGGTGTTCGTGCGCGGCATGGGCACCGGGCGGCCGGGCCAGGATATCGTCACCACCATCGACGGCATCCCCATGGTGGTGGGGGTGTGGAACCACTCGGTGATGGACATGCTCTCCATCGACAACGTGCAGGCCATCGAGGTGTACAAGGGCGCCCAGCCGGTGTTGTTCGGCAACAACTCCTTCGCGGTGATCAACCTGGTGCCCAAGTACCAGAAGGACGACGGCTTCGACGGCAAGTTCAAGCTTTCGGGCGGCTCCTTCAACACCCTGGTGGAGGTGGCCAAGACCGGCGGCAAGGTGGAGGGCTTCGACTACTACCTGGTGCAGAGTTACCGCTACAGCGACGGCCAGCGCGACCACTCCGGCGGCTCGCTGCAAAACTACTACGGCAACATCGGCTACAGCTTTGACGACCATCTGCGCTTCAGCCTGCTGGTAAACCACACCAGCAACTGGTCCGACGACCCCGGCCCCGAAGGCCATCCCGAGCTGAGCGACGGCACCTTCAAGACCCGCGACACCGTGACCATCGCCAAGCTGGACAACAAGTACGACTGGGGTTACGGCTATATCAAGGGCTATTGGGACGACGGCCATCTGGACTGGCAGGACCAGAGCGACGGCAGCGACACCCGCACCGATTACAGCAACTACGGGGCCCGGGCCCGCCAGACCCTGACCATGTGGGAGGGCGGGGCCCTCACCCTGGGCCTGGATTTGGACTACATCTCGGGCAAGGTGCTCATCGTCAGGGCCACAGGCAAGCAGAACGGCGGCCAAAAGGAGACCTTCCGCCTCACCCAGCCCTACGCGGCCATAAGCCAGGAGTTCAAGCTGGGCGAGTTCACCTTCATCCCCTCCGGCGGCCTGCGCTACTTCAACCACAGCGAGTTCAGCGACGAGGTCGGCTACCAGGCCGGGGCCATTCTGCGCTACAAGCAGAGCGAGCTGCACGCCAACTTCGCCCACACCTATAACTACCCCGGGGTCTACGTGGTGCAGCAGTCTAACCTGTTCTGGCACAACACCCTGTGGGAGGACCTCAAGCCCGAGGAGCTCAACCACTTCGAGATCGGCGTGGCCCACCGCTTCGCCTCCTGGATCAAGGCGGACCTCACCTACTTCCGCGACCAGGGCAGCGACCGCCTGGTGCTGGTCTATGGCCCGCCCCACTGGGAAAACATCGGCGACTTCGACAACCAGGGCGTGGAGGCCACCCTCACCTTCGACCCCATGCGCGACCTGTCGCTGTTCATCGGCGGCACCTACATGGACCGCAGCCCGGAGGACACCCCTTACGCGCCGCAGTGGAGCGGCTCGGCCGGGGCCAACTGGAACTTCTTCCCCGGCTTCCTGATCAGCGTGGACGCCATGTACGTGGACAACTACTACGTGAGCGACACCCGCTACGCCGGGGCGCGCAACCAGGTGGACGGCTACCTGATCTTCAACGCCAAGCTGAGCTACGAGTTCCCCCTGTGGGGCCTGGACATGAAGGTCTTTGCTGCGGGCGAAAACCTGACCAACCAGGACTACGAGTACAAGCCCGGCTACCCCATGCCGGGCATCAACGGGATGCTGGGCGTGGAGTTCAGCTTCTAAGGACCACGGGCGGGGCGTCCCTCGGGCGCCTCGCCCGCGCCAAAAAGCGGAGAGAGAACATCTAGCATGAAGAGCCACCCCGCCAGCCTGCCCCCCACCGCCGCCGCGGGCCTCACCCAGCGCTACGGCGCGGGCCTTCGGCGGCGCTACCTGCTCCTGGCGGCCCTAGCCGCGGTCACGCTGCTGTTGGGCCTGCAAGCGGTGGCCGTGGGCTCCTACGATCTCTCGCCCTTCAAGGTGCTGATGATCCTCCTGGGCCGGGGGGAGGGCGCTTCCGACGTGGTGGTGTGGAACATCCGCCTGCCGCGCATCACCGCCGCCCTGGTCACCGGCTGGGGCCTGGGGCTCTCGGGCCTGATGACCCAGAGCCTGCTGCGCAACCCATTGGCCTCGCCCTTCACCCTGGGCATGAGCCACGGGGCCATGTTCGGCGCGGCATTCGCCATCGTGTTCATGGGCGCGGGCGAGGTGACCACCGCCGGGCTCTACACCGCGGACACCGGCATGTTCATGTTCTCCAGCCTCTACGCGGTCACCCTCATGGCCTTTGCCGGGGCCATGCTGGCCACCGGGGTCATCCTGCTCCTGGCCCGTATGCGCCAGATGAGCGCCTCGTCGGTCATCCTGGCCGGGGTGGCCATGTCCTCGCTGTTCATGTCCGGCACCATCCTGGTGCAATACTTCGCCACCGAGACCGAGATCGCCACGGTGGTGTTCTGGACCTTCGGCGACGTGGCCCGCTCCAACTGGCAGGAGATCGGCCTGCTGGGGGTGGCCACCCTGCTGGTCAGCGCCTATTTCCTGCGCCGCCGCTGGGACCTGAACGCCCTGTTGGCCGGGGAGGAGACCGCCTCGGGCCTGGGGGTGAACGTCACCAGCCTAAGGCTGGTGGGCATGCTCCTGGCCTCGCTACTGGTGGCCCTGGCCACCGCCTTCCACGGCATCATCGCCTTTTTGGGCCTGTTGGCCCCGCACATCAGCCGCCGCCTGGTGGGCGGGGACCACCGCCTTCTGGTGCCCTGCTCGGGCCTGGTGGGGGCCCTGCTGCTCATCGCGGCCGACACCATCGGGCGCTTGCTGGTGGGCTCGGGCAGCCTGCCGGTGGGGGTGCTCACCTCCTTCATGGGCGCGCCCCTATTCCTCTATCTCTTGCTGAAAGGGGACCGGCGATGACCCTGGAAGCCAGAGACCTGCACTTCGGCTACAACGGCCGCGAGGTGCTCCGGGGCCTTAGTCTTTCGCTCCTGCACGGCGAGACGGTGGGCATCCTGGGCATCAACGGCGCGGGCAAGTCCACCCTGCTCAAGTGCCTGGACCGCATCCTGCGCCCCAGCCAAGGGGTGGTCATGGTGGAGGATCAAAACCTGGCCAAGCTGGGCGGCCAGGCCATTGCCCGGCTCATCGGCTATGTGGCCCAGAGTCAGGAGCGCGAACCGCTCAGCGTGTTCGACGCGGTGCTCCTGGGCCGCAAGCCCCATATCCAATGGAACGCCACGGCCCACGACCTGGAGGTGGTCAGCGGTGTGATCACCCAGATGGGCCTGGAGGATCTGGCGCTCCGGCCCGTGGCCAGCCTGAGCGGCGGCGAGGCCCAGAAGGTGGTCATCGCCCGGGCCCTGGCCCAGGAGCCGCACCTGCTGCTCCTGGACGAGCCCACCAGCAACCTGGACCTGCGCAACCAGTTGGAGGTCATGGAGCTCTTGGTGCACGCGGTGCGCCGCCAAGGCCTGGGCGCGGCGGTGTGCCTGCACGACATCAACCTGGCCCTGCGCTACATGGACCGCCTGGTGCTCATGGTGCAAGGCAAGGTGCACGCCCTGCTCACCCCGCCGGAGCTCACCGGCAAGCACATCCGCGAGGTCTACGGCATCGAGGCGGTGTTGGCCGAGGTGCAGGGCCAGCGGGTGGTGATACCCCAAGCCGCGGCCCGCCGCGCCCCCGCCGCCCCGGCGCCCGAGGGCCCGGCCCATCATCGACACGCTTAGGAGCAAACAAGATGACTCGCTTGAAATCCTACCGCCTGCTGGCCGCCGCCCTGGCCGCCTGCCTGCTGCTCATCGCCGCGCCCGCCCTGGCCAAGGGCAAGACCATAACCGACATGACCGGCCGCAAGGTGACGGTGCCCGCCTCGGTGGAGCGCATCGTGTGCCTGGGGCCGGGCTGTCTGCGCCTGATCGTGTATCTGCAAGCCACGGACAAGGTGGTGGGCATCGAGGGCTTCGAGAAGCGCTTCCCCGGCGGGCGGCCCTATTTCTACGCCCAACCGCAGCTGGCCAAGCTGCCCACCATCACCCCGGGCGGGGTCGCGGCCATCAACAACCTGCCCGACCTGGAGGGGGTGCTGGGGGCCAAGCCCCAGGTGGTGTTCATCACCTACCTGGAAAGGGCCAAGGCCGATCGTCTGCAAGGCCTGCTGAACATTCCGGTGGTGGTGCTCTCCTACGGCCCCTTCGCCTCTTTCAGCAAGGTGGTGCTGGACTCCATGAAGCTGGCCGGCGAGGTGCTAAATAAACAGCAGCGGGCCCAAGCGGTGGTGGACTATCTGCTGGCCCTGCAAAAGGACCTGGCCCAACGCGGCGCCCAGGGCGGGCCCGCCCCGGCGGCCTACGTGGGCGGCATTGGCTTCAAGGGGGTGCACGGCCTGGAGAGCACGGACCCCAACTATCTGCCCTTCCGCTGGTTGGGGGCCAAGAACCTGGCCGCAGGGTTGGCCAAGGGCGGCCACCTGATGGTGGACAAGGAAAGGCTCTTGAAGCTCAACCCGCCGGTGATCTTCGTGGACGGCGGCGGCCTCACCCTGGTGGCGGCGGATTACGCCAAGAAGCCCGGCTATTACCAGACCCTGCGCGCCTTCCAGGACGGCCAGGTGTACGTGCTCTTCCCCTTCAACTGGTACACCACCAACCTGGGCACCGCCTTTGCCGATGCCTACGCCATCGGCAAGGTGCTCAAGCCGAAGGCCTTCGCGGACGTGGACCTGGCCTCCAAGGCAGACGAGCTCTATGCCTTCCTGAACGGCAAGCCGGTGTACGCGGCCATGGCCAAGCGTTACGGTCCCTTGGGGGCCAAACCGTCCTTCATGGAAAAGAAGTAGTCATGAACCAGGATAAGGCCGAGTTCTTCGACGCCCAGGTGGAGGCCGACTGGGCCGCCATCGAATACGGCGAGACTGAGCGCCCCAAGCTGGCCCGTTTGCTGGCGTCCGGGGAACTGGGTCCGGGCCAGGCGGTGCTGGAGCCGGGCTGCGGCACCGGACGCCTCACCGCCGAGCTGGCCTCGGTGGTGGGGCCGGGCGGCCGCCTGCTGGCTCTGGACATCAGCCAGGGCATGGTGGATGTCTGCCGCCGGCGGGTTGCGGGCATGTCCTGGGTGCGGGTGGAGCGGGCCGCGGTGGAGGAGCTGCCCGCCGAGCCTCAGAGCTACCACCGCGTGATCTGCCACCAGGTCTTCCCCCACTTCGACGACCAACCCGCCGCCCTGGAGCGCCTGGCCTGGCTGCTCAAGCCGGGCGGGGTGCTCCTGGTGGTGCACTTCATGCCCAAGGCCTTTATCAACGACACCCACCGCAAGGCGGGCACCGTGGTGGAGCGGGACATGCTGCCCCCGGACGACGAGATGCGCGCCATGATGAGCGCGGCCGGCCTGGTGGTGGAGACCCTCTTGGACGACGAGTTGGGCTACCTGGTCAAGGCTCGTCGGCCCGCCCCCCAAACGGCCTCATAAACATGCAATCCAATACCAACCATCGGAGATGATCCCATGGCTGAATGCCAACTGACCCCCGCGCAGGTAGAACGCGCCATCGACTTCCACGGCCACTGGTGCCCGGGCCTGGCCATCGGCCTTAGGGCCGGCGAGTACGTGGTCAACGAGATGGGCCGCGCCGAGGACGAGGAGATCGTGGCCCTGGTGGAGACCGACATGTGCGCGGTGGACGCCATCCAGGCGCTCACCGGCTGCACCTTCGGCAAGGGCAACCTCAAGTTCATCGACAACGGCAAGCTGGCCTTCACCTTCTACCGCCGCAGCGACGGTTCCGGGGTGCGCCTGGTCTTCGACGCCGGCCGCCTGGGCGGCCCGGAGTCGGAGTTCACCAAGCTCAACCAGCAACTGGCCCAGGGCGTAATCAGCCCGGAGGACAAGAAGCGCCTCATGGCCCTGCGAGAGGAGCGCAGCAGCGACATCATGGACGCGCCGCTGGGCGAGCTGTTCGAGGTCAAGGAGCCCATGGTGCCCATGCCCCATCAGGCCCGCCTGCTGGCCAGCCTCAAGTGCGAGGAGTGCGGCGAGGCGGTGATGGAGTCGCGCACCCGCCGCCTGGAGGGGCGCACCCTGTGCATCCCCTGCTACGAGGGCAAGGGCTAGGCCCCTTTCGCGCGGCTTCGCCCCCGGATCGATCATCTTTGCGCCCCGCCCCGGCGGGGAGGGAGCAGCCTCATGCCCGGCCAGGCCGGAAACGCCACGCCCAATTTTCATCACGGCTTTTTCTATCTGATCGGCTGCGGTCCCGGCGGACCGGCCACTGCCACCTTGCAGGCCCTGGAGGTCATGGAGCGCATGGACGTGATACTGGCTCCGGCCCGCCAGGCCCGTCTGTTCGCGGACTACATCGGCGACACCACAATCGCTTTCGACCCCTGGGAAGGCTTCTGGGATTACGAGGGCAAGCACTTCGCCACCCTGAGCCCGGAGGATCTGCCCCTGTTCCGGGCCAACCGCCAGGCCAAGTTCACGGCCCATGTTGAACAGGTGCAGGAAATGCTGGACCGGGGCCTGGATGTGGGCCTCTTGGAATTCGGCAATCCCTGCCTCTTCGGGCCGGGCCACTCCTACGCCGAGAAGTGCAAACCCCAGGAGGTGATCGTCATCCCCGGCCTGGGGGCCGACGCCGCGGCCCTGGCCGCGCTCAAGGCCAGCATCCTGCCCGCCCACGACGCCCGCTTTCTCATCCAGGCCGCGCCCTTTGTGCTCACCGGCCACGGCCTGGCCCCGGACATGAGCCTGGCCGAGCCTGACCAGGCGGCCCGGGAGCTGCTGAAACTCCTGGCCGGGCAGGAGCACAGCGCCATTTTCTATATGGCCCTGGCCGACGCGCCCCACTTGTTCGAGGTGCTTTCGGACTACCTGGCTCCGGACCTGCCCTGCGCGGTGGTCTATTGGGCCGGAGACCTGGAGCGCCAGCGGGTGCTGCGCGGCAGCCTGGCCGAGATGCCCGCCCTGTTGGCCGAGGACCCGGAGCGCTTCATGGGGTTGTTGCTCCTGGGGCGCTTCTTGGAGGGCAAGCCCTTCAGCGCGGCCCACGAGAACGCCCCGGTTATGAGAGAGCCCGGCGCCGTGGGCGAATAAAACCAGCCTCCTGATAAGGGCGCGTTCGGCCACCCCGCCGGACCCCGCCCCCTCCCCGCAACGGGGCGGCCCAGCCAAGCCGCCCCGTTGTTTTGCCCCGTCCCCATGCGCCCCGTGCGCCCTGGACCCTCCCAAGCCCAGGCAGCCTGGGCCTTTGGTCCCTTGCCGGGCCAAGTTCACCAAACCTTCACCCTTTCGTAACAATTCGGCCCTCATACTGGGGATAGATTAATTGTCAGTTTGCGGCCGGGGGCTTAGGCCCTGGCCGAACCAGGCATCCCGGAGGCGGAAGCCCCGCGGGGCGCGAAGGTGAGTAACGACCTATGTCCGACAACAAGCCCATCCTGACCTCCTGCGCCCCGGCTCCGCCCGATTTGACAGCTTGGGACCTGGACAAAGCCACCCGGGATATCAGCGAAGAGGACGAGCGGACCTACCTGTCCATCGTGGACATCGAGCTGAGCCCCGAGCAGCGCGAAATGGTGCTCACGCCCAGCGCGGTGTATCCCCGCCAGAAGGAGCTCCTGGCCATCCACTGGCATCCCGAGTGGATACCCATGGAGCTCATCGCCGGGCGGGTGGAGGCCATGTTCCCCAATGCTGAGACCAGCCTGATCATCCCCACCCAGCACAACCAGCTGCTCACCTGGGGCGGGTTCGCCGGGGCGGAGATCGACTGCTACTCCTCGGGCTTCCAGCGCAAGGTGCAGCTTCTGCTGCATTTGAGCGCCGCCAAGCTGAAGGACGCCGGGGTGCTTTCCTCCATGCTGGCCCACACCTTCAAATACCGCTCCAGCCAGCTGTTCCAGTTCATGGACACCATCGTCGACCCTGCCTACGAGGGAGACCTGGAAGAGGCGGTGGTGGAGACCGGGGCCGGGCCCGAGGTGGTGGCCTTCGTGCGCTTTTGCACCGCACGCCTGGGCAAGCTCATGGAGCTTTACGAGGACCGCACCCCGCCGGCCATGATCAAGAACAAGCTCCTTAGCGAGTATGTCGAGGCCATGAGTCTCCAGCACCCGGCCATCAACCCGCGCCGGGCGTTGCTGCTGCTCAGCGCGGTCAAGAAGATCGTGAAGAGCAAGTTCTCCCTGGACTACTTCTACCGGGCCTCGGAGGTGATCGAGGAAACCCGCTCCCTGGGCGGCGGGGTGGTCATCCCCCATCCCGAGCAGTTCTGGCCCATCCTGTTGGCCGACTACGACGTGGACGGCTACGAGGTGTGGAACCCCCAGTCCCGCGAGTACACCGAGTTTCTCATCGGCGCCCTGACCCGCAAGAACCGCGAAGGCTGTTTGAATGGCCGCGAGCTGCTCATCTTCATGGGCGACGACACCCACCTGTCGGTGAAGATCAAGGAACCGGCGCGGGTGGAGCGCGCCAAGCTGGAACGCGAGGTGGGCCTGCAACCCGCCTGGGACGAGCTGGCCATCAGCAAGAGCCTCAGCCTGGCCGGGGCCAGCCGCGAGCAAGTAATCGAACAATACCGCGAGCGCCTGGCATAGCCGCCGGGCGGCGCACGGGAGAAGGCATTCGTCATGTCCGAGCAGATGGGGCGATTCAAGCACCAGTCCATGCAGGACCCGCAGTCCATCGTCCGCTACCTCGCCGCGCTGAAAGACGGCTTCCAAAGCGGGGCCCTGGTCTTTTCCACCAACGGCAAGCGCCTGGTGCTCAAGCCCCAGGGCCTGGTGAACCTGGAGGTGGAGGCCAAGCGCAAGGGCGAGGGCATCAAGCTGACCCTCAAATTCCGCTGGAACGAGGAGGAGCCCGCCACCGAAGAGGGCGGGCAGCCTCTGCTCATTGAAACCTATCAAAGCAAGTAGCCGCCGAGGCGGCCGCGGAAATCCGGCCTGATGAGCACACTGGACGAGCTCAGGGAAAACTTCCGCTTCATGGTCAGCGCGGTCACCTCCCAGGTGGAGCAGACCCTGAAGTTCCTGCAAGCCCCCTCCCACCGGGGCATGGACAAGATCGCCTCGGGCGACGACTACATCGACACCCTCAAGAGCCTTATCGAGGAAAAGACCTTCACCCTGCTCATGACCCCCCAGGGCATGAGCAAGCAGCAGGTGGCCCTACTTCGCTCCATGAACACCATCACCAGCAACCTGGAGCGCATGGCCGACTTCGCGGTGAACATCCCCCGCCAGATGAACCACCTCTCGGTGGCGTCCTTTGTGGGGGGCTTCGGTTTCGAGGAGATGTTCCAGGAGGTGCTCTCGGGCCTGAGCCACATCGTGCGCGCGGTGGAGCGCCACGACGCCAGCCTGGCCTTCCGCATCTGCCAGTGCGAGTTCAACCTGGACAACTTGCACCAGGAGCGCTTCGCCAGGGTGCTGAGCGAGCTGCGCGACGGCGGCGAGCCCGGCGACCTGGTCACCGCCCTGTTCATCTCCAACTACCTGGAGCGCATGGGCGACAGCCTGTTGAACATCGGCGAGGCCATCCTGTTCTCGGTGATGGGCGAGAAGATGAAGATTCATCAGTACCGCGCCCTCACCGACGGCCTGGGGGCCAGCGGGGAAAAGCCGCCCATCTCCCAGGTGGAGTTCGAGTCCATCTGGGGCACCCGCTCTGGCTGCCGCATCGGCGTGACCCGCAAGCCCAGCGAGGAAGCGGCCCGGCCGGTGCTGTTCAAGCACGGCAACCTGGCCAAGCTATCCAGCGAGAAGGAGAACACCGAGCGCTGGGACAAGATCATCCCCGGCCTGCCCCCCAAGATATGGGAGTTCCAGCCCGACGGCGAGGGCAACGCCTCGGTGCTCATGGAGTACCTCACCGGCTGCACCTTGCAGGACATGGTGCTCAACGCCCAGGAGGAAGACCTGGGCAACGCTCTGTTCCTTTTGGAGGAGACCCTGGGTCACGCCTGGAGCGTGACCCGCAAGCCGGAGCCGGTGTCCGCCGACTTCGTGGGCCAACTGAGACGCCGCCAGGACGCGGTGTTTCGCATGCACCCGGAGCTAGACACCGGGCAGCTGGGCATCGGGGATTTGCCCCTGCACTCCTTCGGCAGCCGGCTGGGCATGTTGGAAGAGGCCACCGAAGGCCTGATCGCGCCCTTTTCGGTGCTCATTCACGGCGATTTGAATTTGAACAACATCATCTACAGCGGCGACCAGGAGCGCATTCACTTCATCGACCTGCACCGCTCCCGGGAGACCGACTACGCGCAAGACGTGTCGGTGTTTTTGGTCTCCAATTTCCGGCTGCCGGTTTTCCAGCGCGAAATGCGCGCCCGGGTGGAGGCCGCCATCGAAGCCTTCTTGCGCTTCGCCCGCAAGTTCGCCCAGCTCACCGGCGACGAGACCTTCCAGGCCCGCCTGACCCTGGGCCTGGCCCGCAGCCTGTTCAGCTCCACCCGCTTCGAGATGAACCGCCGTTTCGCGCGGGACATGTTCCTGCGCTCGGTATACTTGATGGAAAAGCTCTTGCAGCACCAAGGGCAACCCTGGGCCGAGTTCCGCTACCCGGAAAAGGCCCTGATCTACTAAGCTAACCTCAAGCCATGAGGATGACGGCAGTGACGGCACAGTTGAAAATCGCGGTGGTGGGGTTGCCCGGAGGCTGGTCCAGCGAACGTCTGGCCGACGCCCTGGCCGAGCGCACCGGCTTTCGCCTGCTGGTGGATTTGGGCCAGGTCTCCTGCGACCTGAGCACCGGCAAGGCCTGGTGCCAGGACGTGGAGCTCACCGCCCTGGACGGCCTGGCGGTCAAAAAGGTGGGCCCGGCCTACAGCCCGGAGCTTCTGGACCGCCTGGAGCTGCTGCGCTTCATCGAGGCCCAGGGGGTGCGCATCTTCTCCCGGCCCTCCAAGATCATCGCGGTGCTCAACCGCCTCACCTGCACGGTCAGCCTGGCCGCGGCGGGCATCCCCCTGCCGCCCACCGTGGTCACCGAGGACGTGGAGCAGGCGGCCCGGGCCATCGAGGGCTTCGGCCCCAGCGTGCTCAAGCCGCTCTACACCTCCAAGGCGCGGGGCATGGCGCTCATCGACCCGGCCAACGGGGTGCGCGAGGACCTGGCCAACTTCAAGGCCTCGGGCAACCAGATCATCTACGCCCAGAAGCGCCTGGAGCTGCCGGGCCAGGACCTGGGCCTGGTCTTCCTGGGCGGCGAGTATCTGGCCACCTACGCCCGGGTGGGCAGCCGCGACTCCTGGAACACCACCCACCGCGCCGGAGGCCGCTACGCCGCCTACCAGCCCGAACCGGCGGTGATCGAGATGGCGAGCAAGGCCCAGGCAATCTTCGGCCTGGATTTCACCAGCGTGGACGTGGCCGAAACCGCCGATGGCCCGGTGGTCTTTGAGGTATCGGCCTTCGGCGGCTTCCGGGGCCTCTTGGAGGGCTGCGGCATCGACGCGGCTGCGGCCTACGCCGATCACATCGGCAAGGAGCTGGGCGCATGAGCCTCTTTCGCAGCGTGGCCGAGATGGCCACCCGCCTGAGCGACGAGCTTCCCCCGGAGCATGACCTGGGCCTGTCCCTGGCCGGCTGGGAGATGCGGGTGGCAAGCAACAGCCTCGCCCTGATCGAGGAGCTCAAGGACTATTTCGGCCCCTTCGTGGCCCCGGTGGCGCAGGGAGCCTTGTGCATCACCGCCCTGGAGACCGCGCCCCTAGACACCGGCCTGGCCTTGCAGCAAAAGCAGCCCGACCCGGGCAAGAAGAAGATCAAGGAAGAATGGGCCGATCTGGCCGACGGCCGGGTGGTCAGGAAACGCCTCACCGGCATGATCTTCGCCTTTGGCAAGGAGGTGCATCTGGCGGTGGGGCCCTGCCTGGCCAACAGCAACCAGGTGGTCAACTTCATCAACAGCCGCATGATCCAGCTGGAGCTGGACCAGGGCGCCCTGTTGGCCCACGCCGCCGGGGTGTGCCGCCCGGGGGGCGGCGGCCTGGGGCTGGCCGGTTTCTCGGGCATGGGCAAGTCCACCCTGGCCCTGCACCTGATGAGCCTAGGCGCCACCTTCATCTCCAACGATCGCCTGCTGGTGCGCCGCCGGGAGGGCAGGGCGCGGATGACCGGAGTGCCCAAGCTGCCCCGCATCAATCCGGGCACCGCCCTGAACAACCCCGACCTGACCGGTGTGATCCCGGTGAGCGAGCGGGAGCAGTTCGCCGAGCTGACCGGCAGCGAGATCTGGGATTTGGAGCACAAGTACGACGTGAATGTGGCCGAGTGCTTCGGCCCGGACCGCTTCAAGCTCAGCGGCCCCCTGGACGCCCTAGCCCTGCTCAACTGGCAACGCGAGGGCGGGCCCCTGGATATGCGCCTGGTCGACCTGGCCGCGCGGCCCGACCTGCTGGCCGCTTTTAAAAAAGACTGGGGCCTGTTCTTCCTGAGCAATGGCAACGAGCCAGACCACTCGGACCGGGCCTATCTGGAGGCCCTGAGCGGAGTGAGAGTCTACGAGCTCGGCGGCGGGGTGGACTTCCTGGGCGCGGCCTCGCGGCTCTACGACGCCCTGGGTGAGACGGCGTGACCCGCGACAAGGCCATCCACGTCACCCGCCGGGTGCCCCTGCCCGACCCTCGCAAGCTGGCCCGTTTGGAGCGCGCCCCGGAGCTGGGGCCCAACATCCTGTTCTTCAGCGGAGGCAGCGCGCTGGGCCCCCTGTGCCGGGTGCTGGTGCGCTACACCCATAACAGCACCCATCTGATCACGCCCTTTGACTCGGGCGGTTCCTCGGCCACCCTGCGCAAGGCCTTCAACATGCCGGCGGTGGGCGATCTTCGCAACCGCATGATGGCCTTGGCCGACCGCACGGTGTGGGGCAACCCCGAGGTGGGGCGGCTGTTCGCCACCCGCCTGGACAAGGGCGCCTCGCCGGAGGAGCTGCGCCGCAAGCTGACCGCCCTGGTGGAGGGCTCCGACCCCCTGGTGGCCGACATCCCCGACCCCATGCGCAAGATCGTGCGCAGCCACCTGGGTTTCGCGGCCGAGGCCCTGCCCGAAGACTTCGACCTGCGCGGGGCCAGCCTGGGCAATCTGGTGCTGGTGGGCGGCTACCTCAATCAGGGCCGTCATCTTGACCCGGTGATCTACATGTTCTCCAAGCTGGCCCTGGTGCGGGGCACGGTGCGCCCGGTGGTCAGCCAGGATCTGCAACTGGCCGCTCGCCTGGCCGACGGCTCCCTGGTGGTGGGCCAGCATCTGCTCACCGGCCGCGAGGTGCCTCCGCTGGCCTCGCCCATCCGCGAGCTTTACTTGAGCGGCAGCGACGGCAGCCCGGTGGAGGCTCCCCTGATCCGGGACAAGGTGCGCGGCCTCATCGAGCAGGCCGAGCTGATCTGCTACCCCATGGGCAGCTTCTACTCCAGCCTGGTGGCCAACCTGCTGCCCGCCGGGGTGCGCGAGGCCATCTCGGCCAACGCCTGCCCCAAGGTCTATGTGCCCAGCACCGGGCGCGACCCCGAGGTGGTTGAGCCCAGCGTGGCCTTCCAGACCGCCGAGCTGCTGCGTTACCTGCGCCAGGGGCAAGACATCCCGGCGGGCGAGCTGTTGCATTACGTGCTGGTGGACCGGGACCAAGGCGTGTACCCCGGCGGGGTGGATGCCGAGGCGGTCGAGGCCCTGGGCGTGCGGCTGGTGGACGCCCCCTTGGTGAACCCGCAAGACCCGGAGCGCCTGGACCCCGAGGCCCTGGCCGGAGTGTTGGCCTCTTTGGTGTGACCGCGCCATAACCGGCGGCCCCGCGCCGCGCCCGATACCGGCTAGGGGCGCGGGAGGCAGGCCGAAGCAATAGCGGTGTCAATCTCCAAGCAAGGACAAGCGCATGGGCAAGAATGAAATCTCCTACAAGGCGGGCCTCGGCGCCTCCCAGGCCCTGGGCCATTTGGAGGACTTGGTGCGGAAGCTCAAGGCCGGCTCGGTGTGCCTGCAAGTGGGCGGGGAGCACGTGAGCCTGACCTTGGATTCCGGCGCGCCCCTGGAGCTGAGCCTCAGCGCCTCGCAAAAAAAGGGCAAGAACCGCCTGTCCCTGGAGCTGAGCTGGAAAGACCTGCAACGCGGCGAGGGGGCCGTGCCCGCCATGGTCATCAGCAGCGAGCCCCCGGCCCCGGAGCCGTCTCCCGCGCCCGCCGCGCCGGCCCGGGAGCCTGCGGCTCCCAAGGCCGCCAAGCCCGCCGCGGCCCCAAAGACCGCCGCGCCCAAAACCAAACGAGCCGCCTCGCCCAAGAGGGCCGCTGCCAAGAAAAGCACCCGCAAAAAGGCCGCAAGCGCCAAAACCAAGTGAGGGTATGAGACATGCCGAACGATCCCAACAAGAAAAAGGCCAAGCACGCCTTTAGCCGCGAGGAAGCGGTGGAGTATCTGCGCCGTCTGGCCGACCAGCTGGAGGACGGCTCCATCCAGGTGAGCAACGAGGAGATGGAGTTCGAGGGCCTGATCAAGGTCAAGGAAGAGCTCAAGACCAAAAAGGGCAAGACCTCGGTGAAGGTGCAGTTCAAGGTCTCCACCCAGGAGGTTCTCCACCAGGACGAGGCCGCCGAGGCCCCGGAAGGCGGCGAGCTGTCGGTGAGCGAGCCCGCGCCCGAGGAAAACCAGGCCGACGAGGTGCTGGAGCCCGGCGAGCAGCCTTCTTCCTACAAGAAGCTCAAGAAGCTCATGGGCAAGCGCTTCAAGGAGATCGGTAAGGCCCTGGCCGAGGGCGGCCAGGTCAGCCCGGCCGAGGTCGCGCTGTTCTGCGACAACTGCCTGCACATGATCAGCTTCCAGGACGAGGACAAAGGCGCGGCCATGTATCCCCAGTTCGAGGCCGCGGCCCAGGCCCTCCGGGTGGCCGGCGAGAGCGGCGACCCGGCGGCGATCAAGGAGGCCTACGACCTCTTGGACGCCCAGAAAAAAGCCTGCCACAAGGAATTCAAGTAGCCGCGTCCAGCGCCCACCTGCAATAAAACCGGGGCGGCCGCCTGGCCGCTCCGGTTTGTTGTTTTGGGGGAGTGCCGCTCAGGCCGGGGGGAAGGGAATGTTGTCCACGAACAGGTCGTTGAACAAGGGGTGGCCCGACAGCTCCACGTAGCCCATGGCCTCGGATAGCTCCAGGGCCCGGCGGCGCTGGCGGGTGCTGAGCAGGGCCATCACCGCGCCCACTCCGGCGGCGTTGCCCACGCCCTCGATGGCCGCCGCCGGCACCTCGGGGAACATGCCCAGGCGGCGCGCCTCGGCCGGGTCCAGATAGTTGCCGAAAGCCCCGGCCAACAACACCCGCTCCAGCTTGGCCACGCCCATCTGCTTCATGAGCACCTCGGCCCCGGCCCGGATGGCCGCCTTGGCCAGTTGCAGCTCGGCCACGTCCGCCGCGCTGAGCACCAGGGCTTGGCCGTGGCCGGTGCTCTCGGCCTTGGCGGCCAGGTACTCCGGGCCCCGTTCGCCCTTGCGCAGGTGCTCCCCGGTGCGCTCCTGGTCGAAGCGGCCCGACTCTCCCAAGGCCCCGGCCTCCAGCAGGCAGCTGAGCACAGACACCAGGCCCGAGCCGCAGAAGCCGATAGGCGCCGCGCCTTCGATCACCGCCAGCTCCAGGGGCAGGCCGCCGGTGTCCGCCAGGCGGGCGCGCTCCACCGCGCCGGGAGCGCCGCGCATGCCCTGGCCGATATGCCCGCCCTCCAGGGCCGGGCCCGCTGCCGTGGAGCAGGCCAGCATCTGGCCGTGGGCGGCCAGGACCATCTCGCCGTTGGTGCCCAGGTCCAGGATGAGGGTGGGCTCCTCCAGCCGGTCCGCGCCCACGGCCAGGGCGGCGGCCACGATGTCCGCGCCCACGAAACCGGCCTTGAGCGGCAGCCAGTGCAACCAGGCCTCGGGGGCCAGTTTCAGGCCCAGCTCCCGCGCCTTGAGCTCCACCGGCCGCCGGGCCAGAGGGGCGTAGGGCGCCTGGGCCAGACCGGCGGGGTCCAGGCGCAGGAAGATGTGGTGCATGGCCGAGTTTCCCACCATGACGCATTCCAGGATGCGCCCCACATCGGCCCCGGCCTGGGCGCAGGCGTCGCGGGCCAGCTGATTTAGGCTCTTCACCGCCGCCGCGCTCATCTCTTCCAGGGCCTGGGGGTCGCCCTGGCAGGCGGAGATGCGGCTGATCACGTCCGCGCCCCAGTGGCCTTGCGGGTTCAGGGCCGCGCTCACCGACAATAGCTGGCCGTCGCTCAGGTCGCAGAGATAGGCCACCATGGTGGTGGTGCCCAGGTCCACGGCCAGGCCCAGGGCGGGCGGGGCCCCGGCCGGGCGCAGCGCCACCACCTCGCGGCCGTGGCGCAAGTACGCGCTAAGGCGGCCGTGGCTCTCGGCCAGCAGGCCGGGCAGGGCGCGCATCAGGCCCATGGGCAGCTCGAAGCCGCCCTCGGGCCCATGGCCGCAGGCCTGGGCCAGGGCCGCGAAGAGGCGCTCGCGGGCCGCCTCGGGCGCTTCCAGGCTGGGGGCGCTCAGGCTCAGCTCGTGGCTGGTGATGGCGGGCTCCACCTCCAGGCCCTCGGCGCGGCCGCTGGTGAGGATCACCGCCTCGCCCCGGCGGCTCTCCGGCGGCACGAACACCGTGCCCCCGCCGGGCAGGGCGCACTGGCAGGCCAGGCGCAGGCCCTCGGCCAGGCGCGGGCCTAACAGGGCCTTTTCCCCCGGGGTGGGCGGGGTGGCCTCGCCCTCGGGGCGCACCCGGCACTTGCCGCAGAGCCCCTTGCCGCCGCAGGGCGCTTCCAGTCCCACGCCGGCGGCCTGGGCCGCTTGCAGCAGGTTCTGCTCCGGCCGGGCCGGGGCGCTCTGGTTGGCGGGCTCGAAAATTATCTCAGGCTGAAGATCAGGAGGCATGTCCGCTCCCAGCGAAGAATTAAAATGCGCGCGGGGCGCCGGAGGGGTGGGGTGGACGCCCCGCGCGCTGCTTGGGACCGGGGAAGGGAGGGGTTTTCTAGCTCAGTCCCATTAGCTTCTGGATCGTCTTTACCGCGTCCACCGCGTCGGTGGCGTGACCGTCGGCCCCGCAGGTGTCCACCGCGAACTTGGCGGTCACCGCCGCGCCGCCGCAGACCACCTTGACCTTGCCGCCCAGGTCGGACTCCTTGAGAGCCTGGACCGTGGCCTTGACGTGCGGGTCGCCGGTGGTGAGCAGGCTGGAGAGCCCCACCACGTCGGCGCCCAGCTCACGGGCCTTTTCCACGAAGCTCTCGGGCGGCACGTTCTCACCGATATTGTGCACCGCGAAGCCCGAGCTTTCCAGCATAAGAACCACCAGGTTCTTGCCGATGTCGTGCAAATCGCCGAACACGGTGCCGATGACCACGGTGCCCACGGTCTCCTTCTGGGCGCCCTGGGCGTCCAGCAGGGGCTTGATCACGTCCAGGCCGGTCTGCATGGTGCGGGCGGCGATCATCATCTCGGGCACGAAGATCTTCTTGGCCTCGAAGCGGGCGCCCACTTCTTTCATGGCCTCGATCATGTAGTCGTTAATGATCTCCTGGGGATTGGCGCCGTCGTCCAGGGCGGTCTGCACCAGCCCGGCGATCTCCTTGCGTTTGCCCTTGCCCACTGCCTCTTTGATAGCGTTCAGGTCTGCCACGGTCAGCTCCTCGTCAATTAAATTTGACCCCAGGACCTAGTCGTCCTCGGGGAATTGCTCGCGATAAGCGGTGATGAAGTTCATGGCGAACTCGTCCTTGCCGGTCATCAGGTCGGTAAGGAGCAGGGTCCGCTTAACCTCCCACACCGTGGGGTCGGTGATGGGGCAGGTGAGCCCGGCCATCACCGCCATGGCCAGGAAGGCGGCGTTGATGGAGCGGCGGTCGGGCAGGCCGAAGGACACGTTGCTGGCCCCGATGGTCTGGTTGACCCCCAGCTTGTCGCGGATGCCGCTCAAGGCGCTG